>JBKGYA010000045.1:0-12858 GCA_046546335.1 Thiohalospira sp. | reverse complement strand
CCTCCTCGACCGGCGGCGCGACGGCGTCCTGGTGGAGGAGCTCTTCACCCGCGACGGTGCCGGGACGCTGGTCAGCCGGGAGCGCTTCGAGGGGGTCCGGCCGGCAACCATCGACGACGTCGGCGGGATCCTGGAGCTCATCGCCCCGCTGGAGGTCGAGGGGATCCTGGTCCGCCGCGACCGCGAGCAGCTGGAGACCACCATCGACGACTTCGTGGTGGTCGAGCGGGACGGCGCCATCATCGGCTCCGCCGCCCTGCACGCCTTCCCGGAAGACCGGGTCGGCGAGATCGCCTGCCTGGCGGTGGACCCGGCCTACCGCGGCCAGCGGCGGGGGGACGGGCTGCTGGACTACCTCCTGCGGCGCGCCCGCAGCCAGGGCCTGCAGCGGCTGGTGGTCCTCACCACCCGCACCGGCCACTGGTTCCGGGAACGCGGCTTCGAGCCGGCGGAGCTCGACGCCCTGCCCATGGACCGGCGCGCCCTCTACAACTTCCAGCGCGGCTCCCGCGTCCTCGTCCGGGATCTGGCATGAGCCGGTATCCGCGCCCCTTCCTCAAGTGGGCGGGCAACAAGCACCGCTCCCTGGACCGCATCCTCCCGCGGCTGCCGGCGGGGGAGCGGCTCATCGAGCCCTTCGCCGGGGCCGCGGCGGTCACCCTGGCCGCCGACTACCCGGCCTACCGCCTGGTGGACAGCAACCCGGACCTCATCGGCCTGTTCCGGGCCGTGCGCGACGGCGGCGAGGCGTTCATCCAGCGGGCCCGGGCGCTGTTCGAGGATGGCAACGACGCCGACCTCTACTACGCCCGCCGCGCGGCCTTCAACGCCGAGGCGGACCCGGTGGAGCGGGCCGCGCTCTTCCTCTACCTCAACCGCCACGGCTACAACGGCCTCTGCCGCTACAACCGCCGCGGCGGCTTCAACGTCCCCTTCGGGCGCCACGCCCGCCCCTACTTCCCGGAGCGGGAGCTGGCCGCCTTCGCCCGCCAGGCGCGAGAGCGCGAGGTGGATCTCGCCGTGGGCGACTTCGAGACCGAACTCGACGCCGCCCGGCCCGGCGACGTGGTCTACTGCGATCCCCCCTACGCCCCCCTGTCGACCACCGCCGACTTCACCGCCTACGCCCCCGGCCCCTTCGCCGACGACGCCCAGGCGCGCCTGGCCGCCGCCGCCCGCCGGGCCGCCGAGCGGGGCGTCCCCGTGGTGATCTCCAACCACGACACCCCCGTGGTGCGCGAGTACTACCGCGACGCCGACCTGGACAGCTTCCCGGTGGCCCGCACCATCAGCCGCCAGGGGGACAGCCGCCGGCCGGTGGCCGAGGTCCTGGCGCTGTTCGCCTGAATATCCTTTCTCCCCACGGGGTTGTGTTCCGCGAGCGGGCTGCTAAGGTGACGCGCCTCCGCAGGCAGTCGCGAGAGGGCGCCATGGCGGGAGATCCCGGACGCACAAGCGCCTACATCACCCCGGAAGGGGCGCGTGCCCTCCAGGCGGAACTGGAACACCTCTGGCGGGTCGAAAGACCGGAGGTGACCCGGCAGGTATCGGATGCCGCCGCACTGGGTGACCGCTCGGAGAATGCCGAGTACATCTACGGCAAGAAGCGGCTGCGCGAGATCGACCGCCGGCTGCGCTATCTGCAGAAGCGTCTGGATGAAGTGCAGGTGGTCCACCGCCGGGAGCCGAAGCCCGATCGGGTCTACTTCGGCGCCTGGGTGGACCTGGAGGAGTCGGACGGCAGCGAACCGCGTGTCCGGATCGTCGGTCCCGACGAGATCGCTCCCGAACGCGGCTGGATCAGCATCGACTCTCCGGTTGCCCGCGCACTCCTGGGAAAGCGGGCCGGGGACGAGGTACGGGCCTCGACCCCGGAAGGAGAGCGGGAGCTGGCCATCGCCGCCGTCCATTACGAGCCACCGGAGGGTTCCCCGGGCCGACAAGGCTCTGAACGATGACAACACCGGAACCAGAGAGGGGAATACAATGAAAAGCCTCACCGCCGCCGCCGCCATCACCCTCGCCGGGATGGCCACAGCGACCACCGCCCTCGCCGCCGACGGCAAGGGCACCTATGACGATGCCTGCGCCTCCTGCCACGCGAAGGGTGTCGCCGGCTCACCGAAGGTCGGTGACAAGGAGGCCTGGTCGGAACGAGTGGACAAGGACACGGATACCCTCTACAAGCACGCCATCGAGGGTTTCGAGGGTGATGACGGGGTGATGCCGGCCAAGGGCGGCTACAGCAATCTCTCCGACGACGAGGTCCGCGCCGCCGTGGACTACATGGTCGAGGAGAGCCGGTAGCTAGCCCGGCCCCGCCTCTGCGGCCTCCATGAGGAGTTCGTGAAGGCGGGCATCCCCCATGGCCCGCAGGGCATCCTCGGCCTCCGTCTGCGTGCTCCACTCCGGCATGGGCCGCCGCCACACCCCGGCCCCGCGCCGTGGCGTGAACAGCAGCACCAGCCCCGAGTAGGACTCCTTCCCCACCGCCACCTCCCATAGGGTGCCGTCGGCCTGTTCGATGGTCCGCATAGCGCTCTCTCGTAGACGAGGATCGAAAAGCTTGAGCCCCACGTCCGCCCGATTCAACCCGCCCCCTGCAGGGCCAATGGTGCCGGTCCATGGCTTCGGGCCAAATCGCGCCGCGAACGGTATGATGTCGCCATGAACCAGCCAACCGAACAGGGCGAGCAGCCCACCGCCACCGTCCGCCTCCCCGATGGCCGCCGGGTCACGCTCCTGGGCACGGCCCACGTCTCCCGGGTGAGCACCGAGGCCGTGGAAGAGGCCCTGGCCACCGGCGCCTACGACGCCGTCGCCGTGGAACTCTGCCCCGGGCGCCACCAGAGCCTCATGGACCCGGCCAGCCTGGAGCGCATGGACCTGTTCCAGGTCATCCGCAGCGGCCGCGCCGCCATGGTCGCCGCGAGCCTCGCCCTGGGTGCCTACCAGCAACGCCTGGCGGACCAGCTGGGCATCGAGCCCGGGGCGGAGATGAAGGCGGCGGTGAACCGGGCGCGCGAGGCCCACCTGCCGGTCCTGCTCATCGACCGCGAGATCGGGACCACCCTGCGCCGGGTCTATCGCGGCGTCCCCTGGTGGCGCCGGATGGGGCTGCTGGCCGGGCTGGGCGGCAGCCTCCTCTCCCGGGAGCAGATCGACGAGTCGGAGCTGGAGCGGCTCAAGGAGGGCGACGTCCTGGAGGCCACCTTCAGCGAGTTCGCCGCCGAGCAGGCCGAACTCCACGAGCCCCTCATCGCCGAGCGCGACCGCTACATGGCCCTGCGCCTGCTCCAGGGGCTGGCCGAGGGCCACCAGCACATCCTCGCCGTGGTCGGCGCCGGCCACCTGGAGGGGATCCGGCGGATCCTGGAAGAGGAGCTGGCCGCCCCGGAGCCGGCGGACCCGGCCCCGCGCCTGGAGGCGCTGGAGGCCGTGCCGCCGCCCTCGCGCTGGCCGAAGCTGATCCCGTGGGTGGTGGTCGCCCTGGTCCTGGTGGGCTTCGCCGTGGGTTTCTCCCGGGACCAGGCGCTGGGCTGGGAGCTGGTAGCCGACTGGGTGCTCATCAACGGCGGGCTCTCGGCGGCCGGGGCGGCCATCGCCCTGGCCCATCCAGTGACGGTGGTCACCGCCTTCGTCGCCGCCCCCCTGACCTCCCTGAACCCGACCATCGGCGCCGGCATGGTGGTCGCCGCGGTGGAGACCTGGGTCCGCCGCCCCCGGGTGGGCGACTTCGCCCGCCTGCGCAGCGACGCCGCCCACCCCCGGGGCTGGTGGCGCAACCGCGTCACCCGGATCCTCATGGTCTTCCTGCTGGCCACCCTGGGCTCGGCGGCGGGCACCTACCTGGCCGGCTTCCGGATCCTGGCCCAGCTCGCCTGACGGCGGCGGCGCGCTCCGGCCGGGGGCTGTCAGGTCCTCGACGGCAGGGAGCTACTTCCCCGGCCGAATGAGGCCGCCCAGCCCCAGGGCCTCGATCTCGGTATTCAGCCGCTGGCGGATGGCGCCGGGCTGTTCGTAGTGCAGGACCTCCGCCAGCAGGGCGGTCGCCCGCTCCCGGGTGATACTGCGGATCACCCATTTCACCCGCGGCAGGCTGGAGACGCTGGTGGAGAGGGAATCCATGCCCATCCCCACCAGCAGCATCACCGCCGCCGGGTCCCCCGCCATCTCGCCGCAGACCGAGACCGGCCGGCCGTGGGCCCGGGCCCCCTCGACGATCTGGACCATGGCGCGCAGCACCGAGGGGTGGAGGGCGTCGTAGAGGTCGGCCACCCGGGCGTTGTTGCGGTCCACCGCCAGCAGGTACTGGGTGAGGTCGTTGGTCCCCACGGAGAGGAAGTCGGCGCGCTGGGCCAGCTCCCGCGCCTGGTAGACCGCCGAGGGGACCTCCACCATGACGCCGACCTTGGGCATGCCCACGTCCAGCCCCTCGTCCACCAGCTCCCGGTGGGCGCGGTGCAGGAGGACCAGGGCATCGTCCAGCTCCGCCACCCCGCTGACCATGGGCAGCAGCAGCTGGAGATTGGACATCCCCGCGCTGGCGCGGAGCATCGCCCGCAGCTGGGTGATGAAGATCTCCGGGTGGTCCAGGGTGATCCGGATCCCGCGCCACCCCAGGAAGGGGTTGTCCTCCTGGATGGGGAAGTAGGGCAGCGCCTTGTCGCCGCCCACGTCCAGGGTGCGCAGGGTCACCGGCCGCGGATCGAAGGCCGCCAGCACCGCGCGGTAGATCTCCGCCTGCTCCTCCTCGCCGGGGAAGCGCTCGCGCACCATGAAGGGGAACTCGGTGCGGTAGAGGCCGATCCCCTCCGCCCCGCTCTGGCGCGAGGCGGAGACATCGGAGACGAGACCGGTATTGACCAGCAGCGGGATCCGGAAGCCGTCGCCGGTCTCCGCCGGCAGGTCGCGGAGGTGGTCGAGGCCGGCGGCCAGCTCCTCTTCCTCGTCCACCAGCCGCTGGAACTCCTTGCGCACCTCGTCGGAGGGGGCGATGTAGACCCGGCCGGTGTAGCCGTCGGCGATGAGGTCGCGGCCATCCATGCGCCCCACCGGCAGATTGTCCAGCCCCATCACCGCCGGGATCCCCATGGCCCGGGCCAGGATGGCGGCGTGGGAGTTGCGCGAGCCGCGCATGGAGACCAGCCCCGCCAGCCGGTCCGGCGGCACCTCGGCGATGTGGGAGGCGGCGATATCCTCGCCCACCAGCACCACGCGCTCCGGATACTCCGGCGCCGCCGGGGTGTGCTGCTGGAGGTGGACCAGGATCCGCCGGCCCAGGTCGCGGATGTCGTCGGCCCGCTCGGAGAGGTAGGGGTCCTCCATGGCCTCGAACACCTGCAGGTGCTCGGCCACCGTCTGGCGCAGCGCCCCCGGCGCCCACTGGCCGGCGCGGATGCGGTCGATGACCTTGCCGGCGAGGCTGTCGCTCTCCAGCATCATGCGGTAGGCGTCAAAGAGCGCCAGGTCCTCTACCGGCAGCTGCTCGCGCATGCGGGCGGCGAGGCTCTCCACCTCCTCCCGCACGGCCACCAGGGCCTGGTCGAAGCGGGCCTCCTCCGCCACCGGATCCCGCGCCTGGCGGTCCGGCACCGCCTCCAGATCCGCCTCGGGGTAGATGACCACCGCCTGGCCCATGGCCACGCCGGGGGCCGCGGCCAGCCCCTGCAGCGGCCGGTGCTCGAAGGCCTCGGCGCCGGGCTCGTGGTCGCCCAGGCCGTCGATCCCGCCGCTGGCCTCGGCGTGGGCGATCCCGCCGGCGAGCTGGGAGGCGACGGTGATGAGGAAGGTCACCTCGTCCTCACCGAAGCGGTAGACCTCGCTGCGCTGGACCACCAGCACCCCCAGGACCTGGCGGTGGTGGATGATGGGCACCCCCAGGAAGGCGCAGTAGCGCTCCTCCCCCGTGGTGGGGAAGTATTCGTAGCGCGGATGGAGGGTGGCGTCGGAGATATTGACCGGCTCCGCGCGCTCGGCCACCAGGCCGGCGAGGCCGCGGTCGAAGGCCATCTGGACCTGGCCGACGCTCTCGGGATTGAGGCCCTCGGTGGCCATGAGGACCAGCTCGTCCCGGCTGCTGTCCACCAGGTAGACCGAGCAGACGTCCACGTCCATGGCCTGCTTCACCCGGCCGGTGATGAGCTGCAGGGCGCGGGGCAGGTCGGGGGCGGCGTTCACCTCCTGGACGATCCGGCGCAGGGTTCCCAGCATGGTCGTCATCAGCGGCACCGGGCGCGGACGTCGCGGGGCGGCGGACCCGGCGGGCGCGGGGCCATGCCGGCCAGCTCGGAGAGGGCGCGGGCGTAGACCCGCCGCTTGAAGTAGACCACGTCCCGGGCCGGGCGCCAGTAGTCCACCCAGCGCCAGGTATCGAATTCCGGGTGGTCGGTGGCATCCAGCCGCACCGGGGGCTCCTCCTCCACGACCCGCAGCATGTACCAGAGCTGCTTCTGCCCCACGCAGACGGGCCGATGATTGCGCCGCACCAGCCGGCGCGGCAGCCGATAGTGGAGCCAGTCCCCGGTGCAGCCGCAGAGGATCACGTCCTCCGGGGCGAGGCCGACCTCCTCCCCCAGCTCCCGGTACATCGCCTCTTCCGGGGTCTCGTCGACGCCGATCCCGCCCTGGGGGAACTGCCAGGCATTCTGCCGCAACCGCCGGGCCCAGAAGACCTGGCCCGCCGCATTGGTCAGGATGATCCCGACGTTGGCTCTGAAACCTTCTGAATCAATCACTTGAAAGACCGGAATCCGGAATGCCCCAACAATTGATTCTTTCACACGGCCCACCCCCCCGGCAAGCGCGGCGACCGCCCGCACCTCGCGGTTCCGGGCCTGCCGGGAATCCCTTCGTCCGGGGCGCGAACCGCGGAAGCGGGAAGGGGTGGTGCAGGGACGCGAGGACCATCCCTGGCGCTCCGCGGCGGCCATCCATGGCCGCCGAGGCCCTGCACCACCCCTTCCCGCTTCCGCGGCCCGCGCGTACCAGCGCCCGCCCTCCCCGACACTGGGTGCCGCGCCCCACGGCAACCCCGGGGGGCCGAACAGCATCGCCATGAAGGCCCAGGGCGTCCGCATACTCGGGGGCGGCCGGTGCAAGTCCCTGATACCAGGTACGCCGTGAAGACGTCCCTGTCGGCTCGACGGCAGCATCCCTGCTGCCGACGACCTGGTATCAGGGACTTCCACCGACCGCGAACCCTTTTCGGACCAAGTACGCGGACGCCCTGCGTAAAGACCACCGGAACTCGAACCACCCCGCGTAACCACAGTAGAATGGGCGGCTCACTTGCGAAGGAGTTCACGCCGTGGCCCTGGCCCTCTTCGACCTGGACAACACCCTGCTCGCCGGCGATAGCGACCACGAGTGGGGCGACTTCCTCGCCGACCGCGGCCTGGTGGATGCCGAGGCGTACCGACGCGCCAACGACGCCTTCTATGCCCAGTACCAGGCCGGGACCCTGGACATCTTCGCCTTCCTCCGCTTCGCCCTGGAGCCGCTGACCCGCTACCCGCTGGACCGGCTCCTCGCCTGGCGGGCCGAGTTCCTGGCCGAGCGCATCCAGCCGCTGGTCCTCCCCGCCGGCCGGCGGCTGGTGGAAGAGCACCGCGCCGCCGGGGACACGCCGGTGATCATCACCGCCACCCACAGCTTCGTCACCGCCCCCATCGCCGAGCTCTTCGGTGTGGACGCCCTCATCGCCACCGAGCCGGAGTTCGTGGATGGCCGCTATACCGGCGAGGTGGCCGGGACCCCCTGTTTCCGGGAGGGCAAGGTCACCCGCCTCCAGGCGTGGCTCAGCGACGCCGGCGAGACCCTGGCGGGGAGCCATTTCTACAGCGACTCCCGCAACGACCTCCCGCTGCTGGAGCAGGTCACCCACCCGGTGGCCGTGGACCCGGACCCGGCCCTGGCCGAGACCGCGCGAAGCCGGAACTGGCCGGTGCAGACCCTGCGCGCCGGCGACCGCCTCCGGCCCCTGGACGAGGCCGGCTAGATGGGCCTGCGGCTGGCGCTGCTGGGCCTGCTGGCCCTCGCCGCCCTGGTGGCGAGCCTGGGCATCGGCAGCCTGACGATACCCCCGACGGCCGTCTGGGGGGCCCTCACCGGCGACGCCACCGGCACCGCCGCCCGCGTGGTCCTCGAACTGCGCCTGCCCCGGGCGCTCGCCGCCTTCGCCGTGGGCGGGCTGCTGGCCCTGGCGGGGGCGCTCATGCAGGTCCTGCTGCGCAACCCCCTGGCCGATCCCTACGTCCTCGGGATCTCCGGCGGCGCTGCCGTGGCCGCCCTGGGCACCATGGTCCTCGGCGCCGCCGGCGCCCTCGTCGCCCCCGCCGCCTTCGGCGGTGCACTCGCCTCCATGCTGCTGGTCTTCGCCCTGGCCCGGGCCGCCGGGGGCGGCGGTGACCGGCTGCTGCTCACCGGCGTAGTGGTCGCCGCCGGCTGGGGGGCGGTGATCAGCTTCCTCCTGGCCGTGGCCGGGGAGCGCCAGGTCCACGGCATGCTCTTCTGGCTCATGGGCGATCTGAGCCAGCCCGGCGACCCCCTGCCCGCCCTCGGCCTGCTCGCCGTGGCCCTGATCGTCGCCCTCGCCGCCGCCCGCTCCCTGAACCTCCTGGCCCGGGGGGAACAGCAGGCCGCGGTCCTGGGCGTCGCCGTCCCCGCCCTGCGCCGGGGCGTCTACTTCGGCGCCTCCCTGGCCACCGCCGCCGCCGTCACGCTGGCGGGCTCGGTGGGCTTCGTGGGGCTGGTGGTCCCCCACCTCATGCGGCTATGGGTGAGCAGCGACCACCGCTGGCTCCTGCCGGCGGCGGTCCTGGCCGGCGGCACCCTGCTCACCCTCGCCGACACCCTGGCGCGGACCATCATCGCGCCCCAGCAGCTGCCGGTGGGCGTGCTCACCGCCCTGGTGGGGGTTCCCCTCTTCCTCTACCTGCTGGTCCGGGGGCGGCGATGAGCCGGCTCACCTGCCACGACCTCACCGTGACCATCGGCGGCCAGACCGTGGTGGCCGGCCTGGATCTCGCCGTGGAGCCGGGCCAGACCTGGGCCATCCTCGGCCCCAACGGCGCCGGCAAGACCACCCTGCTGCACACCCTGGCCGGCCTGCGCCCGGCCACCACCGGCACCATCCGGGTGGACGGCGAGCCGCTGGACCGGCTGCCCCGCCGCCACCTCGCCCGGCGGCTGGGGCTGCTGCTGCAGGACCCCGACCCCGGCTTTGCCGGAACGGTGCTGGAGGCGACGGTGGCCGGCCGCCACCCCCACCTGGGCCCCTGGGCCATGGAGGGGGAGGCCGACTACCGCCTGGCCCGGGAGGCGCTGGCGACCATGGGCCTGGCCGAGCTGACCGCACGCGACCCTGCCACCCTCTCCGGCGGCGAGCGCCAGCGGCTGGCCCTGGCCACCCTCTTCACCCAGGACGTGCCCCTGGAGCTGCTGGACGAGCCCACCAGCCACCTGGACCCCGGTCGCCAGATCGGCGTGCTGGAGGCGCTGGCCGCCCGCACCGGCCGCGGCCGCCTGCTCAGTCTCCACGACGCCAACCTCGCCGTGCGCTTCTGCGACCACGCCCTGCTCCTCTACCCGGGCGAGGGCGCCTGTGCCGGACCGCTGGACGCGGTGGTCAACGAACGGACCCTGGGCCGCCTCTACGGTCGCGAGATGGTCCGGCTGGAGGGCCCCCACGGCCCGGTCTTCATCCCCGGCTGAGCCGGAGCCTTCAACCGCCCGCGGGCGGCCAGCAGCACCAGCTCCCGGAAGAGCGGCTTGGGTAGCGCTCCGCCACCCCCGGCGACCTCCAGTGCCACGGTGCCGCACTCGGCATCCCGGATCCGCAGGCGGGGCTGCCCGCCCTCCATCCAGGCCTCGATGGTGTACGGCGTCGGCGCGGTCGCCATGTTCAGGCGGCCTCGGGCTCCCGCCCCGGCAGGGCCACCGGATGGACCACCGCCAGGGCCGCCACCAGGCGACGGGTGGCCTCCGGCGACAGGGGCGTGAGCAGGTCCTCCAGGGCGAGGCCGCCCTCCTCCAGCAGCCGCCCCACCGTCGCCCCCTGCCAGCGGGCCAGGGCGCGGCCGCTGTCGGCATCGCGCAGGGTCACCAGGGGCTCTCTGCGCTCGAGCCAGGCATCCACCATCAACCGCATGGTCCGTCCTCCTCTTCTCGTAAATGCGAATGGTTATCATTCACGATACAGGGGAGCAGGTCAACCCCGGGCAGCACCCGGGGTGTCCACGCACCCGGTCCGAGGAGGACGCGCGACCGGAGCGAGTCCCCGGTTGAAAACCCGGCGGGGAGGGCCAAAATGCCAAGTGTGTCACTCAGGAATTACAGGGCTGCCAGCCGGGTCAGCCGAGACCGCCGAACCGGGGAATCCAAGGCGGCGTGACGCCGCTCGCACGGCAATATACGGCGACCCGACCGCTCGGCACGCAACCTGCTTTATCCGGGATGACGAGGCCCGGAGGAGCCAAGAGAGGGCTCCACCTCCGGGGGCCCCGAAAAGGCCTCCACCGCTAGTCGTCACTCAAGCCAGAACCAACAGGAGAGAGACCATGAAGACCTTCCATCAGCTCTTCGAGCCCGACACCTCCACCTACACCTACATCCTGGTGGATCCGACCACCGATGCCGCGGCCATCATCGATCCCGCGAAGACCATGGTGGAGCGCGACCTCCGGGTGATCCGGGACCACGGCCTGCGCCTGGAGCTCATCCTGGACACCCACGTCCACGCCGACCACATCACCGGCGCCGGCGACCTGCGCCGGGAGACCGGCGCACCGGTGGCCGTGGGCCGCGAGTGCGGCGCCGACTGCGCCGACTTCCAGCTGGACGGCGACGAGGACCTGACCTTCGGCAACGAGGTCATCCACACCATCGCCACCCCCGGCCACACCCCGGGGAGCATGAGCTTCCGCTGGCGCGACCGCGTCTTCACCGGCGACGCCCTGCTCATCGGCGGCACCGGCCGCACCGACTTCCAGGGCGGCGACCCGGGCCAGCTCTGGGACAGCCTCACCCAGGGGATCCTGAGCCTCGACGACGAGACGCTGCTCTTCCCCGGCCACGACTACGAGGGGCGGACGGTGACCACCGTGGGCGAGGAGCGGGCCACCAATCCGCGGCTGGCCGGCAACGACCGGGAGGGCTTCATCGCCCTGATGAACGGCCTCGACCTCAACCCGCCGCGCTACATCGACGAATCGGTCCCGGCCAACCGCCGGTGTGGTGACGCGGCATGAGGACGGCCCTCGCCCTGCTCGGAACCGGGCTGCTGGCGGGCCCGGCGGCGGCCGCCGACCTCACGGTGGAGGTGGAGGGCGTCGTCGGGGAGGACGGCGAGGTCCGGGCCGACCTCTACGCCGACGCCGAGACCTTCCGCGAACCGGAGCAGGCCCTGCGCCGCGGGGCCGTCCCGGCACGTGAGGGGACGGCGACCTTCGCCTTCGACGGGCTGGAGCCGGGCCGCTACGCCGTCATCGCCTACCACGACGAGGACGGCGACGGCGGCATGGACCGCTTCCTGGGCATGATCCCCACCGAGCCCTGGGGGCTGTCCAACAACATCGAGGTCAGCGGCCCGCCCGCCTTCGCCGACGCCGCCTTCGAGCTGCCGGAGGCCGGTACCGAGATCACCATTCGCCTCAACGACTGACCCTCCCAGGGCCGCTCCCATCGGCTAGACTCGGGGACCAGGCCACCGCCACGGAGGCGCCATGCAGCCCGACCCCGCCACCACCGCGCTGGTCATCGTCGATGTCCAGAACGACTTCCTCCCCGGCGGCGCCCTGGGCGTTCCGGGCGGGGACGCCGTGATCCCGCCGCTCAACCGCTGCGCCTCCGCCTTCGCCGCGGCGGGGCGGCCGGTCCTTGCCACCCGGGACCGCCACCCGCCGGACCACTGCTCCTTCCGGGCCCAGGGGGGACCCTGGCCACCCCACTGCGTGGACGGGACCGAGGGCTTCGCCTTCGGTGCCGGCCTGGTCCTGCCGGAGGGAACCACCCTCATCGACAAGGGCACCCGGGCGGATGCCGACGCCTACTCCGGCTTCGACGGCACCGACCTGGCCGCCCGCCTGCGCAGCGCCGGCTGCACCGGGATCGTCGTCGGCGGCCTGGCCACCGACTACTGCGTCCGCGCCACCGCCCTGGACGGCCGGGCGGAGGGCCTCGCCGTGACCGTCCTTACCGACGCCGTGGGGGCGGTGGACATCCAGCCCGGCGACGGCGAACGCGCCCTGGCCGAGATGGCCGAGGCCGGCTGCACCCTCACCACCAGCGAGGAGATCTGCCCCGCATGAGACCGGGACGCGACGACGCCCTGCTCACCGACCTCTACCAGCTCACCATGGCCCAGGCCTACCTGGAGCACGGCCTCACGGAGACGGCCGAGTTCGAGTTCTTCGTCCGCGACCTCCCGGACGAGCGCAACTTCCTCCTCGCCGCCGGCCTGGAGCAGGTCCTGGACTACCTGGAGGGCCTGGCCTTCGACGAGGCGGCCCTGACCTGGCTGGAATCCACCGGCCGCTTCTCCCGCACCCTGCTGGACTGGCTGGCCGGGCTCTCCTTCACCGGGGACGTGGACGCCGTCCCCGAGGGCACCGCCGTCTTCGCCGACGAACCGCTGCTGCGGGTGCGCGCCCCCATGCCCCTGGCCCAGCTGGTGGAGAGCCGGATCATCAACCTCCTCCACTTCCAGACCCTCATCGCCTCCCGGGCGGCGCGGGTCCGGCTGGCCGCCGGCGATCGCCTGCTGGTGGACTTCGGCATGCGCCGCGCCCACGGCGCCGAGGCGGGTGTCCTCGCCGCCCGGGCCGCCCGGATCGCGGGCTTCGACGGCACCGCCACCGT
>JBKGYA010000044.1:0-12962 GCA_046546335.1 Thiohalospira sp. | reverse complement strand
CCGCCGGCGCGCCTCGACCACGGGCAGGAGGTCGGGGCCGGGCTGGTAGCAGGCGTCGTTACGGGTCATGGGTCCCTCCGAGGTCGGGGTAGTGGTCGATGATGAATTGCGCCACGGCGGCGGGATCGGACAGGGCCAGGGTCGGCGGCGCTCCCGCGGGTGGCGCCTCGTCGCAGGCGAGGGCGATGATGCCGGGGTGGTCCGGGAAGAGCCAGGGTCCCCCGCGTTCGGCCCGATGGACCTCGATCCGCGGGAAGCTCGCCTCGCGATAGCCCTCCACCAGGACCAGGTCCAGGCCGAAGCCGGCGAAGCGGGCCAGCGCCGTGGACAGGTCGGGTGGAGATGCTTCCGCCGGTGGCTCCACGAACAGGCTCCAGCGGCGCGGCCCGGCGAGCTGGGTCACTGCCGCCCCGGCGTGGCGCAGCCGGTGGCTGTCCTTGCCGGGGGTGTCGGGGTCGACATCGTGGTGGCTCGCCTTGAGGACCCCCAGCCGCCAGCCGGCGGCCGCCAGGCGGGTGATGATTCCCTCCAGCAGGGTGGTCTTGCCGGCGCCGCTGTAGCCGGCGAGGCCCAGGGCGGGGGGCGGGTCGGACGAGGCGCGTTCCATGGGGCGATCCTACTACCATGGACACGCTCGTTCACGCCTACCCCGGGGGGAGGCGTACTGGCTCTGAAAAGGACTTGCATCGGCCGCCTCCGAGTATGCGAACACCCTGGCGCGGAGGCGGGTTGCCCACGTTATACTGGTTGGACAGTCACTTGATACCAGGGGGCCGTCATGGCCGTAAGCGACCGCCGGCAGGGTGCCGATTCCGACCGACTGGAGCTGCTGCTCTTCAGCCTGGGCGGGGAGCAGCTCTTCGCCATCAATGTCCTCAAGGTCATGGAGGTGATGACCACGCCGGAACTTACCCGGCTGCCCGATGCTCATCGTGCCGTGCTGGGGGTCACGAACTTCCGGGGGGAGTCGGTGACGGTGGTGGACCTGGCTCGGGCCGTGGGCTTCAAGGGGGCGGATCGCTCCGGGCCCGGCATGGTCATCATCGGCTCCTTCAACCGGGTCCAGGTGGGGTTCCGGGTGGCGGCGGTGGATCGCATCGCCGTCCTGGACTGGAAGGATGTCCACCGCCCGCCACAGAGTTCCTCACGCGCCAGCTACATCACCGGGGTGACCTACCTGGACAACCACCTGGTGGAGATCCTGGACGTGGAGAAGGTCCTCTTCGAGACCGTCCTGGACGAGCACGTGGAGTTCGATCTCGACGGCAACGCCGAGTTCGACGACCTGGCCGATGCCCACTCCGCCGGCGACCGCAGTGTCCTGGTGGTGGATGATTCCGCCATCGCCCGCAAGCAGACCGCCCGGACCCTGGACCGACTGGGGGTGAACTATCTCATGGCGCGGGACGGGCGGGAGGCCCTGGACCTGCTGCGGGAGAAGGCGCGGGAGGCCGCGGGGGAGGACATTCGTGACCACATCGCCATGGTCATCTCCGACATCGAGATGCCGGAGATGGACGGCTACAGCCTCACCCGCGCCATCCGCCAGGATCGTCAGCTCAGCGACCTCTACGTCCTCCTGCACACCTCGCTCACCGGGGTCATCAATACCGAGCAGGCCGAGCGGGTGGGGGCCGATGCCACGCTGACCAAGTTCGAATCGGTCTCCCTGGCGCGCCGCGTCGTCGAGGGGCTGACCGCCGGCCACGGGAACACCGCCGGCGCCGCGCAGTCCTAACCGGCGTATCGAGGTAGCGACAAGGAGAGAGCCGATGACGTCGGAGGCGTCCCCCCGGGTGAAGGTCTGGGATCTGCCGGTCCGCCTGTTCCACTGGCTGCTGGTGGCGGCCTTCGCCCTGTCCTGGTACAGCGGCGAGCAGGGGCTGGAGTGGGTCGATGTCCATGTCTGGAGCGGCTACACCATCATCACCCTGGTGGGATTCCGGCTCCTGTGGGGGCTGGCCGGCAGCGAGACCGCGCGCTTCAGCAATTTCCTCCACGGCCCGCGGCAGGTGCTGGCCTATCTGCGCGGCTGGCTCCGGGGGGAGGGGCACACCCTAGGCCACAACCCGGCCGGTGGCTGGATGGTCCTGGTGATGCTGGTACTGCTCCTGGCTCAGGGGATCACCGGCCTCTTCGCCACCGATGACATCTTCTTCGACGGGCCGCTGGGCGGCTGGGTGGGCAGCGATATCCAGGGCTGGCTCACCGGCTGGCACAAGGCGAACTTCGATGTCCTGCTGGCGCTCATCGCGCTGCACCTCCTGGCCATCCTGGCCTATCGCCTGCGGGGGGAGGACCTGGTTCGGCCCATGATCAGCGGTTACAAGCGGGAATCGGCGCGGCAGCCGGCCATGGCGTCGCTGGTACGCGCCGTGGTGCTGCTGGCCCTGGTGGCCGGAACCCTGGCTGTCGCCGTCATGACGGCCCCCTGAAGGGGGCGGAAACGAGAAGGGGCCGACGCAGCGCGCCGGCCCCTTCGCCAGAGTGGCGGGCCCGGATGGGCCCGCGACTGGACCTCAGTCTTCCTTGAAGTTGTCGTGGCACTTCTTGCAGGTGTCGCCCACGGCGCCCACCTGCTGGCGCAACGGTCCCAGCTCACCCTGCTGGGCGACCTCGGCGAGCTTGTCCACCTCCTGCTGGAACTTCTCGGCACCGCCCTCGAACTTGTCCATCTCCTCCCAGATCGCCTCCTTGGCGTGGGTATGGCCGTCCCCGGCATCGTGCGGACCGCCCTCGAAGCCCTCCCAGGGCATGCTGGCCAGCTGGGCCAGCCGCTCGGCATTGCGCTGGGCCAGCTCGGCATCGAAGTCGATGTCGCCCTTGGCCATGCCGGCCAGGGGGCCGAAGTGCCAGGCGATGGTCTGGAATGCCCCCTGACGGTATTTGACGAAATCCTCGTCCTTCTGCTGAGCCAAAGCGCCACTGGCGCCCACGAGGGCGGTGGCGGCGACGAGGCCGCCGGCGATGAGCTTGCGCATTCTCTGCCTCCCTTGCCTTTGCTGAAATCGGGGTTTGGATACGGGGGGCGCGTGGCCACCCGTGGCGTAGACATCGTTACTGACCATAAGTTCAGGGAAAAGGCGCACGATTTCAAGGGGGAAGTCCCGACAGCGAGTGGCCGGACCGCCGCCCGGTCCCTGGAGATGGTCTGAGCGGGGCCTGACGACAGCGGACTGCTGGCCACATGCCGGCCAGCTATGGCGCCACCCTCGGCTCGGCCGGTTCCGAGAGCCGCCAGGTCTCGCCGTGGCGCAGGACGCGGAAGGCGCCGGGGGCCAGACCGGCGGCCCGGCGTGCGTCCCGGAGCCGCCGGGCGGGCTCCGCGGGCGGTTCATCGGTGAGGGGGAAGGTCCCCCAGTGGATGGCTGCCGCCTGCCGGGCGCCGACGTCGTCCCGGATCTGCATCGCCTCTTCCGGCGTCACGTGGCTGGCCTGCATGAACCAGCGCGGGGCGTAGGCCCCGATGGGGATGGCCGCCAGGTCGAAGGGGCCCAGCCGTTCGCCGGTGGCCCGGAAGTGGTCCGGCTGGTAGCCGGTGTCGCCGGCGAACCAGAAATCGAAGTCGCCGAAGTCCACGGCCCAGCCG
This sequence comes from Thiohalospira sp., assembly GCA_046546335.1. Lineage (GTDB taxonomy): Bacteria > Pseudomonadota > Gammaproteobacteria > Thiohalospirales > Thiohalospiraceae > Thiohalospira. The sequence continues at coordinate 9,373 of JBKGYA010000044.1, read as the reverse complement.
GCCCAGAGGGTCTCGTTCTCGTCGAAGAGGCCGCGCTTGCTCCAGTGCTGAACGGGGGTGGCGGTCACCCGCAGGCCGGCATGCTCGGTCGACTCCCACCAGTCCAGCTCCGTGACCCGGTCGATGCCGCGCTCCCGGAACCAGTCGGCCAGCCCCAGGGGGACGAGGAAACGGGCCCCGGGGTGCGCCTCGGCCAGGGCCTCCACGCTCGCCTCGTCCAGTGCATCGTAGTGGTTGTGGGAGATGAGCACGACATCCACCGGCGGCAGCTCCGGTAGCTCGGGCCGGGGCGGGGTGTAGCGGCTCGGTCCCGCCCAGCTCACCGGGGAGGCGCGCTCCGAGAAGACCGGGTCGGTAAGGACCGTGCGGCCGTCGACCTCCAGCAGGAGCGTGGCGTGACCGATCCAGGTGATGGCCCGTCCTTCCCGTTCCCCGAGCGGGTCCGGCTCCGCCAGCGGCGGCTCCCAGCGACCGTGGTCGGGCCGGTTCCACTGCCACTTCAGAAAGTCCAGGAAACCGGGGCGTTCCACCGGGGGGTGATTGCGGAAGCCCCCCTCGGTGTGGTGTGGCTCGGCCGAGGGCGTCGGGGAACTGCAGGCGGCCCCGAGGAGGCAGGCTCCCAGTGCGAAAAATCTCCGGACTGGAATGAGAGAAAGCTGTAACGTATTGATTATCAATATGTAAAAGGCTATCTTGAAGGACCGGTTTGGTGTGCCGGAGCCGTGGACGATTTTTTACCCCGGGAGGGGGTCGCGACTGGCCCTGGAGCCCTTCCAGAGGCCGGCGACCGGAACTCTGACAATCGCCCGATATTATGGTTCCTTATTTATCATCAGAAAGTTACGTTTTTGTTTCCCGGTGCTGACCGGCAGCGTCTGGCATTGGCGGTTGAAACTGCCATCGGGATATGTTTCCATGCTTTCTGTTTCGCGGCGGCGCCGACCTGCGGCAGGCCCCGGGAACGGTAGCAAACCCATCTTCTCGAGACTGCAGGTATCGCGGATGGCAACGGCACGGGCCGGGTCCACCGCCGATTCAGAGAAGGGCAGCCAGCGCTGCCCTCACACCCGGCCCGAGCGCCCGCCCGCACCCAGTAGCAAGCAGCCGTGGCGCACCATGATTTTCAACGAGGGTCGTCCATACCGGACGGCGCGTCTTTTGTGTAACCCCGATACGGGGCCAAGCTAGGAGCGACCAGAATAATGTCGAACACCAGCCTCTTTACTTCCGAGTCCGTCTCCGAGGGCCATCCCGACAAGGTGGCCGATCAGATCTCCGACGGCATCCTCGACGCCATCCTCACCGAGGACCCCAAGGCGCGTGTTGCCTGCGAGACCATGATCAACACCGGCATGATCATCCTCTCCGGGGAGATCACCACCAGCGCGAAGGTGGAGTACAACGAGATCGCCCGTGAGGTGGTCAACGAGATCGGCTACAACCACTCCGACATGGGCTTCGACTACGAGAGCTGCGCCGTCCTGGTCGCGCTCGACAAGCAGTCCCCCGACATCGCCCAGGGCGTGGACGAGGGCCGCGGCCTCGACCCGAACCAGGGCGCCGGTGACCAGGGCCTGATGTTCGGCTTCGCCGTGAACGAGACCGACGTCCTCATGCCGGCCCCGATCAGCCTGGCGCAGCGCCTGACCGAGCGTCAGTCCATCGTCCGCAAGGATGGCACCCTGCCGTGGCTCCGCCCCGACGCCAAGAGCCAGGTGACCCTGCGCTACGAGGGCACCACCCCGGTGGGCCTGGACGCCGTCGTCCTCTCCACCCAGCACGATGAGGACATCTCCCAGAAGGACCTCGAGGAGGCCGTTCGCGAGGAGATCCTCAAGCCCGTGCTCCCCGAGGAGTGGGTGACCAAGGACACCAAGTTCCACATCAACCCCACCGGCCGCTTCGTCATCGGCGGCCCCGTGGGTGACTGTGGCCTCACCGGCCGCAAGATCATCGTCGACACCTACGGCGGCATGGGCCGCCACGGCGGCGGTGCCTTCTCCGGCAAGGACCCGTCCAAGGTGGACCGCTCCGCCGCCTACGCCGGCCGCTACGTCGCCAAGAACGTCGTCGCCGCCGGCCTGGCCGACCGCTGCGAGGTCCAGCTCTCCTACGCCATCGGCGTGGCCGAGCCCACCTCCGTGCGCGTCGAGACCTTCGGCACCGCCAAGATCTCCGAGGACAAGCTCGAGCAGATCGTCCGCGACAACTTCGACCTGCGGCCGAAGGGCATCGTGAACATGCTCGACCTGCTGCGGCCCATCTACAAGAAGACCGCCGCCTACGGCCACTTCGGTCGCACCGAGGACGATATCACCTGGGAGCGGACCGACAAGGCCGACGCCCTGCGCAAGGCCGCCGGCTAGGATGTCGGGCGCCGGGGCGGTTTCCGCCCCGGCCGCTTGCGCCGTACCACCGAATTCATAGCGAAGGAGAAACCTTTCCATGGTTGATAAACCCGTCGAGACCCTCGACCCCGACTACAAGGTCGCCGACATCAATCTGGCCGACTGGGGCCGCAAGGAGATCAAGATCGCCGAGGGCGAGATGCCCGGCCTCATGGCGACCCGCGAGGAGTACGCCAAGGACCAGCCCCTGAAGGGCGCCCGCATCGCCGGCTGCCTCCACATGACCATCCAGACCGCGGTCCTCATCGAGACCCTGCAGGCGCTGGGAGCCGAGGTCCGCTGGTCCTCCTGCAACATCTTCTCCACCCAGGACCAGGCCGCTGCCGCGGTCGCCAAGGAGGGGACCCCGGTCTTCGCCTGGAAGGGCGAGACCGAGGAGGAGTACGAGTGGTGCATCCGCCAGACCATCTTCGGGCCCGGCGACTGGCGCCCGAACATGATCCTGGACGACGGTGGTGACCTCACTGCCATGATGAACGACGAGTACCCCGAGCTCATGAAGGACGTGAAGGGGATCTCCGAGGAGACCACCACCGGCGTCCATCGTCTCTACGACATGGCCAAGAAGGGCGAGCTCAAGACCCCGGCCATCAACGTCAACGACTCGGTCACCAAGTCCAAGTTCGACAACCTCTACGGCTGCCGCGAGTCCCTGGTGGACTCCATCAAGCGCGCCACCGACGTGATGGTCGCCGGCAAGGTCGCCGTGGTCGCCGGTTTCGGTGACGTCGGCAAGGGCTCCGCCCAGTCCCTGCGCGGTCTGGGCGCCCAGGTGTGGGTCACCGAGGTCGACCCCATCTGTGCCCTGCAGGCCGCGATGGACGGCTACAAGGTGGTCAAGATGGAAGACGCCGCTCCGGTCGCCGACATCTTCGTCACCGCCACCGGCAACTACAACGTGATCAACCACGATCACATGAAGGCCATGAAGCACGACGCCATCGTCTGCAACATCGGCCACTTCGACAACGAGATCGATGTTGCCGGTCTGAGCAACTACAAGTGGGACGAGATCAAGCCGCAGGTGGACCATGTCGAGTTCCCCGACGGCAAGAAGATCATCCTGCTGGCCAAGGGCCGCCTGGTGAACCTGGGCTGCGGCACCGGCCATCCGAGCTTCGTGATGTCCAACTCCTTCACGAACCAGACGCTGGCGCAGATCGAGCTGTGGAATCACCCCGACAAGTACAATGTCGACGTCTACATGCTGCCCAAGCACCTGGACGAGAAGGTCGCGGCGCTGCATCTCAAGAAGATCGGTGCCGATATCACCACGCTCTCCAAGGAGCAGGCGGACTACATCGGCGTGCCGGTGAACGGTCCGTTCAAGCCCGAGCACTACCGCTACTAGGCCAACGGCGGTCCGCCGCCTTTCGGCAGCATGAGGGAAGGCCGGCGGCCCGTGCAGACGGGTCGCCGCGCCTTCCCTTTTTCTTGGGACGCTACCTCGAGAGGAGTGTCATGGAATCGCAGAAGAAGTTTGAGAAGAGTTTCAGCATCGAGTTCTTCCCGCCCAAGTCGGAAGAGGCGCGGGATCGACTCCACCGGGTGCGGGACAAGCTCATCACCCTGAATCCGCACTACGTCTCGGTCACCTTCGGCGCCGGTGGCTCCACCCAGCAGGGCACCGTGGAGACCGTCCAGGACATGCTCAACGCCGGCCTGGATGCCGCCCCCCACCTCTCCTGCATCACCTCCAGCAAGGAGGACATCCGGGAGCTGGTGAACAACTACCGGGACATGGGCGTCAAGCGCATCGTCGCCCTGCGCGGTGACGTGCCCTCGGGCATGCGCGGCCCCTCCGGCGAGTTCCGCTATGCCAACGAGCTGGTGGAGTTCCTGCGTAGCGAGTACGGCGATACCTTCCACCTGGAGGTGGGCGCCTATCCGGAGTTCCACCCGCAGGCGCCGTCGGCCTCCGCGGATATCGACAACTTCGCCCGCAAGGTGAAGGCCGGCGCCGATGTCGCCATCACCCAGTACTTCTTCAACGCCGATGCCTACTACCGCTTCATCGAGCAGCTGGAGAAGCGCGGCGTGGACATCCCGGTGATCCCCGGCATCATGCCCATCATCAACTGGGAGCAGCTCAAGCGCTTCTCCGGCATGTGCGGTGCCGACCTGCCGCGGTGGCTGAGCTGGCGTGCCGAGGAGCTGGCCGACAAGGACGACAAGGAGGGCCTGCAGGCCTTCGGTCACGAGGTGGTGGGGACCATGGCCGAGGAACTCCTCGCCCAGGGCGCCCCCGGCATCCACTTCTACAGCATGAACCAGGCCAAGCCGACCATGAAGCTCTGGCAGGACCTCGGCATCCGGACCTGACCCCCTCAACCCCGCCCCGTGGCGGGGTTTTTCGGCAGGGCGTACCCCTTGCCCCCGACGGGGGTGCGCCCCCATTCTTTACGCTTCCCGACCCCACCCATCCGAGAGGAGACGAATCGGCGATGAGCAACAGCCCCGCGACGGTCCCGCAAGGGGAGCACCACGGCCACCCGGCCTTCGAATCCCTGGGGGCCCGGCCCATCGAGGCCCTGCAGGTCACCGTGGAGACCTGGCGCCACCGTGCCACCGGCGCCATCCACTACCACATCGCGGCGGACAATCCCGAGAACGTCTTCCTGGTGGGGCTGCGGACCATGCCCCAGGACTCCACCGGCGTGGCCCATATCCTGGAGCACACCGTCCTCTGCGGCAGCCGCAACTACCCGGTGCGCGACCCCTTCTTCATGATGATCCGGCGGTCGCTGAACACCTTCATGAACGCGTTGACCAGCAGCGACTGGACCGCCTACCCCTTCGCGAGTACCAACCGCAAGGACTTCTTCAACCTCCTGGACGTCTATCTGGACGCCGTCTTCTTCGCCAATCTCGACGAGATGGACTTCGCCCAGGAGGGCCACCGGCTGGAGTTCGAGGAGCCCTCGGACCCCACCACGCCGCTGGTCCGGCGCGGGGTGGTCTACAACGAGATGAAGGGGGCGATGAGCTCCGCCACGGCGGTGCTCTTCCAGGAGCTCACGCGCTATCTCTTCCCCACGGTCACCTACCACCACAACAGCGGCGGTGACCCGGAACAGATCCCGCAGCTCACCCACGAGCAGCTCAGGGCCTTCTACGCCAGCCACTACCACCCCTCCAACGCCGTCTTCATGACCTTCGGCGACCTGCCGGCGGCGGAGATCCAGGCGCGCATCGAGGAGCGGGCGCTCTCCGCCTTCCAGCGGCTGGACCGGCGCATGGAGGTCCCGGACGAGACCCGCTACCACGCCCCGCTCCGCGTGGAGGAGGGCTACGCCGTGGAGGGTCCCGACACCGCCCGCAAGACCCACCATGTCCTGGGCTGGCTGCTGGGCCGCTCCACCGACCTGGCCGAGCAGCTGCGCGCCCAGCTCCTCTCCGGCGTCCTGCTGGACAACAGCGCCTCGCCGCTGCGCCACGCCCTGGAGAGCAGCGACCTGGGGACCAACCCCTCGCCGCTGCTGGGGGTGGAGGACTCCAACAAGGAGATGGCCTTCGTCTGCGGACTCGAGGGCTCCGATCCCGAGCACGCCGACGCCGTGGAGCGCCTGGTCCTGGAGACCCTGGAGGAGGTCGCCCGAGAGGGCGTCCCCGCCGAGCGGGTGGAGGCGGTCCTCCACCAGATCGAGATCAGCCAGCGGGAGATCGAGGGCGACGGCATGCCCTTCGGCCTCCAGATCATCCTCGATGGCCTCTCCGCCGCCATCCACCACGGCGACCCGGTGGGCGTCTGGGACCTGGATGCGGCCCTGGCGGAGCTGCGCGCCGAGGCCGCCGATCCCGGCTTCATCCCGCGGCTGGTCCGCGAGCGGCTGCTGGACAATCCCCATCGGGTGCGGCTGACCCTGCGCCCGGAGCCGGAGATCGGCCAGCGCCGGGAGGCGGCGGAGCGCGCCCACCTGGATGCCATCGCCGCCACCCTGGACCACGACCAGCGCCAGCACCTGGTGGAGCGCGCCGCGGAGCTCGCCGATCGCCAGAACCGGGAGGACGACCCGGAGCTGCTGCCCAAGGTGGGTATCGAGGACATCCCGGAGGCCGCCGAGCCGCCGGAGTTCACCACCCTGGCCGGGACCCCGGCCCCGGCCAGCTTCTACGGCCAGGGGACCAACGGCCTGGTCTACCAGCAGGTGGTGGTGGCGCTCCCCGAACTGGAGCCGGAGCTGCTGGATCTGCTGCCGCTCTATACCGACTGCCTCACCGAGGTGGGCGTGGGCGAGCGCGACTACCGCGAGACCCAGGCGTGGCAGGATGCCGTCACCGGCGGGATCCACGCCTACTCCACCGTCCAGGGCGGGGTGGCCGACGTCCAGACCATTGCCGGCCACCTGGTCCTGGGCGGCAAGGCGCTGGCACGCCACGCCGACGACCTCGCCGGGCTCCTGGAGGAGACCCTCAACGGCGCCCGCTTCGACGAACACGACTGGCTGCGCGACATCGTCGCCGAGCAGCGGGCCCGGCAGGAGCGGGCGGTTACCGGACAGGGCCACGTCCTGGCCATGCGGGCCGCCTCCGCCGGCATGGCCCCGCCGGCCTCCCTGACCCACCGCCTGCGCGGCCTGGAGGGGCTGCGTCGGCTCAAGGCGCTGGACGCCGCCATGGAGGAGGGTCCGGAGGCGGTGCGCGACTTCGCCGAGCGCCTGGCGGCGCTGCACGAGCGGATCCGGCAGGCGCCCCGGCGCTTCCTGCTGGTGGGGGAGCCGGAGCACGCCGAGGGGCTGGAGCGGGCGCTCAATAGCCACTGGCCCGCCGGGCCGGTGGCCGAGGACTTCGCCGGCCTGACCCTGCCGCCGGTGCGGGAGACCGTCCAGCAGCTCTGGGTGACCCAGAGCCAGGTGAGCTTCTGCGCCCGGGCCTACCCCACGGTGGCCAAGGACCATCCCGATGCCGCGCCGCTCACCGCCCTCGGGGTGCTGCTGCGCAACCAGTTCCTCCACCGCGCCATCCGCGAGCAGGGCGGGGCCTACGGCGCCGGCGCCAGCCAGGACGTCGACAACGCCGCCTTCCGCTTCTTCTCCTACCGCGACCCGCGGATCCAGGGCACCCTGAACGACTTCGACGCCGCGGTGGAGTGGTTCCTGGGCCGCGACCACGACTGGTCGGCGGTGGAGGAGTCCATCCTCGGGGTGGTCTCCTCCCTGGACAAGCCGCGCTCGCCGGCCGGGGAGGCGCGCCAGGACTTCCACGGCCGGCTCTACGGCCGCACCCCGGAGGTGCGCCAGCGCTTCCGCGACCGGGTGCTGGCGGTCCGCCAGGCCGACCTGGAGCGGGTGGCGCGGGAGTACCTGGCCGAGGGGACGGCGAGTACCGCCGTGGTCACCGGCAGTTTCGGCGCCGAGGCGGCCGACGAGCTGGGGCTCATGGTGGAGCGGCTGGAGTCCTGAGCCCAGTGTGAGGCGGGGCGGGTGAGGAACGGAACGCCGGCGGTACAGGATACGGGAGGGGGAGGGTGGACCGGGACCCTCGGCGGCAGGGATGCCGCCGTGGAGGCTACAGGGATGTATGCACGCCGTGTCCCGGTCCGCCCTTGCCCATCCGCGTCCACCCTCGCGATAGTAGGCTCCACGCGCCCGACCTTTCGAGACGAATCAACCGAGACAAGGAGAACTACCATGGCCGAGGCCATCGACGACCTCACCGTCGCCTACCACGAGGGCGGCGAAGAGGTGGTGCGCGAGCTGGACAAGGCCGTGCTCACCCGCGGCGCCTGGACCACCATCCTGTTCAAGTACACCGAACTCGATCGCAGTACCGGCGATTTCGGCCAGACGCGCTTCACCATCCGCCGCTATCAGAAGCGCGGCGGCAGCTTCATCCCCAAGTCCCGCTTCAACATCTCCAGCGTCGACCAGGCGAAGAAGATCCGGGATACCCTCGACGGCTGGATCGCCGAGGAAGAGGGCAGCTAGGTCGTGTTCGAGGCCGCCGAACTCGGCCGCCGCCTGGACAAGGCCGACTTCAAGGCGGCGGAGCCGGCGCTGCGGACCCGGCTGCTGCAGGCCCAGTGGGCCCTGCAGCGGGAGGGGGTGCCGCTCATCATCATCCTCGCCGGGGTCGAGGCGGCCGGGCGGGCGAAGGTCGCCGACCGCCTGGACAAGTGGCTGGACAGCCGCGGCATGGCCACCGCCGCCTTCTGGGACGAGACCGACGAGGAGCGCCAGCGGCCCGCCCACTGGCGCTTCTGGCGACGGCTGCCGGGGCAGGGGGAGATCGCCCTGTTCTTCGACGGCTGGTACCGCCGCCCCCTCCAGGGCGGGACCCTGGGCGAGCTCGACGGCGCTGCCCTGGAGCGGGAGCTCCACCGCAATGCGGAGCTGGAGCGCACCCTGGCCGCCGAGGGGGCCCTGGTGGTCAAGTTCTGGCTCCACCTCACCGCCGAGCAGCAGGCCCGGCGGCTGGCCAAGCGCCGGAAGCAGGAAGAGAAGGCCAGCCAGGCGGCCCGCCGGGCCCGTCGCCACGCCGCCACGCCCCTGGAGGCGGAGCCCGAGGCCCACTACGCCGCCCTGCGCGAGACTGCCGAGGAGACCCTTCGGGCCACCGATACCGGCGAGAGCCCCTGGTACCTCATCGAGGCCGGCAATGGCCGCCACCGGGACCTGACCCTGGGGCGGACCCTGGCGGCGGCCATGGAGGCACGTGCCGAGCAGGGCCTGGTCCGGCCGGGCGTGGCCCCCCATCCGGCGGCGGAGCCGGCCGAAGAGGCACCGTCGCTCCTGGACCGCGTGGATCTGACCGAAACCCTCTCGGAGGCGGACTATCGCGAGCAGCTCAAGGCGCGCCAGCGCGCGCTCCACGAGCTGGCCTGGGCGGCCTGGAACGCCGGCCGCTCCCTGGTGGCCGTCTTCGAGGGCTGGGATGCCGCCGGCAAGGGGTCGGCCATCCGTCGCGTCATCGCCGCCATGGACGCCCGGCTGCATCGCGTGATCTCGGTGGCCGCCCCCACCGAC
>JBKGYA010000043.1:0-13345 GCA_046546335.1 Thiohalospira sp. | reverse complement strand
CCCGGCCGCCATGCCGTCGGGGGTGTGAAAGGGCTCTACCTCTACGTGCGACCGGCCGGGACCCGGCAGTGGATACTGCGGGTCCAGCATCAAGGTAAGCGCCGCGATATCGGTCTCGGCGGTTATCCCGACGTGTCGCTCTCCCAGGCCCGGGAAGACGCCCGCATGGTGAAACGCCATATCCGGTTCGGGCAGTTCCCCCTCTTCCACGACACCGACGAGACGGCGCCGGTGGCTGACCGCTCCCCCCACCGGGAGCCGGTGGGCCATCCGTCCCTGACTCGGGCATCGAGCGGCTCAGCCTACGACGACGCATCCCCGGATGGAAGCGGCCCCAGTCAAGCGGTGGACCCCGCCCCCTCCTTCCAGGAGGCGACCAACAAGGTGGTGGCCCGCAAGGAGCAGGAGTTCCGCAACCCCAAGCACGCGGCGCAGTGGATGAGCACCCTGCGCACCTACGCCTTCCCCGTGCTTGGGCGCAAGCCGGTGGATGCCATCCGGGTGCAGGACGTGCTCTCCGTCCTGGAGCCCATCTGGGCCGAGAAGACCGAGACGGCCTCGCGGCTGCGGGGGCGCATCGAGGCCGTGCTGGGCTGGGCGCAGGCGCATGGGTACATCGAGCAGAACCCCGCCGCCTGGAAGAACAACCTCGACGCCCTGCTCCCGCGCCCGAGCAAGGTGAAGAAGAGCCGGCACCACGCGGCCCTGCCCATCGATGAGGCCCCGAAGCTGGCCGAGTGGCTGGTGGCCGAGCCGCTGGAGCTGCTCTACCACTCCACCCGCTCCGCCCTGATGGTGGTGCTGCTCACCGCCGTGCGCAGTCAGGAGGTCCGGCTGGCTCACCGGGAGGAAGTGGACCTCGACCAGGGCCTCTGGACCATCCCCGCCGAGCGCATGAAGCACCCCCGGGAGCATCGGGTGCCTCTGGGGCCGTTTGCACAGACCTTCCTGCAACAACGCATGGCCATCCTGCAGCTGGACGGTCAGGGGAAGCTCCTCTGCCCCGGCCAGCGCGGCAAGCAGCCCCTCTCGGACATGGCCCTGGGCAAGCACTTAAAGGACCACGGCTTCGCCACCACGGTCCACGGCCTGCGCTCGACCTTTCGGGACTGGGCCGCCGAGCGCACCCAGCACCCCCACGAGGTCGCGGAGATGGCCCTGGCCCACACCATCCCCAACAAGGCCGAGGCCGCCTACCGCCGCGGCGACCTCCTCGAGAAGCGCCGGGCCCTGATGGCCGACTGGGAGCAGTTCCTGGGGCTGACGCCGGACCGGCTCGAAGTGAAAACCATCAGGTCTCCCGCGCGACCATGTTCGTAATGAGGTAGAACTCGGTGACCGGCTTGTCCGAGGAACCAATATGCACTCTCTGCATATTGGTCTCCCATCCGGCTCACCCTCCTTAACGCGGATGGTGGCCGGCTGGTCGCCGGTCGCCGCCTCCCGCTGAACCTCGGTGACGTGGTAACCGGCCCAGTGGCCGAGCTGCGAGAGCAGATCCTCCGAAGGCATGGCAGGGCTCCTTGGGACCTTTCCGGGATGACCCTGAAAAATACCGCCGAAGCCCCCTCCGGAGAAGCCGGTTCCCGGAGTTATGCGAAGAACCCTTTTTGTGTCCGGCCGACAGATAGGCGACCGCCGCCTCCGCCGGAGGAGCCCGGACGGTACCCTCCGACGACGCGGTGAGCGGCCGACTTCATTCAGCCGCTAACCGCGTGGCGGCTCACGGTATGGGGCGCGGTAGAGAGCGAGGGTGCCATAACCGGTGGTCTTTCCATCCCTTCAAGGTGATGGACAAACCTCGCCAGGTGGGGCGCACCCAGCCCGCGCGGCAGATAGTCCCTCGCGCCGACCGCCCGGGCCTGACGCCGTGCCGCGGCCCCCTCCTCGTCCGTGAGCAGGATGTAGAGGCTGGGCGTCAGCTCCCGTCGGAGTTCCCGTATGACCTCGGCCACCATCGCCTCGCCGAAACCACTGTCGAGGATCACCACATCGGGATCGTGGTGGGAGCCCAGGCGCAGGGCGCCGGCGACATCTCGGCCAAGGTAGATACCGTCCAGCCGGGGCTGATCGCCGATGGCGAACATCAGCGTCTCCACCCAGTCGCGGTCGGGGGTCATCAGCAGTACTCGTCCTCTCATATCCATCTCTCCGTAGTGGTTACCCGATTGTATTCCCTCAGTGGCGGACGACGCGGGCCCGTCCGCCCTGGTCGACGGCCGCAATGGCCCGGACCGGGCGCCGGATGCCCCCGTCGAAGGCCGCGCTCCCTTCCGGCTGTCGGCGCAGTTCCGCCTGCACCGCGAGGGCGCTGATCAGGGCCCTGTCGCCCCAGCAGTCGGCGGAGGTCCCCAGCAGCTCGTAGACCGCCAGCAACCGCTGGACCGTGGGCAGGTCCATGCCGGCGTCCCGGGCCCGGAGCACGGCATCGATGACCAGCAGAACCCCCGGGTGAAAGAGGGGTTCGCCGTCGTCCGCCCGCCCGGCCGGCTGCGGCAGCAGACCGAGCCCCTCCAGCTCCTCGAGGGTCTCCAGGTCCAGAAAGAGCGCACCGGCGAGGCGCGCCCGCGTCATCAGCGGGGCCTGGTATTCCATCCGTCTCTCCTCCCTCCTCCGCGCGGCCCCCTAGGGGAAAGGACCGTAATCAAAGTGTGGCAGTCTCCCCTTGCCGCGCCTAGGGCAGAAGGACCAGGTGGTCCGCTTCCGCCCGGCCTCCGCCCATGGATGACCGCCAACCGCGCCGAGTGCCCCAAAACCGGTCAGCGAAGATGCGCGCCCCCCAGCCGCCGAACCCCGGCGGCGGCCCCTCGACGCAGGGGACGCAGGAGGTAGCGATCCGGGATGGCCAGGCCGCGGTTCCACCACGGGATGCGATACCCCAGCCCCTCCTCCACCGTGAAACGGCAGGGATTGCAGCGGCCGCAGGGTCGCCCTCCGGGAGTCGGGGCGTGGCAGAACCAGGTCCGCTCCATGAGGGGGCGCCAGCCGGCCCGGTCGGCGGCCTCGCCCATCGCCACCTTGGTGGTCTCCAGCAGCGGGAACTCGAAGGGGGAGAAGAGCCGGCCGGCCGCCTCATCGGCGGCATCCATCGGCTCGCGCGCGGCGAGCACCGCGGCCCGGGCCCGGTCGTCGCGGTGGATGCTCAGCTGCAGCCCCTCCAGCCCCTCCTGACGGCAGAGCCGCGCCAGCCAGTCATACTGACCGCCAATGCGGAACTTCCCGGCCACACGCTGCCAGTCGGCGGAGAGCGAAGGCTCCGGGGCGATATCCTCCACCGCCCGGAAGCGCTGGGGCCGGAGACGGGTGCGCGCCTCCGGGAAACGGCGGGCCAGTTCCTCCCGGATCCGGCGCATGGTGTCCAGCTCCACCCCGGTGGAGCGGCGTTCGGCGTCGATGACGTACCACGGCGTTACCACGACCCCCTGCCGGAGCAGGAGATCGAGCAGCTGGAAGGTGGAATCCCAACCGCCGGTCCACAGGAGGGACACCCCCTCGTTGCCTTCCTCATCCATTACACTCCTCCGCCTCGGTTGATTGGTCGCGAACCCGCCGCGCCGGGCTTGCCCCGGCCCGGGTGGGGCGTGTAGAACATGCGCTTTTCCCGGAGACGCCATGAGCGGCCCCCATCCTCGCCCCCAACACGGCGACCCCCGGACGGTCCTGCGGGAGGTCTTCGGCTTCGACGCCTTCCGCCCCCTCCAGGGCGAGGCGGTGGAGACGGTGACCGCGGGCCGCGATGCCCTCGTGGTCCTGCCCACCGGCGGCGGCAAGTCGCTGTGCTATCAGGTGCCCGCCCTGGCCCGGGCCGGGACCGCCGTCGTGGTCAGCCCCCTCATCGCGCTCATGGGGGACCAGGTCGCCGCCCTGGAGCAGGCCGGCGTCCGGGCCGCGGCGCTGAACTCCACCCTGGAGCCGGAGGCCGCCCGGGCGGTGGAGCAGGGGCTGATGGCCGGCGACTACGACCTGGTCTACGTGGCCCCGGAGCGGCTCCTTACCGAGCGCTTCCTCGCCCTGCTCCAGCGGGTCCACGTGGCGCTCTTCGCCATCGACGAGGCCCACTGCGTCTCCCAGTGGGGCCACGACTTCCGCCCCGACTACGCGGGACTGGGCGCGCTCGCCGAGCGCTTCCCCGGCGTACCGCGCATGGCACTCACCGCCACCGCCGACGAGCCCACCCGGGCCGAGATCGTCCAGCGCCTGGCCCTGGAGCGGGGCGAGACCTTCATCGGCGGCTTCGACCGCCCCAACATCCGCTACCACCTCACCCAGGGCGGCGACGGCCGCCAGCGACTGCTGGACTTCGTCCGGGGCCGCCACCCCGGCGAGGCGGGGATCGTCTACTGCCTCTCCCGGCGCAAGGTGGAGGAGACCGCGGCCTGGCTGGCCGAGCGCGGGGTCACCGCCCTCCCCTACCACGCCGGCATGAGCCAGACCGAGCGGGCCATGAACCAGCGCCGCTTCATCCACGAGGAGGGGGTCGTGGTGGTGGCGACCATCGCCTTCGGCATGGGCATCGACAAGCCCGATGTCCGTTTCGTGGCCCACCTCAACCTCCCGCGCAGCATCGAGGCCTACTACCAGGAGACCGGCCGCGCCGGCCGGGACGGCGAGCCCGCGGAGGCCTGGCTCCACTTCGGGCTGCAGGACGTCATCACCCTGCGCCGCATGGTGGACGAGTCCGGCGCCGACTCCGCCCGCAAGCAGGTGGAGCGGCACAAGCTCGAGGCCATGCTCGGCCTGGCGGAGATCACCGCCTGTCGCCGCCAGGCGCTGCTGCGCTACTTCGGTGACGACCTCGACGAGCCCTGCGGGAACTGCGACAACTGCCTGGAGCCGCCGGCCACCTGGGACGCCACCGAGGCGAGCCGCAAGGCGCTCTCCTGCGTCTGGCGGACCGGCCAGCGCTTCGGCGTCTCCCACCTGGTGGAGGTCCTGCGCGGCCGCGCCGACGAGCGCATCCGCCGCCTGGGCCACGACCGGGTCTCCACCTTCGGCATCGGCACCGAGCTCACCGCCAGCCAGTGGAAGGCGGTCTACCGCCAGCTCATCGCCCGCGGCACCCTCGCCGTCGACCCCGAGGGCCACGGCGGCCTGCGGCTCACCGAGACCGCCCGCCCGGTCCTGCGCGGCGAGGAGGTGGTCCACCTGCGCCGGGAGGAGGGTCGCCGGGAGCGCAGCGGCGGCCGGAGCGGCGGCGCCCCCGGCTTCGATCACCCCGAGGACGAGGCGCTGTGGCAGGCGCTGCGCCGACGCCGCCGGGAGCTGGCCGAGGAGCAGGGGATCCCGCCCTACGTCATCTTCCCCGACCGGACCCTGGCCGAGATGGTCCGCCGACGCCCCGCCGGACCGGCCGACTTCGCCGCCCTCCCCGGTGTGGGTGAGCACAAGCTCACGCTGTGGGCCGACGAATTCCTGGCCGTCATCGCCGAGGCGGAGCAGGAATAGCCTCCGCGTCAGGGTCTTTCCGGGGCCCACGACTCGCACGCCACCAGTGCCCGATAGGCCGCCCGCTCCTCCTCGCTGGCGTAGCGGCGGAACTTCTCCTGCAGCCGCGCCAGGCGGCGCAGGCGCAGGATGCGCTCGTAACCGGCCCGTTCGCGCTGGACCGCCAGCTCCTCGGCCTCCAGTTCCCGCTGCCGCTCGATGGCGGCCACCAGATCCGGGTAATCGGGGTCCCGGTGCAGCCACTCGAGTATCGGTTCCGGCTCGGAGGTCAGCCGCTCCAGCGCCGCCGTGGAGTAGCGGCTGGCGAGGGCCGGCCAGCGCACCTCGGCGCGTTCCCGCACCGCCCGCTGGAGTTCCCGCACCCGCTCCCGGGCGGCATCCAGCTCGCGGCGCAGCCGCTCCCCCTCGCCCTTGGTCCGATCCAGGCCCTGGTGGAGGGCCGGCACGGGGTCCGCCGGGTCGAGGCCCAGGCGCTCCGCCACCGTGGCCGCCAGCTCGCCGTAGGTATTGTCGGGTACGCCGCGGGTCCCCACCCAGCGCAGCCACCACGGCTCCCACTCCTCCAGGAAGACCTCGCTGGTGGCGCGGGAGAGGTCGGCGCTCTCCGCCGTGGCCAGGGCGTGGAGGTGGGCCTCGCGCAGGTCCACCCGACCGTCGCCGTCACGATCCGGGTCGTGCTCCAGGGACTCCCCGGTGCGCTGCTCGCCGGCGAGGGCGGCGAAGAAATAGGTGGAGTAGTCGCGGTACTCGCCGGCCTCGATGCTCGAGGTGCAGCCCTCGGACTGGCGATCCGGCGCCTGGGCCAGGAAGCCGCAGCGCCCGCCGGCCAGCTCTCCCGGCGCTGCCGGGTCGTCGTACATCAGCCGGGCGAAGCCGCCGGAGTAGCACTGGGGGAAGAAGAAGCGGGTGGTCACCCCCGGCTCCACCTCGTCCAGCAGGCCCTCGAGGCGGCGCACGGAGAGCTCCGTATCACCCCAGAGGCGGAGGGTGTTACGGCTGTAGTCGGCGTGGTCGGCCAGGCCGTGGCCCTGGTAGATGAACCAGAGGTCGTCGCCGGATTCCAGCTCGCGGAAGTCCGCCTCCAGGGCGCGGGTGAGTTCCTCCACCCGCGTGGAGCCCTCCACGCCCCGGACACGGTGGTTGCGGTACGCCTCCCCCTCGGTTCCCGGGGCGCCGAAGACGTGGACCAGGGGGGACAGGTCCGTACCCGCCCGGTCGCGGCGGCGCAGCTTCACGTCGGCCCCCGGGGCATCGCCGTCGTTGTAGCGGATCCGCAGCCGGGGACCCAGCCCCTCCTCCCGCAGCCACCCGGCGATCCAGCGGGTATTCAACTCGATGGAGACCTGGGAGCCAGCCGCATCGGGCCCGCCCCCTACCAGCCAGATCCGGTCCTCGGCCACCGCCGAACCCGCGGCCAGGCCGGTGAGCAGGGCCAGCAGCCACCCGGCCCTCATGCACGCACCCCCGGGACGAGGCCCCCGGCCCGGGTCAGCAGGACCATGACCAGGGTGAGCACCAGCATCGCGGTGGCGGCCGTGACCCCGCCCAGCCCCCAGCCGGCGGCCGCGGCGGCGGCCAGCACCAGGAGCTGCGAGGGCAGCGGCGTCAGCCACCGGAACAGGGCGGCATGGAGGGCCTGGAGGCCGAACAGCCACGGCAGGGCACGGAGGAAATCGGCCACCATCTCTCCCAGGAGGCCCTTCCAGCCGGTATGCAGCAGCCGGTAGCGGAAGAGGCCATCACCGAACGCCTCGTCCACGCCGACCACGGCGATGGTCACCAGGGGCCAGGCCAGCAGCAGCGCCGCCAGCCAGACCGTCAGCGTACGGGGTAGGGAGGTATTGCGTTGCATCGGTTCACGCCTCTCACTTGGTCAGCACGTAGTCACCGAGGATCAGGGCATCGAGGCCGGTGGAGTAGAAGCAGCGGATGGCGTCCCACGGCGACTCCACCATGGGCTCGCCCATGATGTTGAAGCTGGTATTCAGCACCACCGGGATCCCGGAGAGCTCGCCGAAGCGCTCCAGCAGCTCGTGGTAGCGCGGATTGGTCTCCTTGCGCACCGTCTGCAGGCGGGCACTGCCGTCCACGTGGGTCACCGCCGGGATCCGCTCCCGCGCCTCGGGCCGTACGTCGCAGACCTTGAGCATGAAGGGGGCCTCCACCTCGGTCTCGAACCACTCCCCCTTGCGCTCTGCCGGGACCGAGGGGGCGAAGGGGCGGTACGCCTCGCGGTGCTTCACCTCGGCGTTCACCCGGTCCTTGGTATCGGCGCGGGTGGGGTCGGCGAGGATGCTGCGGTTGCCCAGGGCGCGCGGGCCGATCTCCATCCGCCCCTGGAACCAGCCGATGATCTTCCCCTCGCGCAGCAGCCGGGCAGCGGTGCCCACCACGTCCTCGTCGCGCTCCGCCGGCAGCTTGCACTCGGCCAGGACCGCCTGGATGGCGGCATCGTCGTAGCCGTTGCCGATGTAGGGGTCCATGTGGACGAAGTCCCGCGGCCGGCCCAGCTCCCGGTTCCAGACCCAGTAGGCGGCGCCGATGGCGGTGCCGTTGTCACCGGCCGCCGGCATGACGTAGATGTCGTCGAAGCCGGCCTCGCGCACCAGGCGGCCGTTCATCACCGAGTTCAGGGCCACGCCGCCGGCGACCACCAGGTGGCGATGCGCCGTCCGCCGCCGCAGGATCCCGGCCAGCTCCAGGCCGCGCTCCTCCATCACCTGCTGGAAGGCGGCGGCGACATCCAGGTGGTGCTGCTGGAAGTCCTCCCCCTTGCGCCGGGGCTGGCCGAAGGCGCGGACGAACTTCTCGCCGTAGCGGTGGCCGCCCCAGTCGGGATAATCGAACCAGTCGAGGGCCACCCGGACGGCGCCGTCCGGCTCCACCCGGACGGTCTCCCGGGCGGCGTCGATGAAGCGCTCCGGGTCCCCCAGCGGGGCCAGGCCCATGGTCTTGCCCTCGTCGTAGTTGGGCTGGAAACCGCAGAACTCCGTGGCCGCCTCGTAGACGCTGCCCAGGGACATGGGGAAGTAGCTCTCGCGGAAGACCTCGATATCGGTCCCCCGCCCCTGGCCGATGAGGCCGGTGGCCCACTCCCCGGAGCCGTCCAGGGAGAGCAGCGCCGCCTCCTCCCAGGGGCAGATGAAGAAGCTCCCCGCCACATGCGCCATGTGGTGGCCCACGGTATGCAGACGGGGGCGCCGGCTCGCCTCGGGCCAGGTCCGCGCCAGCCAGCGCCGCAGGTAGCGCGGCTTCTGCACCACGGTGCGCCACTCGTGGCTGGCGAAGCCCCTGAGGGCCCGCGGGTGACGAAGGGCATAGAGCGCCTTGCGCCCCCGGTCCAGGCGGGGGTCGAAGGCGACGGCGACGTGGTCGACATCCCCGTAGCCCAGCCCGGCCTCCCGGAGGCATCGGTCGATGGCGCGCTGCGGGAAGGCAGCGGTGTGCTTGTCGCGGGTCAGCCGCTCCTCCTCGATGGCGATGACCAGCTCCCCGTCGCGCACCAGGCAGGCGCTGGAGTCGTGGAAGGCGTAGTTCATTCCCAGGATGACCATGTCACTGCTCTCCCGTGGCCGAAGACCGCCCCCGGCGCCCGAGGTAACGGCGCACGGCGGCTCGCACCCCTCTCAGTTCCGACCGGGTCCGATCCAGCAGGCGCGCCGCCCGGCCGGCGAGGTCGGGGGTGTAGAGGGTGACGGCGTGGACACCGAGTTCCCGGGGGCGCCATACATCCTGATGGCGATTCCCGGTCACGAAGGTGAGCCAGCGGATCCCGGGTTCGCCATCCAGGCTCTCCAGGAGGCGGGCGATGGCGAGCAGGCCCGGACTGGCCGCGGCATAACCCTCGTGGAAGGCGATCTTGAGGAGATAGACGGTCGAGCCCGCCTCCAGGGCCAGTTGCGCGGCGACACACTCACCGCCGATGAAGAGCCGATGGATCCGCCAGCGCGGTGTGCCCGCCGGCTCCCCCTCGGCGGCCTCCAGGACGGCCCGGTAGAAGGCGAGCAGCCGGGGGTCCCGGGCGATGGCGGTCCCCGCCCGCCCCTTCCAGCCCGCGGACTCCAGCGCCAGGAAATCGTCGAGGGCGGCCGTCCGCTCCTCCGCGCTGGCCTCCCCGGCCCGATCGATCCGGAAGGCGACCTCCCCGCACTCCTCCGCTCGCCGCCCCTTGCGGCGCAGCTCCTTGCGGAAGTGTCGCCCCACCCGGCCGAGGACGGCCTCGCTGCCTCCCTCCAGGTCCAGCCAGTCACTGCGCTTGCCCGGTACCGGCTCGACCCGGGCATCATCGGGTGCCAGCAGGGCATTGGCGCCCTCCAGCACCCGGTCGAGGTGGATCCGCCCCTTCCCGTGAAGGGCCACCACGGCGGGCAGGGCCTGCAGGGCTCCCCGGGCGGCCTCCTCATCGACGGCAACGAGGTCCACGTAGCTGGTCTGATCGTCCCGGGGAAACCGCCATTCGCCGCCCCGCCGCTGCAGCGGGATCACGGCCCGACCGTTGCCATCCCGGTCCCGGAAGAGGAAGAACCAGATGTCGGCGTCGCCGGCCAGCCAATCCAGGGCCGTCCCCAGCCACTGCGGGTGGTGGAAGTAGTGGCCGCAGCGATCCCGCCGGGCCAGCTCCGCCCACTCCCCTCGAATGGCCTCCAGACCGGCCCCTCCCCGGTGGACCTCCGGCCACAACGGATCGAAGCCGGCGGGGTTCCGGCCCGCTTCCATCTTCATGGCGTTATCCATCGCCCTCTCCTTGCGAAAGAAGGCTCAGCGTACGTCATTCCCCGCCATTGCCCTACGCAAAAATCGCCCAGTCGCGCCGAAAACGGGTGCAACTGAGCAGCATCCGAGCAGAAAGCACCGGGACCGTGTGGTATGGATCGCCAATCCCCATCCAGGGACAGGGCCAGAGAGAGGGAAACCGATATGAGCGACGCCCCCCATCCCGACCGGGAACCCGGCAGATCGGCCCCGACCTTCCTGGTCATCGGGGGGCAGAAGTGCGGCACCACCTGGCTGGCCGAGATGGTGGCCCAGCACCCCGAGGTCGCCACGCCGGGGCGCAAGGAGCTGCACTTCTTCGACGTTCCCGCCAGCGCGGCCACGGGGCGGGAGGGGTACTGCCGGCAGTTCCCGAAGCCAGGGCCGGGGGAGCGCGCCGTGGGGGAATTCACCCCCGATTACCTCTACGCCACGGAGCCGGCCGGGGGGAGATCCGTGGCCGGGCAGGTCCGGAAATGGTTCCCGGAAATCCGGCTGGTGGTCTGCCTGCGGGACCCGGTGGAGCGGGCCCTGTCGGCCCTGCACCACCACCAGCGCAAGGGGCGGGTCCCGGCCGGCACCGACCCCTTCACCGCCCCACCGGAACTCGGGATCCTGGACAAGGGCCGGTATGCGGACCACCTCGCGCCGTGGCTGGAGCACTTCCCCCGGGAGCAGCTACTGGTCCTCTTCCACGAACGGGAGATGGCCGACGAGCACAAGGCGGAGACGATGCGACGGGTCTTCGCCCACCTGGGGGTCGACCCCGACTTCCTCCCGGCGCACCTCTATCAGCGCTACAACGCCCGCCGCGACGACCCGGCTACCTGGCTCTCGCGCCTGCCGCTGGTGGGCAATCACCCGGGGCTGTGGCACCCCCTGGTCGGCGCCCTCGCCCGGCTGCGGCGAGAATTGCCGGGAGTGACCGCCACCACGCGCCGCGATCTTGCTGCATACTATCGGGAGCCCAACCGCGCACTGGCGCGGCTACTGCAGGCAGAGCCGCCCTGGCCGGAGGCGGCCGACGAGACCGCCTCCGGCGCGGCTCAGTAGGGGGCCAGGCGGTAGACGGTCTCCCGCAGGGCGGTGAGGCCGCGATCCCGGAAGTGGGGCTGCTCGTCCAGGACCGGCGCCTGCCAGAGCCGCTCCACCCGCCAGGTATCGGTATACAGCGCCCGCACCTCGTCCTCGCTCACCGGGAAGGGGGGGCCGTCCATCTCGCTCGGGTCGTACTCCAGGGTCACCAGCAGGGTCTGCGCCCAGCCGGGGAGGATCGCCTTGAGGTGGGCCGCGTAATCGGCGCGCATGGCCGGCGGCAGGGCTATCAGGGAGGCCCGGTCGAAGATGCCGGCGCAGCCGGCCACCTCCTCGGGGGTGATGTCGAAGAAGTCTCCGCGGATGAGGGTGAAGCCGTCCTCCTGCCAGTACTCGCGATCCTCGTACTGCTCCACCACCGGTCGCAGGTCGTTCTCGGCGAAGAAGTCGCGCACCGCGATGGCCGAGACCTCCACCCCGACCACCTCGTGGCCCTGGGCGCGCAGCCAGAGGAGGTCCCGCGCCTTGCCGCAGAGGGGGACGAAGACCCGCGCCCCGGGGGCGAGGTCGAGCTGGTGCCAGTAGTTCTCCAGGTGGGTATTCACCCGCCCCTCGTGGAAGCCGATGCGGTTGTTCTGCCACCGCTCCAGCCAGAAGGCATGGTCCATGGGCCTATTTCCCCTTGATGTAGCGCTCGTCCGAGAAGGTGGCCACCCAGCCCGGCCGGAAGACCACCGCCAGGGTCATGAGCATGCCGGTGAGGAAGGCCTCGGCGAACATGATGAGCGGCGTGAAGGCCAGGAAGTGGTCGAAGACCCGCTGCAGCGGATAGGCCCCGGTGACCACCAGGGTCATCGCGGAGGCCACCGCCGTCACCCCCACCACCAGGGCGGCGCCGAAGAAGCCGCTGCCGTAGACGTAGATGAAGAAGTGGTCCGGCAGATACCGCTCCTGGATGCGGAGTACGCTGAAGGTCAGATAGACCGGCAGAACCGCCAGCAGCAGGGCATTGAGGGAGACGCTGTGCCAGTCACCCAGACCGTAGGCGGTAGCACCGAAGACGGTGACGATCATCCCCCACAGGCCGAAGGGCCAGCCGAACATCAGGGTGAAGAGCGTCGCCCCCAGAAAATGGTAGTGCAGCCCCTCGGAGGCGGAGACATTGATGGCCCAGAGGACCAGCAGGCCCACCGTGAAGCCCGCCAGGACGTGGACAAAGGGCCGCTCCTGCAACCGCTGCCACGGCGTGGTCCGCACCAGGTAGAGCACCAGGGCGGCGAAGAGCCCGTGGCTCAGCCACAGCCAGAGTTCGGGGATCAGATCCGCGGTGATGTTCATCGGTTTTCCTCGGTCATCCCGTCCGATCCTCGCGCGGTGGTGGCAGCGAGTAAAGCGCCTTTCCGGGCAGACCACGGCAGGGGGTGAGGGTTCCCGAAAAAAAGAAGGGCCGGCGGCGGCCGGCCCTGGAGGCAAAAAAGCAAAAGGGAAGCACCCCGCCTGCGGCGGGGCGAATGGGTGCCCGCAGGCGATCAGGCGTTGGCGGCGGCGGCCGGCGCCTCCTCGGTCGCCGGTGCTCCGTGGTGGGACTCGTAGTCCTGGATGGCGGACTTGATGGCGTCCTCCGCCAGCACCGAGCAGTGGATCTTCACCGGCGGCAGCGCCAGCTCCTCGGCGATGTCCGTGTTCCGGATCTCCTGCGCCTCCTCCAGCGTCTTGCCCTTCACCCACTCCGTGAGCAGGCTGCTGGAGGCGATGGCCGAGCCGCAGCCGTAGGTCTTGAACTTGGCGTCCTCGATGACCCCCTCGTCGTTGACCTTGATCTGCAGCCGCATCACGTCCCCGCACGCCGGGGCACCCACCATGCCGGTGCCCACCGACTGGTCGCCCTTCTCGAAGGCGCCCACGTTGCGCGGGTTCTCGTAGTGGTCGATAACCTTGTCACTGTAAGCCATGGTCTATTACCTCCTGGCGTTGGCCCTCAGGCGGTCGAGCCGCTAACGGCGAGTTCCGGATTGTAGAGGTACTCGATGTTGCCGGCCTCGACCTCCTTGAGGTACTCCTCGAAGTCCTTCTTGGCGTCCGTCCAGCTGATGCCCATCTTCTCGACGAGCTC
>JBKGYA010000042.1:0-13396 GCA_046546335.1 Thiohalospira sp. | reverse complement strand
CGGCTGGAGACGCTCAATCGGCGGCTGGAGCGGGTGAGCGCGGCGCTGGGCGAGGCGGAGGTTCGGGCGGCGGCCCAGCGCCTGCAGCTCCGGGAGATGGGGCGCCAGCTCAACCTCGCCCTGGCCCGGCGGGTGGAGGAGCTGGAGCGCTACCGCTCGGAGTTCTTCGGGCGGCTGCGCGAGGTCCTGGGCGACAATCCGGATATCCGGGTGGCCGGCGACCGTTTCGTCTTCCGATCCCGGGTCTTCTTCGACTCCGGCTCCGCCACGCTGGGGGAGGAGGGGCGTGAACAACTGCGCCGGCTCGCGGAGACGCTGGAGGAGGTTTCCGACGGCATCCCGAAGGATGTCGACTGGATCCTGCGCGTGGATGGCCATGCCGACCGCCGCCCCATCCGTACCGGGCCCTTTGCCTCCAATCGGGAGCTCTCGTCCGCTCGCGCCCTGGCCATCGTCCGCTTCCTGGAGGGGGAGGGGCTCCCGGGGCGGCGGCTGGTGGCCGCCGGCTTCGGCAGCCACCACCCGGTGGCCGAGGGGGAGGGGCCCGAGGCGTGGGCCCGCAATCGCCGTATCGAGTTCAAGCTCACCCGGCCGTGACCCGCCCGATCAGGGGTAGAGCCGCTCCACGGCCCAGCCCTCGCCCGCGCGGGTGTAGAGGAAGCGGTCGTGGAGGCGGAAGGCGCGGTCGGTCCAGAACTCCATGCGCTCGGGGAGCACCCGGTAGCCGGACCAGTGGGGCGGGCGCGGGATCGCGCCGAGGCCGAAGCGGAAGCCGTAGTGGGCCACCGCGCGCTTGAGGGTGCGGCGGTCGGGCAGGGGGCGGGACTGCTGCGAGGCCCAGGCCCCGATGCGGCTGCCCCGGGCGCGGCTGGCGAAGTAGGCGTCCGCCTCCGCCTCGCTCACCGGCTCCACCGTCCCCTCCACCCGGACCTGGCGGTCCAGGGACTTCCAGTGGAAGCACAGGGCCGCCCGCGGGTTGGCCGCCAGGTCCCGGCCCTTGTGGCTCTCGGTATTGGTGTAGAAGACGAAGCCGCCGCCCTCGATCCCCTTGAGCAGGACCATGCGGCAGGAGGGCCGGCCCTCGGCGTCCGCCGTGGCCAGGCTCATGGCCGTGGGATTGCTGGGCTCCGCCGCCTCGGCCTCGGCCAGCCAGGCGCGGAATTGGTCGAAGGGTTCGTCGAAGGGCTGGGTCATGGGTCCTCCCGGAACGGACCCCCATTCTAGCGCAGCGGAACGGCTTTCCGCCCCTCTGGACAGGGCGGGCCGGGAGGGGCCCAATGGGGGTCGGTGGCCATCGAGGGGGCGTGACCATGTCCGCAGAGACCCATCCCTTCCTGCTGCTGGCGGCGCTGGTCGCCGGCCTCGCCCTCCTCGCCGGTGGCGGCGAGTTCCTGGTCCGGGGCGCCCTGGCGGTGGGGCGGCGGCTGGGCCTCTCGCCCCTGCTGGCGGGGCTGGTGATCGTCGGTTTCGGCACCTCCACCCCGGAGCTGGCCGTCTCCCTGGAGGCCGCCGCCCGCGGGGCCGATGACCTCGCCCTGGCCAACGTGGTGGGCTCCAACGCCGGCAATATCCTGCTCATCCTCGGCCTGTGTGCCCTGGTCACCCCGCTGACCGTCACGCCCCGGGCCCTGCGGCGCGACGGCTGGGCCATGCTCGGCGGCACCGGCCTGCTCCTGGCGCTCCTCGGGGGCGGGCTCATGCGCTGGGAGGGCGGCCTGCTGTTGGCCGGTCTGGTGGGCTACCTGGTGGTGGCGTGGCGGAGCGAGTCCCGGGCGGCCACCCCGGAGGGCGCCCTCCACGCCGCGGAGGCGGTGGCGGTCACCCCGGCCGGCCGGACGGCCACCGGCGCGGTCCTGGTGGTCGCGGGGCTGGCGCTGCTCATGGGCGGTGCCCGTCTGCTGGTGGTGGGGGCCGGCGGCCTGGCGGAGGCGGCCGGGATCCCGCCCGCGGTCATCGGGCTCACCGTGGTGGCGGTGGGGACCTCCCTGCCGGAGCTGGCCGTCTCCCTCGTGGCCGCCCTGCGCGGCAGCGGCGACGTGGCGGTGGGCAACATCCTCGGCAGCAACCTCTTCAACGCCCTGGGGATCCTGGGCGCGGCGGCGCTGGTCAGCCCCCTCCAGGCGGCGCCGCGGCTGCTGGCCGTGGATCAGTGGGTGATGCTCGGTGCCGCCGCGGCCCTGGTCCTCTTCCTCTATACCGGCCACCGGCTGGGCCGGCGGGAGGGGGCGGCCCTCCTGCTCGCCTGGCTGGGCTGGGTCGCCGCCATGGCGGTCTGGCCGTAGGCCGCCGCCTATCCGGCCTCCTCCTCGCCGGCCTCCGCCACCCGGGCCAGGAACTCCCGGAAGAAGGCGACGAAGACCCCGAGCATCAGGCCGAGCACCGCGGCCAGCGCCAGGACCAGGCGGGTGCGCGGCTCCACCGGGGAGGCCTCGCCGGCCTCGTCCTCGGCGGCGGGCTCGGGGGAGACCAGTACGGTGGTGGGGCCGGTGACCCGCTCGGAGAGGCTGCGGCGCAGCTTCGATTGTTCCTTCTCGAGCTGGGGCAGGCGGTCGGCCAGCCGCTGCTCCAGGGTGAGCAGACCGCCGATGGCCGCCGCATCGCCGTCCAGACGGCCCAGCCGGTTCTCGAACTCGTCCCGCTGGACCTCCATCAGCTGGACCCGCTTGGTGATCTCGTCCAGCCGCTGGTCCTGCTCGGTGCGGAATTCCTCCAGGTAGCCGTCGTGGCGCTCCTGGACCTCGGCCATGGTTTCTTTCAGGAAATCGTCGGCGGCCTGCTGGCTCGGCCCCCGTGCCGTGAGTTCCATGATCCGGCCCTCGTTATCGGCGGCGGTCAGGACCGGCTCCCGGGCCGGGGAAAGGTCCTCCGGCTGGGCGTTCTCCAGCCGCCGTGCCAGGTCTCCGCCGCTCTCCAGGGCGCTGCCGTCGGCGGTGCCGATCTCCAGGGTGGCGCTGGCCTCGTAGATGGGGGTCTTGAGCGCCAGCCAGCCGCTCGCCAGCACCAGGGTCACCACGAAGGCGAGGGCGATCCAGTGCTTGCGGCGGGTGAGCACCCGCCACAGGTCGATGAGGCTGATCTCGTCGTCGGCGTAGGGGCCCTCATGGGGAGGCTGCGCGGCCATGCGGTATCCTCTTCGGGGTTTCGGGTGTCTGACGGGGGCATGATACTAGCCCTACATGCTCCATGGGTACAAGCTGCGCTCAGGGCCCCCAGCTGGGGGGATCGAGGAGGGACGATGCGGATCATCGAGGTCATTGCGCCGTCGAGCTATACCGAGACCCTGGAGCGGCTGGGTCGGGAGAACGGGGCGCTGGATGTCTGGTGCGGGGCGGTGGACGAGCAGCAGCGGCGCAGCGTGCGCATGGTGGTCCCGGCGGGGGAGCACCAGGCGCTGCTCGACCGGCTCCAGGCGGTGGTCAGTGATGCCCCGGAGGGGCGCATCCTGATCCTGCCGGTGGAGGCGGTGCTGCCGCGACCGGAGGGGGCACAGGCCGGCAGTGGCGGGACCTCGCGCGAGGAGCTCTACAACCAGATCGCCCGGGGGGCGCGGCTCACCGGCGACCACCTGGCCCTGGTGCTGCTCTCCGCCCTGGTGGCCGCGGCCGGCCTGCTGGCGGACAGCGTCGCCATCGTGGTGGGGGCCATGGTCATCGCACCCCTGCTGGGGCCCCATCTCGCCTTCGCCCTGGGGACCGCCCTGGGCGACCGCGACCTCATCCGCCAGGCCCTGGGCACGGCCACGGCGGGGATGGCCACGGCCTTCGCCATGGCGGTGGCCATCGGCGCCCTGGTGCCCATCGACTACGGCAGCGCCGAGCTCATCTCGCGCACGGTGGTGGGCTACGACAGCGTGGTCATCGCCCTGGCCTCCGGGGCGGCGGCGGTGGTCTCCCTGACCACCGGGCTGCCCTCGGCGCTGGTGGGGGTGATGGTGGCGGTGGCGCTGATGCCCCCGGTCATGGCCATGGGGATGTTCCTGGGCGCCGGCCGGTTCGACCCGGCGGCCAGCGCCGGCCTGCTGCTGGCGGTGAACGTGGTGAGCATCAACCTCGCCGCCAAGCTGGTCTTCATCCTCAAGGGGGTGCGGCCGCGGACCTGGCTGGAGAAGCGTCAGGCGCGGCAGTCGGTCCGGCTGGCGGTGATCCTCTGGGTGGTGACCCTGCTCTTCCTCCTCCTGGCCATCCCCCTCCACTCGGAGATGCCCCTGCCCGAGCTGCCGGGGCTGGGCTTCACGCCCTGAGGCCCTCCAGCTCCAGGCCGGCGAGGTGGTCGGACAGGGTCTCGCCGCTGGCCACCAGGGCGGCCCGTTCCTCGGCGTCCGGCGCCGGCAGCACCGTCCCCTCCACGCCGCCGGCGCCCACCACCCGGGGCAGGGAGAGGCAGAGATCGGTGAGGCCGAACTCGCCGTCCAGCTGGCTGCTCACCGGTACCACGCTCTTCTGGTCGTCGAGGATGATGCGTGCCAGGTAGGCGATGACCAGGCCGATGGCGGTATTCGTGTAGCCCTTGTGCTGGATGATCCGGTAGGCGGCGTCGCGGACCTCGGTGAACAGGGTGTGCAGCGCCTCCGGGTCCCAGGGGCGGCCGTTGACGGTGGCCCCGCGCAGGTTCTGGCCGCCGATGGTGGCGTCGCTCCACAGCGGCACCTCGGAGTCGCCGTGCTCGCCCAGGATGTAGGCGTGGACCGAGCGCGGGTTCACGCCGTAGTGGTGGCCCAGCAGGGCGCGGAAGCGGGAGGTGTCCAGCATGGTGCCGGTGCCCAGGATGCGCTCGGCGGGGCGACGGGAGAGGCGCTGGAGGATCCGGGTGAGCAGGTCCACGGGATTGCTGGCGACGATGACCACCGCCTCCGGGGCGTGGCGGTCCAGCTCGGCGGCGATCCCGGCGAGGACCTCGGCGTTGCGCTGGAGGAGGCTCAGGCGATCCTCCCCCGGTTTCTGGCCGACCCCGGCGGTGAGGACCACCAGCTCGCAGTCGGCCAGCTCGGGCCAGTCGGCGGCGCGGACCGGGCAGGAGCCCACCAGGGACTGGCCGTGGGCCAGGTCCATGGCCTCCCCCTCGGCGCGCTCCCGGTCGCGGTCCACCAGCAGCAGCTCCCGGGCCACGCGCTGCTGGAACAGTGCATAGGCCGCCGCCACGCCGACATGGCCGGTGCCGACGATGGCGACCCGCCCGCTCATTCCGCCACCCGGGCGTGGACGCCGTGGCGATCCACGAAGTCGATGAGCGTGGCCTCGCTGAACCGGGTCGGGTCGCACTCGACATGGAGCCGGCGGGGGTCGTCGTGCTCGAACCAGGCCCGCTGGATCCCGGGCTCCCACTCCAGCAGGGCGACGATCTCCTGGCGCCGCTCCAGGCCGGGGTCTTCGTCGAGGGTCAGGGTCTTGCGCTCGCTCTGCTCCACGGGGCCTCCGTTGGCAATGGACCTCCTCCCAGAGTCCGCCCGCTGCCGATGCTTTTCAAGCCCGGTATGCTGTCGGCTCCACCGGGAGAGGGAGGGGCGATGACCGACCACCGGATCCTGCTGCTGTCGGCCTACGACGCCGTGAGCCACCGCCGCTGGCGCCAGGGGCTGGTGGCCGCCTTCCCGGAGGTGGCGTGGACGGTGCTCACGCTGCCGCCGCGCCACTTCCGCTGGCGGATCCGCGGCAACAGCCTGAGCTGGGCCTTCGCGGAGCGCGAGGCCCTGGAGGCCGGGTACGACCTCGTGGTTGCCACCTCCATGGTGGACCTGGCGGGCCTGCGCGGCCTGGTCCCCGCCCTGGCCGCGACGCCGACGCTGGCCTACTTCCACGAGAATCAGTTCGCCTATCCCGAGAGCGGCCACGCCCACCCGAGCCATGACCACCGGCTGGTCAACCTCTACACCGCCCTGGCCGCCGAGACGGTGCGCTTCAACTCCGCCTTCAATCGCGACACCTTCCGCACCGGTGCCCGGGAGCTCCTGGCACGGATGCCCGATGCCGTGCCCCCGGCGCTGCGGCAGGCGGTGGACGGGGTCGGCGAGGTCCTGCCGGTGCCCCTGGACCCGGCCTGGTTCCGGCCGGACGGCGCCCCGGCCGACGGCCCGCTGACCCTGGTCTGGCCCCACCGCTGGGAGCACGACAAGGCGCCGGAGCGCTTCGTCGCCGCCCTGGAGCGGCTGGTGGCCCGCGGGGTCGATTTCCGCGTCCACCTGCTGGGCCAGCAGTTCCGGGATTCGCCGGTGGATGTGGCCGCCCTGGTCCAGCGGCTGGGGAACCGGGTCGGTCGGGTGGGCCCGATGGCCGACGACGATGCCTTTGGTGACCTGCTGCAGGCCTCGCACGTCGTCGTCTCCACGGCGCTCCACGACTTCCAGGGGCTGGCGGTGCAGGAGGCGGTGGCCGCCGGCTGCCGGCCGGTGGTCCCGGACCGGCTGGCCTACCGCGACTTCATCCCCGCCGCGTGGCGCTATCCCGACCACGCCGAAGACCCGGCCGCGGAGGCCGACGCCCTGGCCGACCGCCTGGAGGCGCTGGCCGCCGCCCATGGCCGGGGGGAGCTGCCCCCGGCACCCGATCTGGCCTGGCTCTCGTGGCTCGAGCAGCGCCCGGCCTGGGGGCAGGCGCTGGGGGTGGACTAGAACTTCAGCCCCACCCGGGTGATGGTCGCCCCCTCCATCTCGTGGATGGTCAGGCGGACGCCGCCCACCCTCAGGCTGTCGCCCACCACCTGGCGGCCCTTGAAGTGGGTGCTCAGCCGCTGGTGGAGGGTCTCGCCGGGGTCCTCCACGGGGATGTCCAGGCCGTAGATGGCCGCCACGTCCAGGAGGCGGGCGTCGCCGTTGAGGAGGAACTCGCCGAAGAAGGCGGTCTCCTCCGGCCGGGCCGGGCCGAAGAGGCGGTCCAGCAGGTTCAGGTCGGTGGGCGTGGCCAGCACGTAGACGTAGTCGCCGGGGCAGAGGGAGTCGTCGTCGGGCTCCAGGGGCCGGCCCTCGCGCAGGGCCGCCACCAGCCGGGCGTGGTCGGGCAGGCCGATGGCCTGGGGGTCGCGGCCGGCGGCGGCGCTGTCCGGCTCCACCCGGTAGCCGATGAACTCGTAGTCGTACTGGGCCGGGATGTCGAGCTCGAAGCGCTGCATCACCTGCGGCTGCGGCGGCATGTCCAGGCGCAGCCAGCGCGCCACCGGTGCGATGGTCGAGCCCTGGATGAGCAGGGAGACCAGGACCACGAAGAAGGCGATGTTGAAGTAGGTCGCCGCATCGGGCAGCCCCGCCAGCAGGGGGAAGAGGGCGAGGACGATGGGGACCGCCCCGCGCAGCCCCACCCAGCCCAGGAAGAGCTGCTCCCGCCAGTCCAGCCGGAAGGGGAGCAGCCCCAGGAAGACCGCCATCGGTCGGGCGAGGAAGATGAGCACCGCCGCCACGGCCACCCCCTGGGGCGCCACCGCCCAGAGCTCGGTGGGGTTCACCAGCAGCCCCAGGATGAGGAACATCCCGATCTGCGCCAGCCAGGCCAGGCCGTCGTTGAAGCGGCGGATGTGGTGGCCGGCCTGCAGGGGCCGGTCGCCCACCGCCAGGCCGGCCAGATAGACGGCGAGGAAGCCGCTCCCGCCGAGGCTGTTGGCCCCGGCGAAGATGGCGATGCCGCCGGCCAGGGCGGCCAGGGGGTAGAGCCCGTCACTGAGGTCGATGCCGTTGATGAGCCGCGCCAGCAGCCAGCCGCCCCCCAGCCCCAGGGCGGCGCCGGCCCCCATCTGCCAGAGCAGCTGGAGCGCCACGCCGACCCCGCCCGGATCGGTGCCGGTACGCACCCACTCCAGGAAGAGCAGGGTGAGGAAGACCGCCATGGGGTCGTTGAGGCCGGACTCGATCTCCAGGGTGGCGCCCACCCGCTGCTTGAGGGCGAGGCCGCGAGCCCCCAGCAGGCCGAAGACCGCCGCGGCGTCGGTGGAGCCCACGATGGCGCCCAGCAGCAGCCCCGAGACCGGCTCCAGCCCCAGGATCCAGGCGGCCGCCGCCCCGGTGATCCCGGCGGTGACCACCACCCCCACGGTGGCCAGGGAGAGCGCCGGCCGCAGCCCCACGCGGAAGGTGGCGGTATCGGTGCGCAGGCCGCCGTCGAAGAGGATGATGGCCAGGGCCAGGTTGCCGATGAGGAAGGCGGAGAGGGGGTCGTGGTACTCGATCCCCAGGCCGTCGCTGCCGGCGGCCATGCCCAGGGCGAGGAAGACCGCCAGGATGGGCACGCCCAGCCGATGGGAGAGGGGGCTGGCGAGGACGCTGAGCAGCACCAGGGCGCTGCCCAGCAGCAGGATCTGCTGGGTGAATTCCACGGTCTCAGTCCACCTTGCGGTCGCGGTGGTCAGGACGCAGGATCATCGGAATCATCCCAACCGGAGGACCACCATGCCCTATCTTGCCAATATCGCCCTGGCCGTCTGGCTCATCCTCTTCGGGCTCATCGACCTGGCGCACCTGCGCTTCGTCCACGATGACCTGATCATGGGCGTGCTGGCGGTGGTCGCCGGGGCGCTCCAGCTCACTCGCCGCTAGGTCCGGCACCCTCCGCCTCCAGCAGGCGGGCGGTGGTCGGGCCGTGGGCGTCACTGACCTCGATGGAGCGGTGGGGGTAGGGGATCTCCACCCCGGCCTCCTCGAAGGCGCGCTTGAGCCGCTTGAGGTACTCCCGCCCGCACTCCCACTGGTGGCCGGGCCGGGTGATGATCCGCCCCTTGATGACGATGGCCGACTCGGCGAACTCGTTGAGGCCGAAGACCTCCACCGGCTGCGGGATCAGCGGGCCGAAGTACTCGTCGGCCCGGAGCTCCTCGCCCACTCGATGCATGATGGCGATGACCGCATCGGGATCCGCCCGGTAGGAGACCCCGATGTCCAGGACGTAGGCCGACCACTCCTTGGTCATGTTGGAGACCGAGGTCACCGCCCCGTTGGGGAGGACGTGGACGGTCCCCGCCAGATCGCGCAGGACCACGGTGCGGAAGTTCAGCTTCTCCACCACCCCGGCGGTCCCGTTGATGATGGCCACGTCGCCCACCCGGATCTGGTTCTCCAGGATGAAGAAGAAGCCGCTGATGACGTCGCGCACCAGGTTCTGGGCGCCGAAGCCCACCGCCAGGCCGAGGATGCCGGCCCCGGCCAGCAGGGGCGCGATGTCCACCCCGATCTCGCGCAGGACGACCATGCCCACCACGACGGCGATGGCGATGGCCCCCGCCTGGTGGAGCAGCCGGGTCAGCGTCCCGGCGCGCTTGGCCACCTCCTGGCCCCCCTCGTCGTCGGCGGTCGCGCGCTCCACCAGCCGCCGCTCCATGCGGTTCAGCGCCGCCCGGAGCAGGCGCAGCGCCCCCCAGGCGATGGCCAGGATGAGGACCAGACGGAGGACGGTGGCCAGCAGCGGCTGCCACTGGATGCTGGAGAGGAGGGCTTGCGGGTCCATGGTCTGGGGCTCCCTGGCAGGCGGTACCGCGCTCGTCAGTCGCGGTGGAAAGGGCCATACTGCAGCGAGGCAGTCACCGCCAAAGCGTAATCACAACCGCCGCAGCCGTCGAGAAGTGCCATGACCACCGATTGGCCGGACATCCGCGTGGAGATCCCCCCCTGGGCGGCGGAGCTGGTCGCCCGCTACCCCGGTCCCCTGGACGACGCCACCGCCATGGGGGTGGCGCTGGCGCTGGCGCGCGGGGTGATGGAGCGCGGCGAGGGCGGCCCCTTCGGCGCCGTGGTGGTGGATGCCGCCGGTAACCTGGTGGCGCCGGGGATGAACCGGGTCCTCGCCGCCGGCCAGTCCTGGGCCCACGCGGAGATGGTCGCCCTGGCAGTGGCCCAGCGCCGGCTGGGGGGCCACGACCTGGCGGTGGCCCCCGGCGCCCCCCTGACCCTGGTGACCTCCGGCGAGCCCTGTGCCATGTGCCTGGGGGCCATCCCCTGGTCGGGGGTGGCGCGGGTGGTGGCCGGGGCCCGGGAGGTCGACATCACCACTACCGGCTTCGACGAGGGGGACAAGCCGGCCGGCGGGCTGGAGGCGCTCACCCGGCGCGGGATCGAGATCCGCCGCGACGTCCGGCGGGCGGAGGCGGCCCGGCTCCTGGCCGACTATGCCGCTGCCGGCGGCACCCTCTATTGAGACGGGCCCGGTTCGATGATGACCAGGGCGTCCGCCCCGAGTTTGCGGATACCCTGCGATTGTGACCCGTTTCATGGCCCTGACTCGCACCTCGTGGTAGGTTCTCGACCATAATCGACAGGGAGGGAAGACCCATGCGCAAGCTCGCCATTGCCGCGGCCCTGGCCGTGGCCCCCACCGCCGCCAGTGCCGATCTCCTGGGCTTCGGGGTCGGCGTCGGCGTCGACTACTGGAGCGCCGAGCCCGACGGCTCCACCGCCTACGACGGCGGTGACGTCGACATGACCGACGACCTCAAGCTCGACGACTCCGACGAATTCCAGGGCTGGGTCTACGCCGAGCACCCGCTGCCGCTCATCCCCAACGCCCGCATCGAGCGCACCAGTATCGCCTCCAGTGGGAGTGATGGTTCCGTACCCGTTGCGACCTTCGGTGGCTTTGATGTTAACGCCACCAATGTGCAGACCGACCTCGAGCTGGACCAGACCGACTTCATCCTCTACTGGTCCCCGCTGGACAACCTCGTGGAGCTGGACTTCGGTCTGGACGTGAAGCAGGTCTCCGGCAACCTCCACCTCTCCGGTGACGCGCCCGGCGGCGGGAGTGAGACGCTGGACGAGGACCTGGACGGCGTGGTCCCCCTGGGCTACCTCGCCGCCGGCGTGAACATCCCCGGCACCGAGCTGTCGGTGAACGGGCGCACCGCCCGGATCTCCGCGGGGGACAACAGCTTCACCGACAACGCCCTGAACGTCTCCTGGACCTCGCCCATCGGGCTCGGCGGCCGGCTGGGCTGGCGCAGCCAGTCCCTGGACCTGGAGGATGTCGGCGACGTCACCGTGGATACCGACTTCAGCGGTGTCTACGCCGGGGTCCACTACATCTTCTAGGGCTCGCTGTTCTAGGGCCCGTCGTCCGCCGGCGGGTCGGCCCGGGCCACCGCCCAGACCTCCACCGCCGCCGCCCCGGCCGCCCGTAGCGCCCGGGCGAGTTCGGCGGTGGTCCCGCCGGTGGTCACCACATCGTCGATGATGGCGATCCGGACCCCGCTCGGATCCCCGCGGACGCCGAAGGCCCCGCGGATGTTGGTCCGCCGTTGTCGGGCATCCAGCCCCGACTGGGCCGCCGTGGCCCGTCTTCGCACGGCACAACGGGTCCACAGGGCGGCACCGGTGGTGGCCGCCACCGGCCGGGCGATCTCCAGGGCCTGGTTGAAGCCGCGCTCGGCCAGCCGCCGGCGGTGGAGGGGGACGGGGACCAGCGCCTCCGCCTCCCGCTCGGCCACGGCGGCCGCCAGGACCTCCCCGAGCCCGCGGGCCGCCACCAGGTCGCCGTGGAACTTCATGGCGTGGACCAGGCGGTCCACCGGCCAGGCGTAGCGGCAGGCGGCAACCACGGCGGTAACGGCGGGATGCCCCGGGTCTTCGAAGCTGGCGGGGCGAGGGAGGTCGTCCCGGCAGCCGGGGCAGAGGGCGCCGTCCGCCGGGCCGCGGCAGAGCCGGCAGCGCGGGCCCAGGGGGCGATCGCGAGGGGTCGGTTCGGGGCGGTGCTCGTCAACCATCCGGCCTCCCTGCCGGTTGACAGCCATCGGGGCCAGATTAGCATGGTGGCCCTGACCGACCCAGGAGCCCCCATGAGCGATCCCGAGAACGTGCCGGCCGACGGGCCGCGAGTCGTCCGTGCCGCGAGCGCACGCTTTGCCGCCAAGATCTTCCACTACGGCAATATCGTGGCGATGCTCGTCCCGCTGCCCCTGGGGATCTTCTGGCTGGGGGCCTCCATGCTGGTCTACGCCATGAACCGCCACAATCCCAACCCCCGGGTGGGCCACTACACCCAGACCGGGGCCACGCCGCTCTACGGCGCCCTCGGGCTGGTGGTGGTGGTGGCCACCTTCTTCTCCCGGGGGCTGACGCCGTGGCTGGTCCTCTGGGCCATCTGCGCGGTGGTGGTCATCCCCTGGTCCATCTACCAGCTGGTGCTGATCCAGCGCGAGGAGTGGCACGACACGCCCATTCCCGATAACGAAGACCGCGAATAAGGAACGAGGAGCATGACCGATATCCCCACGGCCCCGCGCCACGACTGGAGCCGCGCCGAGATCCGCGAGCTCATGGAGCTGCCCTTCCCGGAGCTGATGTACCGGGCGCAGGCCGTCCACCGGGCCCACTTCGACCCCGCCGAGGTGCAGCTCTCCACCCTGCTCTCCATCAAGACCGGCGCCTGCCCCGAGGACTGCGCCTACTGCCCGCAGTCGGCGCGCTACGACACCGGCCTGGAGCGCGAGCGCCTGATGGAGATCGAGGAGGTGGAGCAGGCCGCCCGCCAGGCGCGCGATGCCGGGGCCAGCCGCTTCTGCATGGGCGCCGCCTGGCGCAGCCCCCGGGACAAGGACCTGGATACCGTGGCCGAGATGGTGCGCCGGGTCCGAGATCTCGGCATGGAGACCTGCCTCACCGCCGGCATGCTCAGCGACGAGCAGACCACCCGGCTGCGCGAGGCGGGGCTGGACTACTACAACCACAACCTCGACACCTCGCCGGAGTTCTACGGCACCGTGGTCACCACCCGCACCTACCAGGAGCGGCTGGATACCCTGAGCCGGGTCCGCGAGGCGGGCATGAAGGTCTGCGCCGGCGGGATCCTGGGCATGGGCGAGAGCCGCAACGAGCGCGCCGGCCTGCTCCAGCAGCTCGCAACGCTGGATCCCCATCCGGAGAGCGTGCCCATCAATCTGCTCATCCAGGTGGAGGGGACGCCGCTCCACGGCATCGAGGAACTGGACCCCATCGAGTTCGTGCGCACCATCGCCGCCGCCCGCATCGCCATGCCGGGTTCCCACGTCCGGCTCTCCGCCGGCCGCGAGGACATGGACGACGCCCTCCAGGCGCTGTGCATCTCCGCCGGGGCCAACTCCATCTTCTACGGCGAGAAGCTGCTGACCACCGGCAACGCCGACGTGGAGCGCGACCGGGCCCTGTTCGAGCGCCTGGGCCTGCGCCCCGAGGGGGGCGACTGGGCCGCGGTGGAGGCCGCGGCCGCCGCCGGGGCGTGATGGCCGACGCCGCCGAACGCCTGGGGCCGCTACTGGCGGAGCGGGAGGCGGCCGGTCTCTACCGGCGTCGCCCCCTGCTGGAATCGCCCCCCGGCGCCCGGGTGGTTCTGGACGGGGTCGAACACCGCAACTTCGCCAGCAACGACTACCTGGGGCTGGCCGCCCACCCGGAGCCCGCCGCCGCCCTGGCGGAGGGGGCGCAGACCTGGGGCGCCGGGGCGGGGGCGGCCCATCT
>JBKGYA010000041.1:0-13443 GCA_046546335.1 Thiohalospira sp. | reverse complement strand
CTGGGTGTGGCTCCGGACGTCCTCCGCGGCCGCGACGAGGTACTCCCGTTGTGTTTTCTTGCCGTTGAGCCGGTCAGCTGCTTCCTTGGCGGATTCTTCGCCCCCGGAGTCGGTGATGAGCCGGTTCCAGAGCAGGTACTCCACGGCGTGGAAGCCCTTGCGGGCCCCGTCCACGTCGTCGAAGTCGTTGGGAACCTCGAAGTCGTCTTCGCTGTCATCATCATCGAAATAGGCCTTGTCCAGCGGCCAGGAGTCCATGGCCGGGTCGTGACCGCCGGTATCCACCGGGCCGAAGAGGTAGGCCTCGGTGGCCTCCCACTTCTTGCGGGTGGTCTCCCACTGCTCCCGGGCGGCCTCGACCTTCTCTCCGGTCGCGTCACCGTCATCCAGAGCTTCGACCTCGGTAACCAGCTCTTCGGCTTTGGTATCCAGTTCGTCATAGGATTTCGTGATCACGTCATTGGCGGCACGGTCCAGGAGGTTGCCGGCCTCGAAGGTGACCTTTTCGCCGGAGTCGTCATCGCTGTCGTTGCAGGCGCTGATGAGAAACGAAGCGGAAACGAGAATGGCTACGGTCTTGAGTTTCATGGTTGGATGCTCCCCTGTAGTGGGCCGGCGCGGGGCCGGCCGTTCTGGTTGAAGGTCTTGCGGTGGTTGCTCAGTAGGTGAAGCCCAGGCCCAGGGCCAGGGTGTCTTCCCGGTTGTCCTCGGCCAGCCCCAGTTCGCGCTGGCTGTACTGCGCCTTGAGGACCACGTCGGGCGCCGGGAGCCAGTTCAGGCCCACGGTGGTGGTCTCGCGCTCGGCGCGCGGGCTGGCGTCCACCCCGCCCTCGGTCTCGGCCATGGCGTCGTAGTCATCCAGGCGGCCAAAGAGGTCCAGCCGGTCCTCGCCGGGCAGCACGTCGATGCCTGCCTCCACGAACTGCGCCTCGGCCCGGCTGCCTACCGGGGTACGGCGGACATTCAGGTTGTTGGACAGGCTCTTGTTGGCGCGGGTGACCGCGTCGGCATTGGAGAGGTCGCCCTGGAGCCAGCCGGCGCGCACCGTCCAGGGGCCCTCGCGGAGGGTGCCGTGGATTTCCGTGATGGTGACTACCGCGTCCTCCTCCAGATCCGGGCGGGGGCGGTTGTCGGTGGTATTCCCGCGGTAGTAGCTGCCGCCGAGGAAGGAGTGGTCGGTGAAGCGATACTCGCCGGCCAGGACCAGGGCGGGGCTGTCCGCACGCGCCTCCTCGAAGCGCATCTGGTGGCCGGGCTGGACCCAGTTGAGGCTGGAGAATCCGGAGGAGTCCAGGCCGCTGACCACCTGGGCCTCCACGGTGAGGTCGCCGAAGGTCCCCTCGGCGGCGACGCCGGTCTCGTGCCAGGTGCTGGGCAGCAGGGCCACGTCGGCCTCGTGGCGGGTGACGGTGAAGTACTCCTGCGGGTCGTGGTGGGTATTCGCCAGCCCCACCGGGACCACCATGTGGCCGGCCTTCACGTCCACCGGCGTCCCGGTCTCGAAGGTCAGGTAGAGCTCCTCCACCAGGACCTCGCCGCCGGCCTCGACCTCCTGCTCGAACTCGCCGAATTCCTCGAACCGCTCGTACTCCATGGTGGAGCCCGTGCCGCCGTGCTCGAACTCCAGCTCGGCCTCCATCTCGATGCCGGGGGCCAGCCCCTTCTCGAAGCCGAGGATGAAGCGCTCCAGGTCCAGGCCATCACCGATCTCGGGATAGGTCTCCCAGTCGCGCTGGAAGTAGTTGATGGTGCCGTAGCCGGACCACTCGAAACCCTCGCCTCCATCCGCCGCCAGGGTCGTGACGGGCGCCAGCGGTGCGACGAGCAGGGGCGCGGCCAGGAGTCGTTTCAGGGGGGTGCTCGGGTGCTGCATGGGACCTCCGTGGTAAGACTGAAGCGCATATTAGTGAGAACGATTCGCAGTTGCAATAAACGCGACGATCCCGCACTTACCGCGCGGTCAAATAGGCTTGTTTCAGACCGGTCTTTTCCGGGAGGGATTACTAATCGACCCGCGCCGTGCCCCAGGTGCGCCCCTCGTCGTCCACCACCGAGAGCCGGTCGAAGTCGGCGCGGGGGACGCGGGCCACCAGGCAGGGGTAGGTGATCGTGGGGGAGGTGACGGTACCGGCCGAGGGTCGGTGGGCGCTGACCTCCAGGCGGGCGTGGCCGTCGGGCTGGACGAGGACCCGTGGCGTGGCCAGCTCCAGGCTGTAGCCGGTGGTGGCGCGGCGGCCCATCTCGATGAAGACCAGGCCGTGGGAGCGGAAGTCGATGGCGGGGAGGTCCTCGGGCTCGTCCGGGGCGTTGTCCTCCAGGCGGCGGACCAGGCGCTCCCGGGCGCCGGGGTCGTCGATCCAGGTGACCGCCGGGGAGGGGCCGCGGGCGCCGCAGTCGGTGCCCTTGTAGATGACCCGGGCGGCCACGCGGGTGGGCTTTGCCGCCTCCCGGGACTCGGCGGCGGGTTCGGGGCCGGCGGCGCCGCTGCCGCCGCTGGAGCAGGCGGCGACGAGCAGGGCGGCCAGGGCCGGGAGGGTGCGCTGGGATTTGCGGGTGTTGAACATGGTCAATAGGCGTACAATCCGGAGGCTAATGGTGTAGCCGGGACAGGGAGTGTCAATGGGCTGCTGGGTAGCGGGCATGGAGGCCCCCGAGGGGAAGCTCCTGTTCATGAGTAGCGATCAGCCGGTCGAGGCGATCATCCATCCGCACATCCTCGAGTGTTCGCCCGAGGAGTCGCTGCGCGAGGTGGCTCGCCGCATGAGCGAGCGGCGCTGCAGCTCCATCCTCGTGGTGGAGGATGGCGAGCCGGTGGGGATCTGGACCGAGCGCGACGCCCTCCGTCTGGACTATGCCAGCGGCGACACCGGCCGTCGAGCGGTGGGCGAGGTAATGACCTCGCCGGTGAAGACCATTCCCGGCTCCACCCCGGCCAACGAGGTGGCCGTCCACTTCCAGGAGGATCAGGTCCGCCACTACCTGGTGGTGGATGCGGTCGGCCGCCCCCAGGGGGTGGTGAGCCAGACCGACGTCGTCCTCAACCAGTCCATCGAGCACTACCTCCACCTGCGCGAGGTGGGCTCGGTGATGCGCCAGCACCCGCCGCGGGTGGCCGACGAGGCGAGCCTCGACGAGGCGGTGGAGACCCTGCGCGAGTACGGCGCCGACGCCGTGGTAGTGGGGGAGGATGCCGACCCGGGGATCCTCACCGAGCGCGACCTGGTGCGCGCCCTGGCCTCGGAGGCGACCACCGCCACCGCCGGGGAGCTGGCCAGCCGGCCGCTGCTGGCGGCGCCGGTGGACCAGAGCCTGTTCCACGTGCGCAACCTCATGGTGGAGGAGGCGGTGCGCCACGTCGGGGTCACCGACGAGGCCGGCCGGATCACCGGCCTGGTGGGCTTCACCGACATCCTCTCCAGCGTGGAGTTCGTCTACGTCCGCGAGCTCAAGAGCGCCCTGCGCGAGCGCGACCAGGCGCTGCAGACCTCCCGCCGCAATCTGCGCATGGCCGAGCGGATCATCGAGGCCTCCCCCGACGGGGTGATCATCACCGACGGCGAGACGCGTATCCAGTCGGTGAACCCCGCCTTCACCCGGCTCACCGGCTACCAGCCGGAGGAGGCCATCGGCCAGACGCCGGCGATGCTCTCCTCCGGCCGCCACGGGCCGGAGTTCTACCGGGAGATGTGGCGCCAGCTCCGCGAGCGCGGCCACTGGCAGGGGGAGATCTGGAACCGGCGCAAGAACGGCGAGATCTACCCCGAGCTGCTGACCATCACCGCCATCGCCGACGACGAGGGCGAGGCCACCCACTACGCCGCCATGTTCTCCGACATCTCCCGGATCAAGGAGAACGAGGAGCGGATCCGGCGACTGGCCTACTACGACGCCCTCACCGGTCTGCCCAACCGCCGCCTGTTCGACGATCGCCTGCAGGTGGCCATCGCCCAGGCCCACCGCTACGGCCACCAGCTCGCCCTGCTCTACGTCGACCTGGACCGCTTCAAGCGGGTCAACGACACCCTGGGCCACGCCGTGGGCGACGCCCTGCTGCTCCAGGTGGCCGATGCCATGCGCACCGAGTTGCGCGAGGGCGACTCCCTGGCCCGGCTCGGCGGCGACGAGTTCGTGGTCCTGCTGCCGGAGATCGACGACAGCCGGGATGCCGTGAACGTCGCCCGGCGGCTGGTGGAGCGGCTGGGCCACCCCTTCGACGTGGACGGCAACGAGCTCTTCGTCACCTCCAGCGTCGGGATCAGCCTCTATCCGCTGGATGGCGAGGACGGCGAGAGCCTCTCCCGGGCCGCCGACAACGCCATGTACCGGGCCAAGGAGCTGGGGCGCAACACCTACCAGCTCTACACCCCGGAGATGAACGCCCACACCTTCCAGAGCCTGACCCTGGAGAACCACCTCCGCCGCGCCCTGGAGCGGGAGCAGTTCGAGTGCCACTACCAGCCCCTGGTGGATGTGCAGAGCGGGGCCATCGTCTCCGCCGAGGCGCTGCTGCGCTGGCACCACCCCGACATGGGGCTGGTC
The DNA here is from genome assembly GCA_046546335.1 of Thiohalospira sp. Classification (GTDB taxonomy): domain Bacteria; phylum Pseudomonadota; class Gammaproteobacteria; order Thiohalospirales; family Thiohalospiraceae; genus Thiohalospira. The sequence continues at coordinate 8,904 of JBKGYA010000041.1, read as the reverse complement.
TCGCCGGCGGACTTCATCCCCCTGGCGGAGGAGACCGGCCTCATCGGCCCCATCGGGGACTGGGTGGTCCACCACGTCTGCCAGCAGATCCGCCGGTGGCAGGAGGCCGGGCTGACGCCGGTCCCGGTGAGCGTGAACATCTCGGCGCTGCAGTTCGGGCGGGATGACCCCCTGGTACCGCTGGAGGCCGCCCTGGGGGATGCCGGGATCGACCCCGGACTGCTGACGCTGGAGCTCACCGAGGGGGTGCTGATGCACGATACCGAGAAGGCGGTGGGTCGCCTGCGGCGGCTGCGGGAGATGGGGGTGGGCGTCGCCGTGGACGACTTCGGGACCGGCTACTCCTCCCTGGCCTACCTGCGTCGCTTCCCCATCTCGGCGCTCAAGGTGGACCAGTCCTTCGTCAAGGACATCTCCGAGGACTCCGAGGATGCCGCCATCGTGTCCACCGTGGTGGGCCTGGGCCGCAGCCTGGGCCTCAAGGTGGTCGCCGAGGGGGTGGAGACGCCGGGCCAGCTCGCCTTCCTCCTGGAGGAGGGCTGCCATGTCGCCCAGGGCTTCCACTTCGGCCATCCGCAGCCGGCCGAGGGGTTCGCCGCCGACTGGCTGGCGGGCTGACCGCCGCTCAGGTCCCGATGGCGTCCAGCCGCAGGGAGAGGTCCAGGGCGCGGACGTCCTTGGTCAGCGCCCCTACCGAGATGCAGTCCACGCCGGTCTGCGCCACCTCACTGACCCGCTCCGGGGTCATATTCCCCGACGCCTCCAGTACCACGTGCCCGCCGGCGGCCTCCACGGCTGCATGGAGCGTTTCGGTCTCCATGTTGTCCAGCAGGATGCGATCCGCGCCGGCGTCCATCGCCTCCAGGAGCTGATCCACCGTCTCCACCTCCACCTCCAGTGGCAGCTGCGGGGCGTGGTGGCGGGCGGCGGTCACCGCGGCGGGGATGGAGCCGGCGGCGGCGATGTGGTTCTCCTTGATGAGGATGGCGTCGAACAGCCCCAGCCGGTGGTTGGTGCCGCCGCCGCAGAGGACGGCGTACTTCTGGGCCAGGCGCAGGCCGGGGATGGTCTTGCGGGTGTCGAGGATGTCGACATCCGTGCCGGCGGCGGCCTGGACGTAGCCCCGCGTGGTCGTGGCCGTCCCCGACAGGGTCTGGAGGAAGTTCAGCGCCGTGCGCTCGGCGCTGACGATGGCCCGGGCCGGGCCGTGGAGGTGGCAGATCTGGGCGCCGGCGCTGAGGGGGTCGCCATCGCCCTGATACCAGGTGATGGTCACGGCCGGATCCAGCTCGGTGAAGGCCGCCTCGAACCAGGGGGCGCCGGCGAGGACCCCGCGTTCCCGGCAGATGACCCGGCCGTCGGCCACCGCATCCGACGGGATCCCGGCGGCGGTGGGGTCGTCGCCACGGCCCAGGTCCTCCTCCAGGGCGGCACGGACCTGGCGGGCGATGGCGGCGGGTGACAGGTAGTCGGGCAGGCTGGTCAAGGTGATCCCCTCGTAACGGACATTCAGGAGTGGCGGCCGCGGGCGCGCTGCAGGGCCTTCTCGGCCTCCACCACGAGGAACAGTGCCACGCCGGCGGCGACGATGGCCAGCCAGACGGCCGCCGCCGGCGGGGCGGTGCCGAAGAGCAGCTGCAGGGGCGGTGCCCAGGTAAAGAGCGCCTGGAGGACGATGAGGGCCCCCACCGCGATCCAGACGGCGCGGTTGCCGGCGAGGCCGTGGCGGCCGATGCTGCTGTTGGTGATGTAGCGGGCGTTGAAGAGGTAGAAGATCTCCAGCACCACCAGGGTGTTCACCGCCGCGGTGCGGGCGACCTCGATCCCGGCATCCACCGCCTGCTGCCAGATGAAGACGCCGCCGGCGGCGGCCAGCATCAGTGCGGAGACCATCCCGATGCGCCAGATCAGGAATCCGGAGAGCAACGGCTCCCGCGCATCCCGGGGCGGTCGGTCCATCACCCCCGGCTCGGAGGGCTCGAAGGCCAGCGCCAGCGCCAGGGTCACGGCGGTGACCATGTTCACCCAGAGGATCTGCACCGGCGTGATGGGCAGGGTGTAGCCCAGGGCGATGGCGGCGAGCAGGATGAGCGCCTGGCCCCCGTTGGTGGGCAGGATGAAGAGGATCGCCTTCTTGAGGTTGTCGTAGACGGTGCGCCCCTCGCGCACGGCGGCGGCGATGGAGGCGAAGTTGTCGTCGGCCAGGACCATCTCCGCCGCCTCCTTGGCGACCTCGGTGCCGTTCTGGCCCATGGCCACGCCCACGTCGGCCTGCTTCAGCGCCGGGGCGTCGTTGACGCCGTCACCGGTCATGGCCGCCACCTGGCCGCGGGCCTGGATGGCGCGGACCAGGCGGAGCTTGTGCTCCGGGCTGGTGCGGGCAAAGATGTCCACCCGATCCACCTCGTCGTGGAGGGTGGCGTCGTCCATGCGGTCGAGCTCGGCACCGGTGAGGACCCGCTCGCCGTCGCCGATCCCCATCTGGGCGCCGATGGCAGCGGCGGTGATGGCGTGGTCGCCGGTGATCATCTTCACCCGGATCCCGGCGCGCCGGCACTCGGCCACGGCCCGGATGGCCTCCTCCCGGGGCGGGTCGATGATCCCCACCAGCCCCAGCAGGGTCAGGCCGCCCTCGATGTCCTCGAAGCGCAGGTCGTGGCGATGGTCGGCGGCGGGGGCAAAGGCGATGGCCAGGACCCGCTGGCCCTCGCGGCCCAGGGTCTCCATGTGCTCCATCCACTCGGCGTGGTTCAGGGGCCGCTCGTCGCCGTCCACGCGGACGTGGCTGCACCGCTCCAGCACCGCCTCCGGCGCCCCCTTGAGGTAGATGAAGGCGTGGCCGGCGTGGTCGTGGTGCAGGGTGGCCATGAGCTTGTGGCTCGAGTCGAAGGGGATGACGTCGTCCCGCGGCCGGGCCTCGTTCTCCCGGGCACTGTCCAGCCCCATCTTGTGGGCCAGGGTGACCAGGGCCCCCTCGGTGGGATCGCCGGCCAGCCGCCACTGGCCGTCGATCTCGAAGATGCTGGCGTCGTTGCAGAGCAGCCCCGCCCGGCCGAGCTCCAGGAGGATATCGTCCCCGGCGGGCTCCACCTCGTCGCCGTCCAGGCGGAAGGCGCCCCGGGGCTCGTAGCCGGCCCCGGTAACGTGGTAGCGGCGCTGCGCGGTGACCACCTCCTGGGCGGTCATCTCGTTGCGGGTCAGCGTTCCGGTCTTGTCGGAGCCGATGACCGAGACCGAGCCCAGGGTCTCCACCGCCGGCAGCCGGCGGACGATGGCGTTACGCCGCGCCATGGCCTGGACGCCGATGGCCAGGGTGATGGTCATGATGGCCGGCAGCCCCTCGGGGATGGCCGCCACCGCCAGGCTCACCGCCGCCAGGAACATCTCGGTGAGGGCGTACTCCCGGACCAGGGTGCCGAAGGCGAAGGCGATCCCGGCCACTGCGAGGATGGTGGCGCTCAGGACCCGGCCGAAGGCGGCCACCTGCCGCAGCAGCGGCGTCTGCAGGGTCTCCACCTCCTCCAGCATGGCGCTGATCCGGCCGATCTCGGTGGCGTCGCCGGTGGCCACTACCACGCCGCTGGCCTGGCCGTAGGTGACCAGGGTACCGGAGTAGGCCATGCCGCGGCGGTCGCCCAGGGCGGCGTCGTCGGCCACGGCCTCGGTGGTCTTCTCCACCGCCACCGACTCGCCGGTAAGGACCGATTCATCGATCTGCAGGTCGCGCGCCCTGAACAGGCGCAGATCGGCGGGGACCTTGTCACCGGGGGCCAGGAGGACCACGTCGCCGGGGACCAGTTCGGTGGCGTCCACGGTGGTGCTGCGGCCCTCGCGCCGGACCGTGGCGCGGGGGGAGAGCATGTCCCGGATGGCGTCCAGGGCGGCCTCCGCCTTGCCCTCCTGGAGGAAGCCGATGATGGCGTTGATGACCACCACGCCGACGATGACGCCGGTATCCACCCAGTGACCGAGCAGGGCCGTGACGCCGGCGGCGGCGATGAGCACGTAGATGAGGACGTTGTGGAACTGGGCCAGCAGGCGGGCCAGGGCGGAGCGCCGGGCGGCGGTGGTGATGCGGTTGGGGCCGTGGCGGGCCAGCCGCGCCTGGACCTCGGCCGTGGTGAGCCCGTCCGGCCGGCTCTCCAGGCCGGAGAGGGCGGCCTCGGCCTCGAGGGTGTGCCACGCCTGTTCGCGCTCGCTCATGTTGGCTCCTCCTGGTGCTCGTCGCGGGCCCCGCTGACGAGGATGTCGCCGGGGGCGTGGCGCAGGCAGTCGGCCGCCGTGCTGCCCAGCAGAAGGCGCTCCACGCCGTGGCGGCCGCTGGCCCCCACGGCGGTGACGTCGGGTCGATACTGGCCCATCAGCCGCCGCAGTACCAGCCGGGGATCGCCGGTACGGACCAGCAGGTGCGGCTGGGTCTCGTCGGGGAGGAGGGGCCGGGCCCAGTGGGCCAGGGCCTCGCGCGCCCCGGCCACGGCGGCATTGTGCTGGCGTTCCACCTCGGCCTCCGCGACGCCGGCGGCCCGGGCGCGATCCTCGGCCCAGTCATCGACCACGTGGGCGAGGGAGAGCTCCGCCTCGGGGAAGAGGGTCGCTGCGGCGGCCAGCGCCGCGGCGGCGCCCTCGGAGAGGTCGCTGGCCGCCAGGACGGTGCGGATCGGCTCCCGGGGTCCCCGTCGGAGGACCAGGACCGGGCAGTGCGCCTCCCGCACGACCCGCTCGGTGACCGTCCCCAGTTCGGCATCGCGCTCGCCAACGGCGCCGATGCAGAGGAGATCCGCGTCCGCCTCCTCCGCTGCCATGGCGATGCGCCGATCGGGACGTCCGTGCTGGATCCGGGTCCGGGCGGACACACCGGTGGCCCGATCGAGGTCGTCCGCCAGTCCCTGCAGGGCGGTGGCCGCGGCGCGATCCCGGGTCGTGGCCGGCTCCCCGCCGTCGGGGACGGGGTGCGTGGTGCGGCGATCCTCGAGGATGTAGAGCAGCGTCAACCGGGCGCCGTGGCGGGCGGCCAGTTCGGCACCGCGCCAGGCCGCGGCGTTCCCCTGGGCGGAGAGGTCGGTGGCGGCCAGGATCCGGCGCGGCGCCTCCACGGGCTACTCCTCCCGGCCGTCGTGGTAGGGGCGCCGGGGCGGTTCGGCCCGGCCGGGGGCACCCAGGTGGAGCGCCGTGCGGGCCAGGAGGTAGGCGCTGATGGGTGCGGTGATGAAGAGGAAGAGCGCCACCAGCAGCTCGTGGAGGCTCACTCCCTCCCCCGCCGCGCTGAAGTGCATCACCGAGGCGAGCAGGGTCCCGCCCACGCCCAGGGTGGTGGCCTTGGTGGGGCCGTGCAGGCGCATGAACAGATCCGGAAGGCGGGCCAGGCCGATGGAGCCCACCAGGGTGAAGCCGGCACCGAGGAGCAGGAGCAGGGCGATGAGGGTCTCGATGAGCACGTTCTGCCTCCTATTCGATGATGTCGCCGCGGAGCAGGTACTTGGCCAGTGCCACGGTGCCGACGAAGCCCATCATGGCAATGAGCAGGGCCGCCTCGAAATAGGTGGCGCTGTCCAGCCGGATCCCCACCAGCACCAGCAGGGCGATGGTGTTGATGTAGAGGGTATCCAGCCCGAGGATGCGGTCGGGGACGCCGGGCCCGATGAGGATGCGCCAGACGTTGAGCAGCATGGCGACCACCACCATGCCGATGGCCAGCGGCAGCACGATGTTCAGCATCCGAAGATCTCCTTCAGCGGCGCCTCGTAGCGCGCCTTGACGTGCTCGGCCACCCGGGCGGGGTCGTCGGCGTGGAGGGCGTGGACCAGCAGCCACTGCCGGTCGTCGGAGACGTCCGCCGATACCGTGCCCGGGGTCAGGGAGACGGTGCTGGCGAAGACCGTGAGGGCGAAGTCGTCGGCCAGGTCCACCGGGACCTCCACGAAGGTCGGCTGCAGGGGGCGCACCGGCCCCAGCACCTGACGGGCCACCTCGAAGTTGGCGATGACGATGTCGGCCAGGACCCGGCCGACGTAGGCCGGGATGCGGCCGGGCCGCGCCAGGCGGGGCCGATCCGGCCAGAAGCGCCAGGTGATCCAGGGGATGACGATCCCCAGGGCCGCGGCCAGGAGCAGGTGGCCGATGGTCACCGTATTGGCCACCAGCAGCCAGGTGGCCATCAGGACCAGGGTCAGTAGCGGGTGGGGCAGCAGCGGTCGGGTCACGGCCTCTCCTCCTGGATTCAAGGTAGCACCGCCGTGCGCCAGGCGTCGCCCCGGGCCATCCACTCCGCAGCGGTGGCGGCATACTCCGCCGCCGGCGCCGCGGCCAGGGCCCAGGCGACCACCCCGCCCACCAGCAGGGTCGCCGGGACGAAGGCGCCGCGGGTGACGGGCGGCCCGGGCTCCGCCTCCGGCTCCAGGCGCCAGAAGACGATGGAGCCGGCGCGGGCGGCGGCGACGATCATCACCAGGCCGGTGGCGAGCACCACCGTCCAGATGGCGGCCTGCCAGGCGTGGTCCGCGGCCGCCTGCAGCAGCAGGACCTTGCCCAGGAAGCCGCCCAGCGGGGGGAGGCCCACCATGCCCACCGCCGCCACCACGAACAGCAGGCCGGCACCGGACCCCAGCACCCCGGGGGGGCCGGCGCCGATGCGGTCCGAACGGGAGCCGCGTGCCTCGGCGATGAGGCCGGCCAGCAGGAAGAGGGCGCCCGCCGCCCAGGTGGAGTGGACCAGGTAGTAGACGGCCGCGGTGAGCGCCTCGTCGCCGCCGATGCCGATGCCGATGAGCAGCGTCCCCACGGAGGCGATGACCAGCCGCGCCACCAGGGCGGCCAGCCGGGTGGCACCCAGCGCCCCAAGGGCGCCGTGGGTCAGGGTGACCAGGCCCAGGACCAGCAGGCCGTTGCGCAGCAGCGGGTCCAGGCTCGCCGGGGCGCCCACGGCGTCGGTGAGGCGCAGCAGGGCGTAGACCCCCACCTTGGTCATCACCGCAAAGAGGGCCGCCACCGCCGGCGTCGCGGCGGTATAGGCGCGGGTGAGCCAGAAGTGCAGCGGGATCAGGGCCGCCTTGAGGCCGAAGACCACCACCAGCAGGAGCACCGCCATGGCCGCCAGGCCGCCCTCGTCGGGACCCAGGGCCGCCATGGCGCGCCCGGCGTCGGCCATGTTCAGGGTGCCGAGGCTGGCGTAGACCATCCCCAGCCCCAGCAGGAAGACCGCCGAGCCGGCGAGGTTGAGGATGACGTAGTGGACCGCCGCCCGGCTGCGCACCCCGCCGCCGCCGTGGATGAGCAGGCCGTAGGAGGCGATGAGGAGGATCTCGAAGAAGACGAAGAGGTTGAACAGATCGCCGGTGAGGAAGGCGCCGTTGAGCCCCATGAGCTGGAACTGGAAGAGCGCGTGGAAATTGAGCCCGCGGTCGTCGTCTCCCCGGCTGGCGTGCAGCAGGGCCGCCAGCCCCAGTACGGCGGTGGTGGCCACCATCACCGCGGCCAGCGGGTCGAGGATCAGCAGGATCCCGAAGGGCGCCTGCCAGTCCCCCAGGGCGTAGGTCACGGGCCCCTGTGCCGCCGGCAGCAGCCAGAAGAGGCTCGCGACCAGGGCCAGGGTGGCGCCCACGCCGATGGCGCGCTGGGTGGCGATGCCCCGCGGATGCCACGCCAGCAGGAGCAGCGCCCCGGCCAGCGGGATGAGGATGGGGACGATGGGCAGGTGGTTCACCATTGGTCGTCCTCCCGGCCATCGACGCGGTCGCTGTCGTGATCGCCGTAGGCGCGGATGGCGAGGATCACCAGGAAGGCGGTCATGCCGAAGCCGATGACGATGGCGGTGAGCACCAGCGCCTGGGGCAGCGGGTCGGCGTAGGGCCCGTCGCCGTGGATGAGCGCGGGGGCATCCTCGGTGAGCCGGCCGGCGGCGAAGAGGAAGAGGTTGACGCCGTAGGAGAGCAGGGTCAGCCCCAGGACCACGGGGAAGGTCCGCCCGCGCAGCATCAGGTAGACCCCGCTGGCGACCAGGCAGCCGATGGCGATGGCGACGAGGATCTCCATCTCAGCCCTCCTTGCCGATGGTGTGGTGGGCCGGGGCATCGGCGTCACCCAGTCGCCCGAGCTCCGCGAGGATGAGCAGCACCGAGGCGATGACCGTGATGAAGACCCCCAGATCGAAGACCAGGGCCGAGGCCAGCTCCACATCCTCCCCCCACGGGAGGTGGACGTGCTTGAAGGTGCTGGTCAGGAAGGGGTAGCCGAAGGCCCAGGAGGCCAGCCCCGTCCCCGCGGCCAGGGCGGCGCCCAGGGCGAAGAGGCGATGGTAGTCCATCTCCACGCGCTGGCGGGTCCACTCCAGGCCGTTGGCCAGGTGCTGGAGGATCAGGGCGATGGCGGCCACCAGGCCGGCGATGAAGCCGCCGCCGGGGGCGTTGTGGCCGCGCAGGAAGAGGTAGACCGCCACCAGCAGGGCCAGCGGCAGCAGCGGTCGCGCCAGGGTCGCCAGGAAGAGGGGATGGCGCTCCGCCGACCAGGGCCGGCCGCCGGGGCCGGTGGCCGGTACCCGCAGCTGGAGGCCCTGGAGCATGGCGTGGATCCCCAGGGCGGCGATGGCCAGCACCAGGATCTCGCCGAAGGTGTCGAAGCCGCGGAAGTCCACCAGGATGACGTTGACCGCGTTGTGGCCGCCGCCCCCCGGGACGGCGTTCTCCAGGAAGTAGCCGGAGATGGAGTCCCCGGTGCCGGTGAGCACCGTCAGGGCCGCGAGGGTGGCGGCGACGCCGGCCGCCAGTGCCAGCACGCCGTCCCGACCGCGCTGCCAGGCGGGGCTCTCCGGCTCGGTCTCCTGGGGGAGGAAGTAGAGCGCCAGCAGCAGCAGGATGATGGTCACCACCTCCACCGAGAGCTGGGTCAGCGCCAGGTCGGGGGCGGAGAAGC
>JBKGYA010000040.1:0-13646 GCA_046546335.1 Thiohalospira sp. | reverse complement strand
GGGGCGGGCGTTGTAGAGTGCCGACGCAGCGTCGACGAGGGTGAGACATGAGCGAGGAGCAGGAATCCGGGACCCGCGCGGTGCGCTTCTATACCGAGGAGGAGCTGGACGCCATCGAGGAGGAGGACCCCGATCGCGCCTTCGAACTCGCCCGGGCCCAGGCCCTGGCGGAGCGCAGCCGGGCCACCGGCGGCTGGGGCCACGATGCCGAGTCCTACCCCCTGCCGGAGGAGGGGCCGGTGCGCGAGGCCGTCGACCAGGCGCGCCTGATCCTCAACCGGGATGGCGGTGACCTGGAGCTGGTGGCGGTGGAGGAGCGGGTGGTCCGCGTCCGCCTCAAGGGGGCGTGCGTGGGCTGCCCCAGCGCGCCGCTGGACCTGCGCAACGTGGTGGAGCGGATGGTGGTGGAGGCCGTCCCCGGCGTGGCCCGGGTGGAGAACGTCTTCTGAGCCCGGCTAGCGCTTGACCACCGGACGCTGCTGGCCGGTGCCATCGGGGGCCTCCGGCGTCACCGCGCCCAGGCGGCGGTTCAGCCGCTCGCGGTCCACCGTCACCTCCACCACGCCGTTGCCGCGGTGGACCAGGCGGGTGACGGCCCCCTTCTCGGCCAGGTCGTCCACCACCGACCGCAGGCTCGCCCGGGGAATGCCGGTCTCCTCGGCCAGCCTGCGCAGGTCCAGCCGGAAGGCACTGCTCTCGCCGCCGGCCAGGAGGTGGTAGCCCACCAGCCAGCGCGCACGGTCGCGGTGGCTGTCGACCAGGCTCTCGTTGGTGCTGCTCACCTTGGTGGAGAGGGAGCGCATGAGGCGGAAGGTCAGCTCCGGGAGCTGGGTGACCGCGTCCAGGAAGTCGTCATTGGCGAACTCCACGGCGGTGAGCTCCGTGGCGGCGCGGACGGTGCCGGTACGGGTGAGGTCGTGGAAGAGCCCCATCTCGCCGAAGATGGCGCCGACCCCGAGGGTCGCCACCACCGAGGGCTGGCTGCCCTCTACCGACTTGAGAACCTCGGCCTGACCATCCAGGAGGACGAAGACGGTGGTGGCCGGTTCGTTCTCGCCCACCACCTCGGCCCCGGCGGGAAAGCGGCGGGTGCGGCCGTGGCGGGTCAGGAACCGGGTGATGTCATCGCTGAGGCGACCGGCTCTGGCGCTGGCCAGGGAGTTCTGCGCTGTGGCGACCATGGCTGTTGGTCTCTTTCCCCGAATGGATACTCCCAGTGTGGGCGTCGGACTTGCCGCTTTCCATCGACGGCTTCACACTCTTGTCGCATGAATCCCAAAGACTATTCTTCCCCCGACCGGCAAGCCGGGCGCCCCAGCCGCAAGCTGGCGGACTTCCTGACCCGCCACGGCAAGGTCCGGATCTACGACGCCGGCAAGACCGTCTTCCACGAGGGGGATACCTCCCACTGGGTCTACATCATCCTCGCCGGGGAGGCGGAGGTCCTGCGCGCCGACGAGGGCGGGCAGGAGAACGTCATCGCCACCGTCGGTCCCGGATCGATGTTCGGGGAGATGGGGCTCTTCCACGACCTGCGGCGGACCGGGACCATCCGCGCCCGCGAGTCGCTGAAGGTGGTCGTCTTCTCCAACGACGACTTCATGGACGCGGTGACCCAGCTCCCGGAGCTGACCATCCGGGTGATCCGGTCGCTCTCCAGCAAGGTGGTGGCGGCCAACGAGCTGGCCTCCGACCTGCGCAGCCAGCGCGACCGCTGGGCGGTCGCCTACGCCATCGTCCGCCAGTGGCCGGAGCAGGGGGAGCGGACCGGGCCGGAGGTGGTCCTGGACCCCACCCGGATCAGTGCCGACACCGGCGTCTCCCGGCCCGGGGTCAAGGCGGTGATCCGGGAGCTGGCGCGGCGCGGGGCCATCATTACCCCGAATCCGGACAGCAGCGGTGTCATCCGTTCCCGGGTGGACTACGCCCGCCTGGAGCAATGGCTGGCGGAGCACCGCCCCGACTCCGGCAACGTCGACGAGTCGGACGAAGCCGGTACCCACGCCAACTGAGGCCGGGCCTCAGGTCTTGCCCTCCCCGGCAAGGTAGAGCCAGGTATCCACCACCGAGTCGGGGTTGAGGGAGACGCTCTCGATCCCCTCGTCCATGAGCCACTTGGCCAGCTCCGGGTAGTCCGAGGGCCCCTGGCCGCAGATCCCGATGTACTTGCCCTTCGCCCGCGCCGCCTGGATGGCCATGTGGAGCAGCGACTTCACCGCCGGGTTGCGCTCGTCGAAGGACTCGGCCACCAGCCCGGAGTCGCGGTCCAGCCCCAGGGTGAGCTGGGTGAGGTCGTTGGAGCCGATGGAGAAGCCGTCGAAGTGCTCCAGGAAGTCGTCGGCGAGCAGGGCGTTGGCCGGGATCTCGCACATCATGATGACCTTCAGCCCGTTCTCGCCGCGCTTGAGCCCGTTCTCGGCGAGCAGCCGCTCCACCGCCTGGCCCTCGGCCACGGTGCGCACGAAGGGGATCATGACCTCGACGTTGGTCAGCCCCATGGTCTCGCGGACCTTCTTCAGGGCGCGGACCTCCAGCTCGAAGCAGTCGCGGAAGGTCTCGCTGACGTAGCGCGACGCCCCGCGGAAGCCGAGCATGGGGTTCTCCTCGTCCGGCTCGTAGGCCTCGCCGCCCAGGAGGTTGGCGTACTCGTTGGACTTGAAGTCCGACATCCGGACGATGACCGGCTTGGGCCAGAAGGCGGCGGCCAGGGTGGCGATCCCCTCGGCCAGCTTGTCCACGTAGAAGCCGGGGCCGTCCTCGTAGCCGGCGGTGCGCTCGGCGATCTCCGCCTGCACCGCGGGGCCCTGATCGGCGAGGTTCAGAAGCGCCTTGGGGTGGATGCCGATCATGCGGTTGATGATGAACTCCAGCCGCGCCAGCCCCACGCCGTGGTTGGGGAGGAACTGGAAGTCGAAGGCCCGATCGGGGTTGCCGACGTTCATCATCACCTTGAAGGGCAGCTCCGGCATCTTCTCCAGGCTCACCTCGGAGACCTCGAAGTCCAGCTCCCCGGCATAGACGTAGCCGGTGTCCCCCTCGGCGCAGGAGACGGTGACCGGGCTGCTGTCGGGGAGGGTGTCCGTGGCGCCGGTGGCGCCGACCACCGCCGGGATCCCCAGCTCCCGGGCGATGATGGCGGCGTGGCAGGTGCGCCCGCCGCGGTTGGTGACGATGGCCGAGGCGCGCTTCATCACCGGCTCCCAGTCCGGGTCGGTCATGTCGGTGACCAGGATGTCGCCGGGCTCGACCCGGTGCATCTCCTTGGGGGTGTCGATGACCCGGACCCGGCCGGCGCCGATGCCGCCGCCGATGGCGCGCCCGGTGATGAGGACGTCGCCCGACTCCTTCATGTGGTAGCGCTTGATGGACTGGCCGCTGTCCTGGCTCTTCACCGTCTCCGGCCGCGCCTGGAGGATGAAGAGCCGGCCGTCGCGGCCGTCCTTGCCCCACTCGATGTCCATGGGCCGGCCGTAGTGCTCCTCGATGGTCATCGCCTGGCGGGCGAGGCTGGCCACATCCTCGTCGTCGATGCAGAAGCGCTGGCGATCGGCCTCCGGCGTCTCCTCGGTGCGGGTGGCGTGGCCCTCGTCATCGGTGCCCTCGTCGCGGTAGACCATGCGGATGGCCTTCTCCCCCAGGGAGCGCCGCACGATGGGGTAGTGGCCGGCGGCCAGGGTGGGCTTGTGGACGTAGAACTCGTCGGGGTTCACCGAGCCCTGGACCACCGTCTCGCCCAGGCCCCAGGCGCCGGTGATGAAGACCACGTCGCGAAAGCCCGACTCGGTGTCCAGGGTGAACATCACGCCGCTGGCGCCGATGTCGCTGCGCACCATGCGCTGGACGCCGGCGGAGAGGGCCACCTGGCCGTGCTCGAAGCCCTTGTGGACGCGGTAGGAGATGGCGCGGTCGTTGTAGAGGGAGGCGAAGACCGCCTTGATGGCCTGGAGGAAGTCCGCCTCGCCGCGGACGTTGAGGTAGGTCTCCTGCTGGCCGGCGAAGGAGGCATCGGGGAGGTCCTCGGCGGTGGCCGAGGAGCGCACCGCCACCTCGATGTCGTGGTCGTGGCGGCCCATGAGCTCGGCGTAGGCCGCCTTGAGGGCCGACTCCAGCTCGGGGTGGAAGGGCGCCTCCAGGATCCAGTTCCGGATCCGCTCGCCGGTCTCCACCAGGGCGTGGGTGTCGTTGGTATCCAGCCCGTCCAGGGCGTCGCGGATGCGGTCGGTGAGGCCGTTGGCGTCCAGGAAATCGCGGTAGGCGGTGGCCGTGGTGGCAAAGCCCTCGGGGACCTGGACCCCGGCGGCGCCGAGCTGGCTGATCATCTCGCCCAGAGAGGCATTCTTGCCGCCCACCCGCTCCACATCGCCCATCCCCAGGTCCTCGAAGCGGACTACATATTCCCGGTCGGTCACGGTTGCCTCCTTGGTGGTCCCTCGGTCGGGGCGATCGCCCCTGCTGACTGCTATAGTGGCCCCCGGATGGCGGGTGCTCAAGCCCGCGGGAGGAGTGCATGTTCTGCATCTTTCACGTCTCGGATGGCACGGGTATTACCGCCGAGACCCTGGGGCGCGCCCTGACCAGCCAGTACCCCGGGATCGAGGCGCGCCGGATCACCCTGCCCTTCGTCAAGGATCCGGCCACGGCGCGGGCCACGGTGGCGCGCATCCAGCGCGAGGCGGGGGACAGCGGCTGCCACCCGGTGGTCTTCGCCACCCTGCTGGACGAGGAGCTGCGCGCGGTCTTCCGGGAGGCGGAGCTGCCGTTGCTGGACTTCTTCGAGCACTTCGCCGGGCCGGCGCGGGAGCTCTTCGGGGAGGGGGCGGCGGCCGAGGTGGGGCGCTCCCACGGGATCGCCGACGAGGCCTCCTACGAGCGCCGCATCCACGCCGTGGACTACGCCCTGGGCCACGACGACGGCGTCAGCACCCAGAGCTACGCCGAGGCCGATGTCATCCTCGCCGGCGTCTCCCGGGCGGGCAAGACGCCCACCTGCCTCTACCTCGCCCTGCAGCACGGCCTGCGAGCTGCCAACTACCCCTTTACCGATGACGATCTGGAGCGGGACCGTCTGCCACCGGTGCTGCGGGACAATCGCGAACGGGTCTTCGGCCTGACCATCGACGCCCGCCGGCTGGCCGCCATCCGGGAGGAGCGCCGGCCGGGCAGCCGCTACGCCTCGGTGGGGCAGTGCCGGCAGGAGGTCCGCCAGGTGGAGTCGCTGTTCCGGCGCGAGCGCATCCCCTGTGTCGACGTCACCCCCATGTCGGTGGAGGAGATCGCCGCCAGCGTCCGCGCCCACCTCCAGCGGGGCTGAGGGGCTCAGGTGATGACGTCGGGCTCCGCCCGCCCGGTGTGGCTGCGGATCCCGGCCAGGGCCTCGGCCGCGGCGGTCAGCGGGGCCAGGAGTTCGGCGGTGGGGCGGGCCTGGCGCTCGGGATTGCCCTCGAAGGCCTCCAGATAGACGCGCAGGGTCGCCCCCTCCGTCCCGGTGCCGGAGAGGCGGAAGACCAGCCGCTCGCCCCCCTCGAAGAAGACGCGCAGCCCCTGATGCTCGGTACGGCTGCCGTCGACGGGGTCGGTATAGGCGAAGTCGTCGGCGGCGCTCACGGTGAGGCCGTTGAAGGACTGGCCCGGCAGCTCGGCGAGCCGCTGGCGCAGCCCTTCGACCATGCGGCCCGCCGCCTCGGCATCCACCCCCTCGTAGTCGTAGCGGCTGTAGACGTTGCGGCCGAAGCGCTGCCAGTGGTCGCGCACGAGATCGCCCACGCCGCGGCCGCGCACCGCGAGGATGTTGAGCCAGAAGAGGACCGCCCAGAGGCCGTCCTTCTCGCGGACGTGGCCGGAGCCGGTACCGAAGCTCTCCTCCCCGCAGAGGGTGACCCGACCGGCATCCAGCAGGTTGCCGAAGAATTTCCAGCCGGTGGGGGTCTCGTAGCAGGGCACGCCCAGCGCCTCGGCCACCCGGTCGGCGGCGGCGCTGGTGGGCATGGAGCGGGCGATGCCGCGGATCCCGCCGGCGTAGCCCGGGGCGCAGGTGGCGTTGGCGGCGAGGAAGGCGAGGCTGTCCGACGGCGTCACGAAGAACCTCGGGCCCAGGATCATGTTGCGGTCGCCGTCGCCGTCCGAGGCCGCCCCCAGGTCCGGCGCGTCGGGGCCGTTCATCAGCGCCACCAGCTCCCGGGCGTGGACCAGGTTGGGGTCGGGGTGGCCGCCGCCGAAGTCGGGCAGGGGCTCGGCGTTGACCACGCTGCCGGCCGGGGCGCCCAGGCGCTCCTCGAGGAGCCGCCGGGCGTAGGGGCCGGTGATGGCGTGCATGGCGTCGAAGCGCAGGCGGAAGCCGTCGGCGATCATGGCGGCGATGGCGTCCATGTCGAAGAGCCGCTCCATGAGGGCGGCGTAGTCGGCCACCGGGTCGATGACCTCCACGGGCATGCCCTCCAGCTCGGTGGTCCCCTCCCGGGTGAGGTCGATATCGGCGGTGTCGGCGATGCGGTATTCGGCGATCTCGCGGCTGCGCTGGTAGATGGCGTCGGTCACCGCCTCCGGGGCCGGGCCGCCGTTGGCGGTGTTGAACTTGATGCCGAAGTCGCCGTCGGGGCCGCCGGGATTGTGGCTGGCGGAGAGGACGATGCCGCCGGCGGCGCCGTGCTCGCGGATCACCGCCGAGACGGCGGGGGTGGAGAGGAGGCCGTCGCGGCCCACCAGGACCCGGCCGACGCCGTGGGCGGCGGCCATGCGCAGGATGGTCTGGATGGCGGTCTGGTTGTAGTAGCGGCCGTCGCCGCCGAGGACCAGGGTGCCGCCGCGCAGCCCCTCGCCGACGTCGAGGATGGACTGGACGAAGTTCTCCAGGTAGTGCGGTTGCTGGAAGCGGCTTACGCGCTTGCGCAGGCCGGAGGTCCCCGGCTTCTGGTCGTCGAAGGGCTGGGTAGCGACGGTCTGGATGGCCATGGAGGTTCCCTCGGCGTTGTTGGTGCGTCCATCGTAGCAGGCACCTCGCCATCCGGTCAGACGGGGAGTGGTCAAGGTCTGGCGGAAGGGAACTGACTGAAGGGGAGGCCGGGGCCGGGTCATCCGGATTCCGTCGTTCCGGGCCGTGCGCAGCACGGACCCGGAACCTCGCGGACAGGACCGTGAGCCGGTCCCTGTGGGTGCTCCTTTCCCGGGATTCCCGCCTTCACGGGAATGACGAAAAGCGGCCAAGGGTTGAACTCCCGAAACGCCGCCCCCACATCGCCGACGTTCCGGGGCGGTCGCCGCCCCGCCGGAAATCGTCACGCCAACCAGAAGACCGACACGGGGAGAACCATGGCCGGTGAACAGCAGGAGACCCACAGTTTCCAGGCGGAGGTGAGCCAGCTCCTCCACCTGATGATCCACTCGCTCTACTCCAGCAAGGAGATCTTCCTGCGCGAGCTCATCTCCAACGGCGCCGACGCCGCCGACAAGCTCCGCTTCGAGGCGATCGCCGACGAGGCGCTGTGGGAGGGCGACGAGGAGCTGCGCATCGAGGTGGACTACGACCCCGAGGCGCGCACCGTGAGTGTCACCGACAACGGCATCGGCATGTCCCGGGACGACGTGGTGGAGAACATCGGCACCATCGCCCGCTCGGGGACGCGCGCCTTCGTCGACCAGCTCACCGGCGATCAGGCCCGCGACGCCGAGCTCATCGGCCAGTTCGGCGTCGGCTTCTACTCCGCCTTCATCGTCGCCGACCGGGTGACGGTGGAGAGCCGCCGCGCCGGCATGGGCGCCGAGCACGGCGTGCGCTGGGAGAGCGACGGCGAGGGCGAGTACACCCTGGAGACCATCGAACGGCCCGAGCGCGGCACCCGCATCACCCTCCACCTGCGCGAGGGCGAGGATGAATTCCTCGAGGGCATGCGGCTGCGCCACATCATCCGCACCTGGTCCGACCACATCGGCCTGCCCATCCGCATGCCCAAGCAGGGCGAGGAGGGGCCGGACCGCAGCGAGTGGGAGACGGTGAACCAGGCCTCGGCCCTGTGGACCCGGCCGCGCAACGAGATCGGCGAGGAGGAGTACAAGGGCTTCTACAAGCACGTCGCCCACGACTTCGAGGACCCGCTCACCTGGATCCACGCACGGGTGGAGGGCAAGCTCGAGTACACCCTGCTGCTCTACATCCCCCAGCGGGCGCCCTTCGACCTCTGGGAGCGGGAGCAGCGTCACGGCCTCAAGCTCTACGTCCGCCGCGTCTTCATCCTGGAGGACTCCCAGCAGCTGTTGCCCCACTACCTGCGCTTCGTCCGCGGCGTGGTGGACTCCGCCGACCTCCCGCTCAACGTCTCCCGGGAGATCCTGCAGAGCAGCAAGATCACCGAGTCCATCCGCGCCGGCGCGGTGAAGCGCGTCCTGGATCGGCTGGAATCCATGGCCAAGGACGAGCCGGAGAACTACGCCGCCTTCTGGGGCCAGTTCGGCGCCGTCATGAAGGAGGGCCCCGGCGAGGACTTCGCCAACCAGGAGCGGCTGGCCGGGCTCCTGCGCTTCGCCTCCACCAGGGGCGAGGGGGCGGAGCAGACCGTCTCCCTGGACGACTATATCGAACGCATGCACGAGGGCCAGAAGGCCATCTACTACATCACCGCCGAGAGCCATGCCGCGGCCGCGGCCAGCCCCCACCTGGAGGTCTTCCGCAAGAAGGACGTCGAGGTGCTGCTCCTCTCGGATCGGGTGGACGAGTGGCTCATGGCCAACCTCACCCGGTACAAGGAGATCCCCTTCGCCTCGGTGACCAAGGGCGACGTCGACCTCAGCGATCTGGGCGAGGAGGGCACCGACGAGGAGCAGGAGAAGGAGGAGGCCCAGCAGCGGCTGGGCGACCTCGGCGAGCGGGTGGAGAAGGTCCTGGGCGAGCGGGTGAAGGGGGTGCGCGCCAGCCACCGCCTCACCGACTCCCCCGCCTGCCTGGTCGCCGACGAGAACGCCCTGTCCACCAACCTGGAGCGCATGCTCCGGGCCGCCGGCCAGGAGGTGCCGCATACCCCGCCGTGGCTGGAGCTCAACCCCGACCACCCGCTGGTAAAGCGGCTGGAGGCCGAGCCGGAGGGCCAGCGCTTCGAGGACTGGACCCACGTCCTCTTCGACCAGGCGGTGCTCGCCGAGGGGGGGCAGCTGGAGGAGCCGGCCGGCTTCGTGGGGCGGCTCAACGCCCTGCTGCTGGAGATCCAGGACGGCGGTGACCGCCAGTAGCGGCAGCCCTGCCCCGGCAGGCCGCCAGGCCTGGCAGACCGACCCGGCCCTGCGACCGGTCTTCCTCATGGGGCCCACCGCCTCCGGCAAGACCGGGCTCGCGGTGGAGCTGGTCCGCCGCGGGGTCGGGGCCATCATCAGCGTCGACTCCGCCCAGGTCTATCGCGGCCTGGATATCGGCACCGCCAAGCCGGATGCCGCCACCCTGGCCGAGGCCCCCCACCGGCTGCTGGACATCCGCGACCCGGCCCAGGGCTATTCCGCCGCCGAGTTCCGGGCGGAGGCCCTGGCCGCCATGGACGAGCTGGCGGCAGCGGGGCGGCGTCCGCTGCTGGTGGGCGGGACCATGCTCTACTTCCGCGCCCTGCTCCACGGCCTCGACCCCCTGCCGCCGGCGGACGCCGCCGTGCGCCAGCGGCTGGAGGCGGAGGCGGCGGAACAGGGATGGGCGGCCCTGCACCAGCGGCTGGCGGCCGCCGACCCGGAATCGGGGCAGCGCATCCACCCCAACGACCCCCAGCGCATCCAGCGCGCCCTGGAGATCCTGGAGACCACCGGCCGGGCGCCATCGGCGTGGTACGCGGAGAACGCCGCCGAACCATTGCCCGTGGAGCCGGTGAAGATTGCCGTGGCGCCCGCCGAGCGGGCGGAACTGCACCGGCGCATCGAGGCGCGCTTCCACGCCATGCTCGAACAGGGGCTGGTGGAGGAGGTGGCCGCGCTGCGGGCCCGGAGTGATCTGGAACGGGGCAGCCCGGTCCTGCGCATGGTGGGCTATCGCCAGGTCCTGGCCTATCTTGAGGGGGAGGTGGACTACGCCACCATGGTGGAGCAGGGGATCGCGGCCACGCGCCAGCTGGCCCGGCGCCAGCTCACCTGGCTGCGCCGGGAGTCCGGTGTCTACTGGCTGGACCCGGCGGCCGGGGAGGGCGTGGAACGGACCTTGAAATGGCTGGGTATCGGTGCCATTACCTGAGGACCCTCCACCGTCGCCGGCATGGAGTGTGCTAGCATCGGTCGGGTCACAGGGAAAGTGGACCCTTGGGAACCGTGGCCATCGGTCGCGGTCCATCGAGTACCCGATTTCTTACACAACAATACGGAGCCTGTCAGAATGAGCAAGGGCCAAGCGCTGCAAGACCCCTTCCTGAACGCCCTGCGCAAGGAGCGGGTGCCGGTTTCCATCTACCTGGTCAACGGCATCAAGCTGCAGGGGCAGGTGGAGTCCTTCGACCAGTTCGTGGTGCTGCTGCGCAACACCGTCAGCCAGATGGTCTACAAGCACGCCATCTCCACCATCGTCCCCGCCCGTGCGGTGAAGCTCAACACCGGCGCCCCCGGTGAAGAGGAGGGCGGCGAGGCCGAGGAAGGGAATGGCTGACCACCCCCGGAGGCCGCCCCTTGCTTGAGCGCCCGCGCGCCGGGGAGCGCGCCCTGCTCGTCCATGTGGCCCTGGAGGGGGAGCCGGATACCAGCGAGGAGTTCACCGAGCTGGCCCGCTCCGCCGGGGCCGACAGCGTCACCGAGATCCACGCCCGGCGTCGCCGGCCCGACCCGCGCTACTTCGTGGGCTCCGGCAAGCTGGAGGAGATCCGGGAGATGGTGGCCGAGCAGGGCATCGAGCTGGTCCTGGTGGACCACGCCCTCTCCCCGGCCCAGGAGCGCAACATCGAGCAGGCGCTCGGCTGCCGCACCCTCGATCGCACCGGCCTGATCCTCGACATCTTCGCCCAGCGGGCCCGCTCCCACGAGGGCAAGCTCCAGGTGGAACTGGCCCAGCTGCGCCACCTGGCCACGCGCCTGGTGCGCGGCTGGACCCACCTGGAGCGGCAGAAGGGCGGCATCGGCCAGCGCGGGCCCGGCGAGACCCAGCTGGAGACCGACCGTCGCCTGCTGGGGGAGCGCATCAAGCAGCTCGAGCGGCGGCTGGAGAAGGTCGACCGCCAGCGCGCCGAGGGTCGTCGGGGCCGCCAGCGGGCGGAGCTGCCGGTGGTCTCCCTGGTGGGCTATACCAACGCCGGCAAGTCGACGCTCTTCAACCGGCTCACCGATGCCGGCGGCTTTACTGCCGATCAGCTCTTTGCCACCCTGGATGCGACCCTGCGCAAGCTGGCTCTCCCCGAGGGTCCGGATGCGGTGGTGGCGGATACCGTCGGCTTCATCCGCCAGCTCCCCCACGAGCTGGTGGCCGCCTTCCGCTCCACCCTTCAGGAGACCCGTCAGTCCACCCTCCTGCTCCACGTCATCGACGCCGCCGACCCGGACCGGGACGAGCGCCGCTCCGATGTGGCCGAGGTCCTTCGGGAGATCGGGGCCGACGAGGTCCCGCAGCTGGAGGTCTTCAACAAGATCGACCTCGCCCCCGCCGAGGCGGAGCGTGCGGCCATCGAGCGGGACGATTCGGGGCGACCGGTCCGGGTCCGGGTCAGTGCCGCCACGGGGGCCGGCATGGACGCCCTGCGGGCGGCGCTTACCGAGCGGCTGGCGGGGGACCGGGTCCATCGCGCCTTCACCCTGGGTCCGGAGCAGGGGCGGCTGCGTTCGCGCCTCTACGAGGTGGGGGTGGTGCGCAGCGAGCAGGTGGACGATGATGGGCAGTTCCGGCTGGATGTGGAGCTGCCTCGACGGGAACTCGAGCGCCTGGGTTGCCAGGAAGGCCTGGAAACCGGGACCTGAGGGCCCACTGAGTGCCGATCGGACCCCGGCCCGCCTTGCGGGTCGCGGCCAGGCTACCTAGAATCTGTCGGCTCGGACGAACGACGTCCGGCCGCATCGACACCGCAACGGAGTCCGACATGGCGTGGAACGAGCCCGGCGGTTCCGGGGGGCGCGATCGCGACCCCTGGGGCAGCCCCAGCAACGATCAGGGCCCGCCCGATCTCGACGAGGTGATCCGCAAGGTCCGGAACAGGTTCCGCGGCCTCTTCGGCGGCGGAGGCAGTGGCGGTGACGATGGCGGGGGGGGAATGAACACCCCCAGCGCCTCGCCGAAGACCTTCGGCCTGATCGCCGCGGCGGTGGTCGTGGTCTGGGCGCTCTCCGGTATCTATATCATCGACGAGGGCAAGCGCGGGGTGGTTTCCCAGTTCGGGGCCTACCACGGCACCGTTGAACCAGGTCCCCACTGGTATCCGCGCTTCATTCAAGCGGTGGAAACGGTGGATATCGACCAGATCCGGAATGTCGAGATCGGAGCTGGTTCGGACGAGTCACTCGTCCTGACCCAGGACGAGAACATCGTGGACGTCAAGTTCTCCATCCAGTACCGGGTGGGGGATCCCGAGGACTTCGTTTTCAACGTCCGCGAGCCCGACGCGACCCTGCGTCAGGCGGCGGAGAGCGCCATCCGCGAGGTCATCGGCAAGAGTACCCTGGACATGGTGATCACCACCGGCCGTGCCGAGATCGCCCAGCAAGCCTCGGAACGCCTCCAGAGCAGTCTGGACAGCTACGGCGCCGGTCTGCTGGTGACCAACGTCAACATGCAGAGCGCCCAGCCGCCGGACGAGGTCCAGGACGCCTTTGCCGATGCCGTGAAGTCGCGCGAGGACCAGCAGCGGCTGATCAACGAAGCGGAGGTCTACGCCAACGGCATCATCCCGGAGGCCCGGGGTACCGCCTCCCGGCGCATCGAGGAGGCCGAGGGCTACGCCCAGCAGCGCGTCGCCGAGGCCGAGGGTGAGAGCGACCGTTTCCTCGCGGTGCTCGAGGAGTACGAGATGGCACCGGAAGTTACCCGGGAGCGGCTCTACCTCGAGACCCTCGAGGGTGTCATGAGCGAGGTCGGCAAGGTCATGGTCGACGTCGATGGCAGCGGGAACCTCATGTATCTGCCGCTGGAGAAGATGATGCAGGGGAGTTCCGGCGGGGGGAGCGACGGTAGTTCCAGCGATGCCTCCGGTTCGGGCGTGCCCAACCTCCCCTCGGGCAACAGCGACAGCAGTTCCGGGGATTCCAGCCCGCGCAACCCCACTCAGCAGCGTAGCCGGGAGGTGCGTTAAATGGGCCGCCTGACATCCATCATCGGTGTGGTCGTCATCCTCGGCCTCATCGTCGTCTCCCTGTCGCTGTTCACCGTGGAGGAGCGGGAGCACGCCCTCCTCTTCCGGCTCGGCGAGATCGTGGAGTCGGACTATGAGCCCGGCCTCCACTTCAAGACCCCGCTGGTCAATAACGTGCGCAAGTTCGATAACCGCGTTCTCACAATGGACGCGGAGCCGCAGCAGTTTCTCACCAGCGAAAAGAAGAATGTCGTCGTCGACTACTACGTGAAGTGGAAGATCGTCGACCCGGTGCAGTACTATCGCTCCACCAACGGGATCGAGGCCCAGGCGACGCAACGGTTGCAGCGGGTCATCAATGACGGTCTGCTCTCGGAGTTCGCCAAGCGCACCATTCAGGAGGTGGTCACCGAGGACCGCATCGCGCTG
>JBKGYA010000039.1:0-13716 GCA_046546335.1 Thiohalospira sp. | reverse complement strand
CGGCGAGGTGGTGGCGAGCCAGGCCCTGTGCGCCCTGGTGCAGGGCTACTACCACTGGGAGCCGGTGGCCGACGGTGTCTGGCGCCAGGGACCGGCCACCGGCGCCCGGGACCGTCTGGAGACCTCTGCCGCCGCCCTCTCGCCCCTGGTGGGCCGGGAGCCGGAGTGCGCGCAGGTGGTCCGGCGGCTGCAGTCGCTGGAGTCCGGCCGGGGCGGGCTCCTGCTCCTGCGCGGCGAGGCGGGGGTCGGCAAGTCCCGCCTGCTGCGTGCCGCCCTGGAGGAGAGCGCAGCGGAGGCCGTGGTGCGCAAGGTCCGCTGCAGCGAGACCTTCCGGGAGAGCCCCTACTGGCCGGTCATCGAGCTGCTGGGGCGGATGGCGGGGCTGGAGGGGGCGACCACGGAGGCGGAGCGGGGGGAGCGGCTCGCCCGCTATCTGGGGGGCTATTACGCCGATCCGGACCCCGTGCTCGAGCGGCTCTGGCCCCTGTTCGAGGCGCAGGGCGAGATCGGCGAGGTCGATCTCGGAGTATTGCAGGGGACGCTGCTGGACCTGCTCGACCGGCTGGCGGCGCTGGCGCCGGTACTGCTGGTGGTGGAGGATGCCCACTGGGCGGACAGCGCTACCGCCGGGCTGCTGGAGCGGCTGGTGGGCGAGGAGCCGGAGCGGCCGGTGCTGGCGCTGGTGACCGCGCGCCCCGAGTTCCGGCCCGCCTGGGCGCGCGCCCACGAGATCCTCGACCTGGGGCCGCTGACTGCGGCGGAGACCCGCCAACTGGCAGAGCGGGTGGCCGAGGGCCGCCTGGACGAAGAGGCCCTGGAGCTGGTGGTCCGCTTCACCGACGGGATCCCGCTCTACGTGGAGGAGACGGCGCGGATGATCGCCGGGGGGGTTGCTGCCGGCGATCGCCTGGCGATCCCCGAGACCCTCCAGGACCTGCTGGACGCCCGCATCCATCGGCTGGGGGAGTGGCTGCCGATTGCGCAGATCGCCGCCGCCCTGGGGCGGAGTTTCCAGCGGGCCCTGCTGGTGCGGGTCAGTCCCTGGGGCGAGGAGGTCGTGGAACGGGGCCTGCGGACCCTGACAGCGGAGGGGGTGCTGGAGCGGGAGCCGGGCTCCGGGCCACAGACCCTGCGCTTTCGCCACGCCCTGCTCCAGGAGGCGGCCTACCAGTCCCTGCTCCCGGCGGACCGAACGGCCGTCCACGCCCGGGTGGCGGCGGCCATCCGGGCGCACTTCCCGGAGGTGGCCCGGCGGCAGCCCGAGTGGCTGGCGCGCCACCTCACCGCCGCCGGCGAGGCGGAGGCGGCGGTGGACGGCTGGTTCCAGGCCGGGGAGCGCGCCCTGGAGCGGGCGGCCCCGCACGAGGCGCTGCGCCACCATCGGCGCGGCCTCGCCCTCCTGGAGCAGCGGCCGCCCGGAGGGGAGCGTGATCGCCGGGAGCTGGATCTCCGGCTCGCCCAGGTGAGCGCCTACCTCATGCAGGCGGAGTACGCCTCCGAGGCGGTGGCGACGGTCCTGGATCGCGCCTACCAGCTCTGCGCCACCGTGGGTCGGAGTTCGGAGCTCTTCCTGGTGCTGTGGGGGCTGTGGCACGGCTATTCCTCGCGCAACCCGGGCTGGGTACGGGGCCGGGACCTGCCGGGCCGGCAGCTGCTGGAGCTCGCCCGTGCCCTGGAGGATCCGGCCGCCCTCCAGCGGAGCCACTACGCCCTGGCCAACAACCTCTTCTTCGCCGGCGATTTCGCCGCCTGCCTGGAGCAGGCCCGCCGCGCCCGGGCCTGGCCGCCGGATACCGCCATCGGGGTCGGCGACAACCCCTGGATCATGGCCAGTGCCTTCGAGGTCTGGGCGCTGTGGTTCCTGGGGCGACCGGCGGAGGCCAGGACGCGCGCGGCGGAGACGGTGGAGGCGGCGCGGCAGCGCCGGCCCCAGGACCTGGCGGCGGCCCTGGTCTTCCGTGCCATGCTCGGCTTCTGGGAGGAGGAGCCGGAGCTGGTGGCGGCGGTCCTGCCGGAGCTGGAGGCCACGGTGAACCACTACGACCCGGCGGTCTGGGGCGTGGCCCATCGCGCCCTGGCAGCCTGGCGGGAGGCGAAGCGCGGCCGCACCGCGGCCGGCGAGGAGCTGGAGGCGTGCGCGGAGGCCATTCGCGGTGCCATGCCCAACGTCGCCAGCATCTTCCTCTTCCTGGCCGCCGACGGGCTCCTGGCCCTGGAGCGGCCGGCGCGGGCCCTGGAGCTGCTGGCCGAGGAGGCGGAGGAGGAGGCGCGCTTCGGGATGGACTACGGTCGCGCCGAACGGCGGAGGCGTGAAGGGCGCGCCCTGCAGCTCCTCCATCCCGGGGAGCCGGAGCGGGCCCTGGTCGCCTACCGGGCGGCGGCGGCCTCGGCTCGCGAGCGGGGGGCCGTGATGGCCTGGTGGCGGGCCGCCGAGGCTGCCGTCGAGATCGGGGAGGAAGAGGATGTGGCCGAGCACGTGGCCGCCCTCTCGGCAATGGAGGCCGCCGGGGAACCGAACAGGGATCCGGAGTGTCCTGAGGAGTGCAAGGTGCAGAATTGACAGGGCGCGCTGTGCCCCTGTTAAAGTGCTGAAAGTCCCCCAACGACAGGTATTTTGACATGCAGCGATTCGCAATTGCCCTCGTGGCCTTCCTCGTCGCCGGCTCCGGCAGTGTCATGGCGCAGGGTATGGGCCAGGGCCAGGGCCAGGGCCAGCAGCAGGGCCAGGGTGCCGGCGAGGCCCAGAAGTCCCAGCAGAAGGTCATGGAACTGGGGCAGAAGCTCAACAAGATCGAGGAGAAGGCCATCGAGGCCAACCCCGAGCTCAAGGAGCAGCGCGAGGACTTCCAGGACCTGCTCATGGAGACCATGGACGATCAGGGCGCCAAGCCGCAGAAGCGCATCGACCGCCTGGAGGAGATCCAGCCCCAGCTCACCGAGGCCCAGGGTGACGAGCGCCGGGAGCTCATGCAGGAGTTCCGCAAGGAGCAGCAGAGCCTCATGGAGGCGCAGCAGAAGGCCATGGAGAAGGATGAGGTCAAGGAGGCCCGCCAGAAGCTCGAGGAGGACACCTTCAGCGCCATGAAGGAGGAGGATTCCGAGACCGAGTCCATCATCGAGGAGCTGCGCTCCGCCCAGCAGGAGGCCCAGGACGCCCGCGGCGGCATGTCCGGCGGCGGCGGTGGCATGTCCGGCGGCGGTGAAGGTGGTGGCGGCAGTGAAGGTGGTGGTGGCGGCGGCATGCCTGGCTCCGGCCAGTAGTCGGCGCCGTGGCCGGGTTACCGGTACACGATGTCCCCACTAACGTGATCGCCGGCCCCCTGGGGGCCGGCAAGACCACCACCATCCGCCACCTCCTTGCCCGGCGCCCGTCGGAGGAGCGCTGGGCGGTCTTGGTCAACGAGTTCGGCGAGGCCGGCATCGACGGCGCCGCCCTGGTGGACGCCTCCGATGACCTGGCCGAGGTGCCGGGCGGCTGTATCTGCTGCACCGCCCGGACCCAGCTCCGGGTCACCCTCACCCGGCTGCTGCGCCGGGTCCGCCCCCATCGACTGCTCATCGAACCCACCGGTCTGGGCCATCCCGCCGGGATCATCGACATGCTCCGGGAGCCGGGGCTGGCGGAGGCCATCGACCTGCAATCGGTGATCGCGGTCTTCCCCGCCGACGGCCTCACCGAGGATCGGCTGGCCGCGGCGCCGCCGGTGCGCGACGCCTTCGAGCTAGCCGACGTCCTGGTCCTCAACAAGGCGGATCGTGCCGATCCGGCCACCCTGGCGGCGGCGCGGGAGCTGGCGGCCTCGGCGTGGCCGCCCAAGGCCGGGGTCGTGGTCACCGAGCAGGGGGAACTGGACCCGGCCTGGCTGGATGCCCCGGCCCGGGCCGCCTCGGCGGCCGGCGGGGCGGCGGTCTGCGAGCTGGAGGTCGGCCCTGATGCCGGGCATGCTCACGACCACGACCACGACCACGACCACGACCACGACCACGACCACGGGAGCGCGGAGGCGGTTGACGACGCCGCGGGCGGTTTCCAGCGGCTTGTCGGCGGGGACGCGGAGCACCGCGCCCTGGCCTGGATCTTCCCGCCGGAGACGACCTTCGCGGGCCCGGCCCTGCGGGAGTGGTTCCGCGAGCTGCCGCCGGAGGTGGTCCGGGCCAAGGGGGTGGTCCGCACCGGCCCCCGGTGGCAGCACTTCAGCCGGGTGGACGGGGAGTTGAGCCGGGACGAGAGCGCCTGGCGCCGGGACAGCCGGGTGGAGCTGCTGCTGGCCCCCGGCACGGAGCCCGATCCGGCCTGGGAGGCGGGGCTGCTCGCGGCCCGCCAGTCCGCCTGATCGGCCCGGCGCGTGATAGACTGAAGGGAGGTTCCCGGCGGGGTGAAAGGTCCGCCTGTCACCCCCATCATCGGGGGTAGTCCCCCACGCCTTGTAATGAGCGGGAGGTTCCCATGACCGAGACCGCCACCGATCCCGTGGCCTTCTTCGATCCCGGCGAGCTGCCGGCCCCCGGCAGCGTTCCCGACGAGGATCTGGCCCCGGGGGAGCAGGGCGAGCTGGAGGCGCGCATCCGCGAGCTGCTGGAGCGCGAGAACGCCGCCCTGGTGGCCCACTACTACGTCGACGACGCCCTCCAGGCCCTGGCGGAGGAGACCGGCGGCTTCGTCGGCGACTCCCTGGAGATGGCCCGCTTCGGTGCCCGCACCGACGCCACGACCCTGGTGGTGGCCGGTGTGCGCTTCATGGGGGAGACGGCCAAGATCCTCAGTCCCGAGAAGCGGGTCCTCATGCCCACGCTGGAGGCGGAGTGCTCCCTGGATCTGGGCTGCCCCGCGGGGCCGTTCAGCGCCTTCTGCGACGCCCACCCCGAACGCACCGTGGTGGTCTACGCCAATACCTCCGCCGAGGTGAAGGCGCGGGCCGACTGGGTGGTTACCTCCTCCATCGCCACGAAGGTGGTGCGCTACCTGGCCGAGCGGGGCGAGTCCATCCTCTGGGCCCCGGACCGCCACCTGGGGGAGTACGTCCGCGACGTCACCGGCGCCGACATGCTCCTGTGGCAGGGCAGCTGCGTGGTCCACGAGGCCTTCAAGGCGCAGCAGCTCACCGAGCTCAAGGCCGAGCACCCCGGGGCGGCCATCCTGGTCCACCCGGAGTCCCCCCACGCGGTCATCGAGCTGGCCGACGAGGTGGGCTCTACCACCCAGCTCATCCGGGCAGCGCAGGAGCGGCCGGAGACCGAGCTCATCGTCGCCACCGACAACGGGATCTTCTACAAGATGCAGCAGGCGGTCCCGGACAAGACCCTGCTGGAGGCACCCACCGCCGGGGCCGGCGCCACCTGCCGCAGCTGTGCCCACTGCCCCTGGATGGCCATGAACGGCCTGCGCAACCTCGCCGACACCCTGGAGCGCGGCGTCAACGAGATCCACGTGGACCCGGCCGTGCGCGAGGCGGCCCTGCGTTCCACCCAGCGCATGATCGACTTCGCCGAGGGGCGGGTGGGCGACTGACCGAGACGTTCCCATCATCGTCGGGGTTGAAAGCCGTGCATGTGGACTATACTCCCGACGGAAGGGATGATTTGAACTAAGTCTAAATCGCCGCCGGCCCCGGCGGCCCACAACGGCAACAAGGAGAGCCCCATGGCAGGAGCGAGCGATTCCCTGCACGAATCCCTGGACCAGCTCAGCAGCAAGACCCTCGACATGCACCGCGCTCTGGTCTCCCTGCAGGAGGAGCTGGAGGCGGTGGACTGGTACCGCCAGCGCGCCGACGGCTGCAGCGACAGCGAGCTGCGGGAGATCCTCCTGCACAACATGCGCGAGGAGATGGAGCACGCCGCCATGGTCCTGGAGTGGCTGCGCCGCAACGACGCCGACATGGCCGAGAACCTGCGGACCTATCTCTTCACCAGCGCGCCGGTCACCGAGGTCGAGGAGGCCACCATGGGCGGTGAAACCGGCGGGGAAGAGGCCGCCGCAGGCGGTCCCACCATCGGTTCGCTGAAGGGAGATTCGTGATGCACTACCTTAATCGTCACCAGTCCTCCATTCCCGGCTCCCTCTGGGAGCGCATCGACGCGGCCGCCGCCGAGGCCGCCACGGACCGCCTGACGGCGCGCCGCTTCCTGGACCTGGAGGGCCCCTACGGCGTGGGCCTGACCTCCGTCGAGGTGGGCGCCGACCACTACTGCCGCCAGCCCGCCGAGGGCGAGGCCGGCGCGGTGGCCAGTCAGGCCATCTCCGTGCCCATGATCCGCAAGGAGTGCGGCCTCTCCGCCCGGCGGCTGGAGGCCCACCTGGGCATGGGGCAGCCGCTGGACCTCTCCCCGGTGGAGGATGCCGCCGAGGCGGTGGCCGCCCGGGAGGAGGAGTTCATCTACCAGGGCGAGTCCAAGTTCGGCCTGGAGGGGCTGATGACCGCCGCCGACCGCCATACCGCCAAGGTCGGCGACTGGTCCAAGGTGGAGCAGGCGCTCAAGGACGTCCTGGGGGCGGTGGAGCAGCTGGAGAACGCCGGCTTCCACGGCCCCTACGCCCTGGCCGTCTCGCCGAAGCTCTACAACAACCTCTTCCGCCGCTACGACGGCACCGACATGCTCCAGCTGGAGCACCTCAAGCGCCTGTGCGAACTGGGTGTCTTCAAGGCCCCCATCGAGGGCGCGGTGGTGGTCGACCCCCACGTGGGCCGGATCATCCTCGGCCAGGACGTCATGGTCGGCTACTCCGGCAACGACGGCATCCACTACCAGCTCTACGTCAGCGAGAGCGCCGTCCTCAAGCTGGAGGAGCCGCGCGCTATCTGCACCCTCACGACCTAGGCCTCCCCGCAGCAATCCCCGAACGCTCGTTCCCGTGAAAATAGGAACTTCGGGGGTTGCTGCAGCCCCCATGGGCCCCACACCAATGGGGTCAACCAATGGGGTCAAGTCTTGCAACGCGGATTACGGGTGAGGTGATTTGCTAGTTTCAAGACTTGACCCCATTGGGACGGGGTCCCGTGTTTCCGGGCGGCTTCTCGAGCCGGCGGTTCGTGCTAGAGTTGGACCAGCCATCGGGACAAGATGGTCATAAAAGTTCCAATAACGCCAAAGTGAGAGAGGGGATACCCATGCACACACCCGTGCTGCATACGCGGGCCGCGCTGGACGTGCTCAACGCCGCCCTGGATGCGGACTACGCGCGGCTGCAGGACCTCACGGCCAGTCGGCGGTCGACGGTCCGCGAGCTGGCCGATGTCAGCGCCTCCATCGCCGAGGGCAATCGGCGGCTGGTGCCGGTCTCCCGGCAGGGGGTCACGGCCATGGGCCGGGCGGTGGACCTGCTGGTCCGTAACGGCTACTTCACCAAGGAGATCGGCGGGATCCGGGACAATGCCGCCAGCGTCGCCTCGGCGGTGGAGGAGATGTCCTCCTCCGCCCGGGAGGTGGCCGGGCTGGCCCAGAGTACCTCGGAGCGGGCGCGGGAGAGCCGCCAGCGCACCGAGGAGGGCAATCAGGGTCTCTCCTCCCTCATCGGCGACATGGACCTGCTCGAGACCTCGGTGGATACCATGGCCAACGCCATGGAGCAGTTCGTGAACTCCACCGCCGAGATCAACAAGCTTACCGCCACGGTGAAGGAGATCGCCGACCAGACCAACCTGCTGGCCCTGAATGCCGCCATTGAGGCGGCCCGGGCCGGCGAGGCGGGGCGCGGCTTCGCCGTGGTGGCCGACGAGGTGCGCAGCCTGGCGGAGAAGACGGCGGAGGCCACCGAGTCCATCGACCGGGTCACCGGGACCATGAACGGCCTCTCCGGGGAGGTGAACAGCTCGGTGACGGATGCCCGGGACAAGCTGGGCAACTCCGTGGAGGCGATGGACCAGGTGGCCTCCTCCCTGGCGGAGAGCACCAATGTCGCCGCGGAGGTGGACGACCAGGTCCACCAGATCGCCACGGCGGCGGAGCAGCAGAGCACCGTGGCCGAGGAGATGGCGCAGAACGTGGCGGCGGTGACCCACTCCCTGGACAACGAGACCAGCCAGGTCCACGAGGTCTCCGCCCTCGCCGAGGATGTGGCCCGCCGGATCCACGGTCAGCTCAATGAACTGGCGGCCTGGGGCCACGACGAGATCATCCTTCAGGTGGTCAAGGGCGACCACCTGATGTGGAAGATCAAGCTGGCCAAGATGATCCTGGGGGAGGAGTCCCTGCCCGAGGAGGAGCTCACCGACCACCACCAGTGCCGGTTGGGCAAGTGGTTCGACGGGCCGGGGAAGGAGCGCTACGGCCAGAGCGAGGCCTTCCAGGCGATGGCCGAGCCCCACCAGCAGGTCCACGCCCTGGGGCGGACCATCCGCGACCTCGTCGCCGAGGGCCGGATCGACGAGGCAACGGAGAGGCTGGAGCAGATGGAGGTCCTGAGCCAGCAGCTCTTCGCCCGGCTGGATGAGCTGACGGCCGAGGCGGTGGGCGACGAGGCGGGCGGTTCCCCCTGAGGGAGCGAGCCCCGAACGACAAACCCCCGCACGGAGGCGGGGGTTCTGCGAGGAGCGCCGGGGGCGCTGCAACGGGCACAGGCCCGCGCGGCCGGTCCTACATGGCGCGGAGGCGCTCGTTCAGCCGGCTCTTGTGCCGGGCCGCCTTGTTGCGATGGATGATGCCCTTGTTGGCGGTCTTGTCGATGATCGGCACCGCCGCCTGGTAGGCCTGCTGGGCGGTCTCCTTGTCGCCGGCGCGGATGGCGCGCTCGACGCTCTTGATGAAGGTCCGCATGCGCGAGCGCAGCGCCGCGTTGTGCAGCCGCTGTTTCTCGTTCTGACGGGCGCGCTTGCGGGTCTGTCGGGTGTTGGCCACGGTGTCTCTCCTCGCTCGTACTGGCTTGGGCCTTCTGTAAACGCGCCATTCTCCGGATTCGGGGGAAGGCTGTCAACGCCGATGACCGGCTCAGCGGGCGGTTCCCGCCGCCGCGTGGTGGCCCTCTGCCAGCGCCGATTCCAGTTCCCCGGCGGGCCGGGGGCGGCTCCCCAGGAAGCCCTGCCACTGGTCGCAGCCCTGGCGGCCGAGGAAGGCGAGCTGGCCCTCGGTCTCCACCCCCTCGGCGGTGACGGTAAGCCGCAGGTTGTGTGCCATGGCAATGACCGCCGTGGTGATCTCGGTATCACTCTCGTCGCCGGGGAGGTCCTGGATGAAGGTACGGTCGATCTTGAGCCGGTCCACCGCCAGGCTCTTGAGGTAGGCCAGGGAGGAGTAGCCGGTGCCGAAGTCGTCGATGGCGAACTGGATCCCCCGCGCCTTGAGGGTCCGCATGAGGCGCTGCAGGTCGTGGTGCTGCTCCAGCAGGACCGACTCGGTGAACTCCAGCTCCAGCAGGCGGGGGTCGAGGCCGGTCTCGTCCAGGATGGCGTTGACGCGGTCGGCCAGGTCGGGGAGCGCCACCTGCCGCGCCGAGAGATTCACCGCCAGGGTGAGCCGCTCCCCGGTCCGGGCCGTGTGGTCCGCCCAGAAGGCGCAGGCATCACGCAGGATCCGCTCCCCCAGCGGGATGATGAGTCCGCTCTCCTCGGCCACCGGGATGAAGCGGCCGGGGGAGATGAGGCCCTGCTCCGGATGGTGCCAGCGGGCCAGGGCCTCGGCGCCGGTGGCCCGCCCGGTGGCGGTCTCCCACTGCGGCTGGTAGTGGACCTCTAACTCCTCGCGCTCCAGGGCCCGGCGCAGGTGGGCCTCCAGCCCCAGCCGCTCGGAGGCGGCGGCGGTGAGTTCCTGGCTGTAGAAGGCCCAGGTGTTGCGGCCCTCCCCCTTGGCCCGGAACATCGCCGCGTCGGCGTTGGTGAGCAGCTCCCCCGGTGTGGTGCCGTGGTCGGGGTAGAGGCTGATCCCGATGCTCGCCCCCATGAAGAGCTCGTTCCAGTCGCCCACCCGGAAGGGCTCGCGCAGCAGCTCCATGGCCTCGGCGGCGAGTTCGGCGGGGGCCTGTTGGTGGTCCGGCGCCTCCATGACCAGCAGGAATTCGTCGCCGCCGAGGCGGGCGACCAGGTCGGCCCGGGGCAGACGGGCGTCCAGCCGGTGGGCCAGGGCCACCAGGAGCTCATCACCCACGGTGTGGCCCAGGCTGTCATTGAGGTCCTTGAAGCGGTCCAGGTCCAGGAAGAGGACGGCGACCTTTGTATCCTGTTCATCGGCGCGCCGGATCGCCTCCTGGAGACGGCGGGTCAGCAGCAGCCGATTGGGCAGTCCGGTGAGGGGGTCGTGCTCCGCCTGGTAGCGCAGGCGCTCCTCGAGCGGTCGCATGGCGCGGACCAGCAGCCAGGTGAGCGCCAGGAGCAGCAGGACGGTGGTGGCGGCGATGGATCCCAGCAGCCGGTTGATGGGGGCGTAGAGGACCGAGGCCGGGGCGGAGACCACCACGGTTCCGGCCAGCGTCTCCAGGGGGTGGTGGGCGACCACGGTGCCGTCGACGGCCAGCAGTCCTGCTGCTCCCTCCCGCCGGCTGGCCTCGGCCGCGGCGGCGATGGGTGTCCCGGGCCCCGGGGCCTCGCCGTGGGCGAGGGTCCTCGGGCCGTCGGCGGTCTCCAGGAGCAGGTTCAGGCGGCCGGCCTCGTGGCGGGCGCCGCCCCCTGCCAGCCGGGCCTCCAGCCGCTGCAGGTCGAACAGGATCCGGTCGGTCCCCAGGAATTCCCCCTCCTCGTGGATGGGGGCGTCCACTACCAGATGCCAGCGGCCCTCGCGCCGGAAGGGGCGGAGTACCTGCAGCCCCTCCCCGTCCACCGCCGGCAGCTCGGCGGGGAGGGGATCGCCCACGTCCACCACCCGGCGGCCCTCGGCGTCCAGCCGGGTGACACCCAGCAGGCCCTCCTCCGGCTGCACGGCGTCGGCGAGCTTGTCCTCGGTGAACTTCGCCAGGCTCGAGCGTTCGCGGTCGCCGGCGTGGTAGTCGGCCAGGGCGCGGCGGATGACGGTGCGGCTGGTGACCTGCCGGGCGAGCCGGATGCGCTGCTCCAGGAAGTTGGCCACGGTGGACTGGTGGAGGAGGGCCTCGTGGGCCAGCCGCTCCCGCGCCTGTTCCCGGAGCTGGGGATAGAGGGCGGCCACCGCGGTGATGGCGACGATGACCGCCGCGGCCAGGGCACCGAGGAGCGAGGTGCGCCGCAGCCGGCGCAGGAGGGTACCCGCATCCTCTTCGGGGACCGCAGTATCGTCTGCCCGGGAGGGCGGTCGTCCGGTCGGCATGGTCTGGCGGGGTCCCCCGGCGCCCTGAGAATGACCATCCATGGTAGGCGCACCGGGCCGGCCCGGCAAATCGGCGGGGCAGACGGCGCCGGTCGCCGCCCGGTATGATCCCCCCATTCCGGGAGGGACGTGCTGATGGCCGAGACAGAGGCAGAGGGTAGCGGGCTGCTGCGCTCCACCGCCGTGGTGGGCGGGCTTACCCTGGTCTCCCGGGTGCTGGGCTTCATCCGCGACGTGGTGCTGGCGCGGGTCTTCGGCGCCGCGGCCGGGACCGACGCCTTCTTCGTCGCCTTCAAGATCCCCAATTTCATGCGCCGGCTCTTCGCCGAGGGCGCCTTCAACCAGGCCTTCGTCCCGGTGCTCTCGGAGTACCGCAGCCAGCGCGCGCACGGCGAGGTGCGCGCCTTCGTCGGCCGGGTCTCCGGGACCCTGGGCGGCTTCCTGCTGCTGTTGACCCTCCTCGGCGTGGTCGGGGCGCCGGTGCTGGTGATGGTCTTCGCCCCCGGCTTCATCGGCGACGCCGAGCGCTTCCCCGCCGCGGTGGAGATGCTGCGGCTGACCTTCCCCTATCTCCTGTTCATCGCGCTCACGGCGCTGGCCGGCGGGGTCCTCAACAGCTACGGCCGCTTCGCCGTGCCGGCGGGGACCCCGGTGCTGCTGAACATCGCCCTCATCGGCGCGGCGGTCTGGGCGGCCCCGGCCTTCGCCGAGCCCATCCAGGCGCTGGCCTGGGGGGTGCTGGTCGCGGGGATCATCCAGCTCGCCTTCCAGCTCCCCTTCCTGGCGCGGCTGGGGCTGCTCACCGCCCCCCGGCCCGCGCCGCGGGACGAGGGGGTGCGCCGGGTGGCCCGCCTCATGGGGCCGGCGCTCTTCGGCTCCTCGGTGGCCCAGGTGAACCTCCTGCTGGATACCCTCATCGCCTCCATGCTGGCCACCGGCTCGGTCTCCTGGCTCTACTACGCCGACCGGCTGGTGGAGTTCCCCCTGGGGGTCTTCGGCATCGCCCTGGGGACGGTGATCCTCCCCGGTCTGTCGGAGCGCCACGCCGAGGACGATCCCGCCGGCTTCTCGGCGATGATCGACCGCGCCCTGCGCTGGGTGGCGCTCATCGCCCTGCCGGCGACCCTGGGGCTCTTCCTGCTGGCCGGGCCGATCCTGGCGACGCTGTTCGAGTACGGCGCCTTCGGCGGCGGCGACACCGCCATGGCCGGCCTGGCGCTCATGGCCTACAGCATCGGCCTCACCGGCTTCATCCTGGTGAAGGTCCTCGCCCCCGGCTTCTTCGCCCGCCAGGACACGCGCACCCCCATGCGCATCGCCGTCATCGCCATGGTGACCAACATGGTCCTGAACATCGCCTTCGTGGTGCCCTGGGAGATGGCCGGGCTGCCCGGGGCCCACGCCGGGCTGGCGGCGGCCACGGCGCTGGCGGCCTTCGTCAACGGTGGGCTGCTGCTGCGCGGGCTGCTGCGCGACGGCGTCTACCGGCCGCAGGCCGGCTGGGGGCTGCTGGCCCTGCGCCTGGGGCTTGCCCTGGCGGTACTCATTGCCCTGCTGATCCTGCTCACCCCTGAGCGTTCGGTCTGGGCGGCCTGGGGTGTCTGGGAGCGCGCCGGCGCCCTGGCCGGCCTCATCGCCGCCGCCGGGGTCGCCTACTTCGGCACGCTGCTGGCTACCGGCATGCGCCTGGGCTGGCTGGTCCGCCGGCCGGGCTGAGCCGGCATCTCGTCAGGTCGGGGCGTCGCCGAGGTGGTCGGCCTCGGCGGTGACCGCCCGCAGGCGCTCGCTGACGTGGACGGGGTAGGGCTCCACCGCCGGTTCCAGGCTGCGCAGCGCCTCCGGCAGGGCGGCCAGCTCGGCGGCGGCGGTCTCCCGGATCGCCGCCAGGCGCGGGCGTTCGGTGACCGGCTCGCCGACGCGCAGGACCGGGTGGAGCAGGGGGTGGCCCGGGGCGGCCTCGTCGGCAGTGGTGAGGCGGTCGCCGGCCATGCGGCCGTCGCGGTGTTCCCGGTGGATCTGCTTGGGCCCGGCCCAGGTGCCCTTGCCCTCGGAGCGCTTGCGCCGCGGGGTGCCGGCGTAGCTCTGGAGCTTGTAGGCGCAGTCCAGGTAGGGGGCGTCGCTGGCGACATCCAGGCGCGTGCCCACGCCCAGGCCGTCCACCGGGGCGCCGTCGGCGGCGAGGTCGGCGATGGCGTACTCGTCCAGGTTGCCGCTGGCGAAGATCGTCACCCCCTCCAGGCCGCCCTCATCCAGGATCCGGCGGACGCGGCGGGCGTGATCCCCCAGGTCGCCGCTGTCGATGCGCACGCCCTTGATGGCCTCCCTCGTCGCGGGGTCCTCCCGGGCCAGCTCCACCACGCGGTGGGCGGCACGCTCGGTATCCCAGGTGTCGATGAGCAGGACGCCGCTGCCGGGGTGGCTGGTGAGGAAGTGGCGGAAGGCGCTGACCTCGTCGGGGTGGGCCTCGATGAAGGAGTGGGCCATGGTGCCGTAGAGGGGGATGCCGAA
>JBKGYA010000038.1:0-13926 GCA_046546335.1 Thiohalospira sp. | reverse complement strand
CCGGCGCCCGGCTGGCGGTGACCCGCCGTACCTCCCGGCGCGGCAGCTGCGCCCTGGCCGTCACCGACCCCACCGCAACCGCATCCAAGGAGACATCGACATGACCGTCTACTTCATCGGCGCCGGCCCCGGCGCCCCCGATCTCCTCACCCTGCGCGGCCGGGACCGCATCGCGGCCTGCCCGGTCTGCCTCTACGCCGGCTCCCTGGTCCCGGAGGAGGTGCTGGACCACGCCCCCGAGGATGCCCGGATCATCAACACCGCCCCGCTGACCCTGGACGCCATCATGGGCGAGATCCAGCGCGCCCACGCCGCCGGTGAGGATGTCGCCCGCCTCCACTCCGGCGACCTCTCGGTCTACAGCGCCCTGAGCGAACAGGTCCGCCGGCTGGAGGAGATGGGGATCGACTACACCATCACCCCCGGCGTCCCCGCCTTCTCCGCCGCCGCCGCCACCCTGGGGCGGGAGCTGACCGTACCGGAGGTGAGCCAGTCTGTGGTCCTCACCCGGACCCCCGGCCGCGCCTCGGCCATGCCCGAGCGCGAGGAGCTGGCCGCCTTCGCCGCCACCGGCTCGACCCTCGCCATCCACCTCTCCCTGCACCGCCTGGAGTCCGTGGTGGCGGAGCTCCTCCCCCACTACGGCGAGGAGTGCCCGGCGGCGGTGGTCCAGCGCGCCAGCTGGCCCGACGAGGTCGTCGTCACCGGCTGCCTGGCGACCCTCCCCGAGCGCGCCACCGCCATCGAGGACCGCCGCAGCGCCCTGATCCTGGTGGGTCCGGCCCTGGCCCCCGGGGACTTCCGCGACTCCGCCCTCTACGACCCGGAGCACGTCCGCCGCTTCCGCGGGCGCACCGGCGGGCCCTGAACGGGCCGTTCACGAAGGTCTGGCGGCACCGCCTGGAATCCAGGAGACAGCGCGGGCGCGCTGCCTGCCCGCCCTGGCAGCAGGACCTCATGGGCCGGCCCAACCGGGCAGCGGGCCCGGCTGCCCCCTTCAAAGTCCGGGCCGCCCGGCTACTGGAATTCGTACCGGAACCCCACTTCCAGCCGACGACCCGCATCCGGCTCCAGGGCATTGTCGTTATCGGCGTCGAACAGGTTTTCCACACCAGCCCGCAGGGTAAGCCCCGGCCACCGGACCGGCTCATAACCGGCATCCAGGCTGGTCAGCGTGTAGGCGTCGTCCTTCATGGTATTGGCGCTGTCCTGATAGCGCTCCCCCACATGGCGCACCCGGGCCTGCAGTCGCAGGGGATCCACCGGCATCCATGCGGCACTCACCATCGCCGTCAGGGGCGGTGCATCGGGGAGGCGGTTGCGCGTGTCGCGGTCGATGGCATCGAGCCAGGT
This sequence comes from Thiohalospira sp., assembly GCA_046546335.1. GTDB lineage: Bacteria > Pseudomonadota > Gammaproteobacteria > Thiohalospirales > Thiohalospiraceae > Thiohalospira. The sequence continues at coordinate 12,573 of JBKGYA010000038.1, read as the reverse complement.
GGCCGCCACCTTCCATTCGAACGCGGGGAACCGGAGCCCGAGGGCGGTCTCCGCACCCTGGGTGCGCGCATCATTCACGTTGCGGAAGGTGAGGTACTGCCTGCCCGGCGCCCGGGTCCTGGTGATCCGATCGTTGAACTCGGTGTAGAAGAGTCCCAGGTCGTAATGGAAGGTGGTGGCCCCGAACGGCAGCCTTCCCTCCACGCCCAGCTCATAGTTGCGGCTACGCTGGGGATCCAGCTGGTGCCGGCCCTTGCCCAGCGCCTCATCCTCCACGTAGGCCCCGAGGACCCGGTCTCCCCGGGGATTCCGGGCCCGTACGTAGTAGGAGCGCAGCTCCGGCACCTTGAAGCCCTCCGCGTAACGGGCTCGCAGGCGTACACCTCCGTTCAGGCGATAGACCGCCCCGCCCTGCAGCGAGGTATTGTCGACATCGCCGGAGGAATCATCGTAGCGAGCGCCATAGACGACCTTCAGCCGCTCCGTAGTCTGCCACTGATGCTGGGCGTAGGCCCCGGCCACCCACTGACTGTCCTTCGGCTCCCCGGCGAGCAGATGGTCGCGGTAGGACTGCCGGTTGTGCTCCAGGCCGCTTAGCAGGGTATGTCCCGGGCTCGGCTCCCAGGTGGCGTGGAGGTCATTGACCCGGTCGGTGATGGCCACCTCTCGCGCCCCGAAATCACTCGCTGCCCGGGACGAAAAGCCGAAGGCCTCGGGGTCGAGAAAGGTCCGGGCGCGCTCGAGATGGTAGCGGCTCTGGTACAGGCGATAGCGCAGATCCAGCGTGTCCGTGGCCAGCCACTCCGCCGTGGCGGCAAGATCGCGGCGGGTTACGTCCTCCTCCTGCAGATCGGGGATCTGGCTGGCACGGACAGGCTCGCCGCCGTCGTCGGTATAGCCGGTTTCCACCGGCGGCCTGGCGTGCACCGAACGCCAGTCCCGCCCTTCCTCCGTCAGCCCCGCATCCAGTGCCAACCGGACGTCATCGTTGACCCAGTGGCTGAGACTGCCGCGGAGGTTCGAGACATCCGCCTCTTCCCGCAGGTCCTCGTCAAAGCGGTAACTCTCTGGCAGTTCGGTGGTTTCCTCCTCGGGTTCCACCTCCGCCACGGCCTTCTCGGAATAGGCTTCCCGCTCCATGACATCCGCCATGAGACGGAAACGGGTATCCCGAGAGCCGCCGCCGACGAAGAGGGCGCCGTTGTTACGGTCGCCGCCATCGGCACTGGTGGGTCGGGCCCCGTGGGCCTCCAGGCTGGCCTCCAGTCCCTCCCCCGGCCGGCGGGTGATGACGTTGATGACCCCGGCCACGGCATCGGAGCCATAGACCACGCTGCCGGGCCCCTTCACGATCTCGACTCGTTCGACATAGCTCACCGGGATGCGATTGAGTTCGAAACTGCGGCCCGAATTACCCCGGAGCCGCCGGCCATCCAGGAGGTAGATCATGTCCTGCTTGCTGCCGCCCCGAATGGAGAAGGCATTGCCATCGGGCCCCATGTAGATACTGGATTGAGCCCGCAGCGCCTCGTCCAGCATGGTGGCCCCGTTCTGCCGCATCTCCTCGCCGGTGAGGACCTCCACGGTGGCGGTGACCTCCTCGGCGGGCTCCCGAGTCCGCGTGGCCGCGGTGACCGTGACGCCGGAAAGCGCCGTCTCTGACTCGGCAGGTTCAGCGGCCGGGGACGAAGGTAGCCAGAGAAGTCCGGCAACACTGCATGCAAGCGAAAGGAGGCTCTGCGGAGGGAAAGGTCTTCTAGGCATCGGAATCTCCTGCGCACCGCCCGTGCGCATCTGCTCTGGGTGGACCGCGGGGGCTGGAATCGCTGGAGATCGAGCCGGAGCTAGCCCGGGCGAGGAACTGCACCAGGCAGGTCGGAGGAGATCACCGGCCACCGCGCCCCGCGATGCTCGGACATTGCCAAGGGCCGGTCTCCGGGCTCGTGGGGGATGGAGGAAACCTGTCCGGGCAGACCGCCTTCCCGCGAAGCGTGCCCGGCGCGGACACATCCTTCGCAGTGGCCTATCAAGGTCTGCCTCGACCCACCTACCGTTGCGGGGGCAGCGCCGGATTCACCGCGCCAGGGCGGCTGAACCGGTCTTCCCGAGTACCCCACTGGCCGTCCATGACCGGACCGCCAGGGGGCGCACCCTCAACAATTAGCCTATTAGAATATCCTGATATTCCCGTACCTCTCAACGGCCGCAGGAATGGCCATCCCTGCCCCTCGCGGTACACGAAGCGGCCGGACCTGGCGGGCCGGCCCTGACTCCCCCGGGGACTTCCGCGACTCCGCCCTCTACGACCCGGAGCACGTCCGCCGCTTCCGCGGGCGCACCGGCGGGCCTTGACCTCGCGGGGCCGATTGCGTAGCTTTTTCGGCTCTTCAGGTGCCCCGGGGTCCATCCCCCGGGGAGAATCGGGAAGCCGGTGCGCACCCCCGGGTGCAAGTCCGGCACTGCCCCCGCAACGGTAGGCGGAGGGGCGGAACCTAAAGACCACTGCGGCAGGCCGTGTCCCAGCGGCTGTCGCGGGAAGGCGTTCCGCCCGGGGTCCCGCACCCCCATCCGCGAGTCCGGAGACCGGCCTGGAGAGACGCTGGTGCCGCGGGGTGCGGCCACCCGGCGGCCCCGCGCCGTCGCCACCCCGCGCCCACTCGACCTGAACGAGGCGCGCGGGCGGCGCGCCGGGGAGCGATCATGACCCGCGAGAGACCCGGGGCCACACCGGCCCCAGAACTCCGTTCGCAGGCCCCTGCGGCCGTTTCCCCCTCCGCCCCCGACTCGCAACGGTCCCGGAACGGATCCCCGTGCGCCTCCCGGCAACGGAATGAAAACGGAATGCGAATCACACCAAACCCGATTGAAAAAGGAACCAGCATGCCCCGGAAGGCCCTCCTCCCCGCCCTCGCCACCCTCGCCCTGAGCCCCGTGGCTGCCGCCGACTCCCTGGACACCGTCCAGGTCGACGGCGCCGGGGACGAGGACCGGCGCGCCGGCGAGCAGGCGGCCACCATCCAGCAGACCGAGGTCATCACCGCCGAGCGGCTACGCCGCAAGCAGGCCGGCACCCTGGCCGACGCCGTGGACGACGAGCCGGGTGTGGACGTGAACAACGAGTGCTCCATGTGCGCCATCAAGCGCGTCATGCTCAACGGCCTCAAGGGCGAGCACACCACCATCACCGTGGACGGCGTCCCCATGCACTCGGTGGTCTCCAGCTACTACGGCATGGATGCAGTCACCGCCGCCGGCATCGAGCGGGTGGAGGTCGCCCGGGGCGCCGGCGCCTCCCTCATCGCCCCGGAGGCCATCGGAGGGACCCTCAACGTCGTCACCCGGCGCGCCGAGCGCGACGGCGTCCGCGTGGACCTCTCCGGCGGCGAACACGGCTACCGCAAGAGCGCCATCGAGGGCACCGCGGTGGCCGACGACGGGGCCACCCGGGCGACCATCGCCGGCCAGTTCGACCAGCAGGACCGCTTCGACGCCGACGACAACGGCGTCGCCGAGAATCCCGCGCGGGACACCCGCTCGCTCACCACACACCTGTCCCGGGACATCGGCAACGACACCGTGGAGCTGCGGGTGGCCGGCTTCCGCTCCACCACCCTGGGCGGGCCCACCGGGATCTCGGAGATGAGCGCCATGCGCACCGAGGCCGACGGGAGCTCCGACAACAGCGCCGACTACTTCGCCGGCGGCGACGTCCGCCGGGAGTGGACCGGCCAGCCCTGGGAGACCCTGGAGGCCATCGACACCGAGCGCGACGAGTACACCCTGCGCTGGGACCACGACCTGAACGGCAGCGGCCGGCTCATCGCCACCGCCAGCCAGGTGGACCACGAGCAGGACTCCTACTACGAGGGCTTCGACTACGCCAACGACGACACCACCCGCTTCGCCGACCTGCGCTGGGAGCGCGCCCTCGGCCTGGCGCACTTCGTCACCGTCGGCCTCGACCACACCCGGGAGGAGATGGAGTCGGAGTCCGGCTTCATGGAGCGCAACGGCATCGAGGGCGACGCCTTCGACCACCGCGACACCGGGGTCTACCTCCAGGACATCTGGACCCCCACCGCCGAGCTGGAGGTGAAGCTCGCCGCCCGGCTGGACCGGATCCGCACCGACTGGACCGAGAAGACCGAGCAGGGCGACGAGATCGACACCGACCTCTTCGCCCCCCGCGCCCACGTCCGCTGGCGCCACTCCGACCACTGGACCTCCCGCCTCAGCGCCGGCCGCGGCTACCGGGCGCCGCTGACCTTCTACGAGTCCGAGCACGGGATCCTGGATGAGGGCTTCGACATCGCCATCGACGAGGTGGAGACCTCGCGCTCGGCCAGCTACGCCCTGAGCTATCGCGACGAGCGCCGGGCCGCCACCCTCTCCCTGGCGCACACCGAGGTGGAGGATCTCGCCTACATCCAGGACCCGGTGGGCAGTGGCCGCCCCACCCTGGTCAACTCCGACGATACCGCTCGCGTATCCACCATCGATCTCGCCGCCGGCGCTCAGCTGGGCGCCGGCTGGCGGGTGGATGCCGGCCTCGCCCGGTTCGCCTACGGCGACGACTACAAGGAGACCTTCGCCGTCGCCCCCGTGGAGGATCGCCTGCGGCTGGAGGCCGCCTGGGAGGGCGGCCCCTGGTCCTTCAACAGCACCGTGAACGCGGTGGGCAGCCGCGACCTCACCGACTACGGCTACGGCGACCGCTACAACCGCTGGGACGACGACGACGAGGACGGCGAGGTGGACGAGGGTGAGCTCCGGGACCCCAAGGAGACCGACGCCCCCGCCTGGTACACCATCGACCTGCGGCTGGACCACGCCCTGGATGACACCCTCTCCCTCTACGCCGGGGTGAACAACCTCCTGGACTACACCCAGGCCGGGGACGAGGAGACGCCGCTCTTCTACGAGGGCGAGGCCGGCAGCGGCGAGGAGGCCGCCTTCGACGTCGCCCACATCTACGCCCCGTTGCGCGGCCGGGTGTTCTACGCGGGGCTGCGGGCGGAGTTCTGATGACTCGCCGCCTCGCCCTCGCCGGGCTCCTCCTCCTGGGGGCGGCGGCCGTACCCGCGGCGGAGCTCCCGAAGCTGGCGCTCACCGACCTGCGGGACGGAAAGCCCCGGGCGCTGCCCGATCTGGTGGAGGGGCCGGCCCTGCTGATCCTCTTCGAGCCGCGCTGCCCCTGGTGCGTCCGCCAGCTCCGGGCGGTGGACCGGATCACCGCCGCCTGCCCGGAGGCCCTGGAGGCCGCCGGGGTGGGCGTCCACGGCGACACCCCCGGCTACCGGCGGGTCCTGCACGCCGCCGAGGTGGAACTGCCGGCGGTGGCGGGGACCGACCGCCTCCTGGCCACCGTGGGCGGCGTCCCCGCCACCCCCTTCACCCTCTTCGTGGACAGGGCCGGCCGGGTCACCCACCGCCTGCGCGGCTACGTCCCGCCGGCCGACCTCCTGCCCTGGCTGCGCCGGCGCGGGGTAGAATGTCCGCCCCTGCCGAGCACCGAGGCGCCATGAGCGACTTCACCGACGCCGAACGCGCCGCCGTCTACCGGGTCATCGGCGAGCGTCGCGACATGCGCCACTTCCGACCCGACCCGGTGGACGAGGCGACCCTCCAGCGGCTGCTGGAGGCCGCCCACCGGGCCCCCAGCGTCGGCTACATGCAGCCGTGGCGCTTCATCCGGATCACCGACCCGGCCCGGCGGGAGGCCATCCACGCCCTGGTGGAGGCGGAGCGCCAGCGCACCGCCGAGGCCATGGGCGAGCGCCAGCGGGAGTTCCTGCGGCTCAAGGTGGAGGGGGTACGGGAGTCCGGCGAGCTGCTGGCCGCAGCCCTGATGCCGGAGCGGGAGGGCCATGTCTTCGGCCGGCGGACCCTGCCGGAGATGGACCTCGCCTCGGTGGCCTGCGCCATCCAGAACCTCTGGCTGGCCGCCCGGGCGGAGGGGCTGGGCATGGGCTGGGTCTCGATCTTCGATCCCGAGGCCCTGCGCCGGGAGCTGGCCATCCCCGAGGGCGGCCGCCCGGTGGCCCTGCTCTGCCTGGGCCATGTGGAGGCCTTCTACGACCGCCCCATGCTGGAGCAGGAGGGCTGGGACCAGCGCCGCCCCCTGGAGGAGCTGGTCCATACCGACTACTGGCAGTTACCCGCTGGTGAACCGGGGCAGGGAGGGGCCGGCTAGGAGGCCGACAGGAAGCGCCCGGTTCAGGCCATCGGGATGTCTACCTCGGGGTGTCGAGCGAGCCGCTGGTCGAAGGAGAGGGTCCTGGAGCAGCCGGCCTCGCGATGGGCGAAGAGGATGCAGTAATCGGCAAAATCCGCCGGCCCCTCGGCGTAGGCGCGCATCGCCCGCCAGGCAATCGCCTCATCGGCCACCTCCAGCTCGGCAGCCGAGAGGAGCCGTTCCAGGATCCCGGCGATGGTCTCCCGGTCGCAGCCGTAGGGCCCTCGCAGGACCCAGACCAGCTCGCAGAGGACGACCAGGGAGAGCCGGCACGGATCATCCGCGGTGCACTGGGCCTGCATGACCCGATTGGCGGCTGCGGCCTGCTCCGCATCGTCCTGGGTGAGATAGCGCACCAGGACATTGGTATCCAGCCCGATCAAGGCTCCGAGGCACCCTGTTCGATGGCCCGCTCCATCTCCTCGAGACCGACCGGCTGGCCGGGCGCCGGCACGATCCCCTTGAGCTCGTCGAGGGAGGCGCGCTTGGGGATCAGGTGAACCGAGCCGTCCTCACCGACGAGGAATACGACCCGATCCCCCGTATGCAACCGGAGCTGCTCCCGCAGCCCCTTGGGCAGGGTGATCTGCCCCTTGCTGGTAACTGTCGCCTCCATCACCTACTCCATCTTCTATTCCTTACCTGAAAGTAAGGATAGAAAGAGCGGCTCCCCCAATCAAGCGGCCGGCACCCCCTTCAGGCGGTCGGTGACCCGGCGCACCACCACGTAGAACAGCGGGATGAAGAAGATGGCCAGGAAGGTGGCCGAGACCATCCCGCCCAGGACGGCGGTACCGATGGCCATCTGGCTGGCGGCCCCGGCGCCGCTGGCCAGGGCCAGCGGGATCACGCCCATGCTGAAGGCCAGGGAGGTCATGAGGATGGGTCGCAGCCGGATCCGCACTGCCTCCAGGGTGGCGTCCAGCAGGGCCAGCCCCTTGCCCTCCAGATCCCGGGCGAACTCCACGATGAGGATGGCGTTCTTCGCCGTCAGCCCCAGGGTGGTGAGGATCCCCACCTGGAAGAAGACGTCATTGGGGATCCCGCGCAGCAGCGCCGCGACCACGGCGCCGATGACGCCCAGCGGCACCGCCAGGACCACGGCGAAGGGGATGGTCCAGCTCTCGTAGAGGGCGGCCAGGGCGAGCAGGACCACGATGAGCGAGAGGAGGTAGAGCATCCCCGCCTGGTCGCCGGCCTGGCGCTCCTGGTAGGAGAGGCTGGACCAGGCCTGGCCGACGCCGTCGGGCAGCTCCTCCTCGATGATGCGCTCGGCCTCGGCCATGGCCTCGCCGGTGGAGTAGCCGGGGGCGGGGCCGCCGGCAATGGAGCGGGCGGGGACGCTGTTGTAGCGCTCCAGGCGCGGGGAGCCGTAACCCCAGCCACCATCCACCACCTCGTTCACCGGCACCATCTCGTCGGCCTCGTTGCGAACGTACCACTCCCGCAGGTCCTCGGGGACCATGCGGTGCTCCGCCTCCCCCTGGAGATAGACCCGCTTGATCCGGCCCTGGTGGAGGAAGTCGTTGACGTAGCCGGAGCCCCAGCCGGTGGAGAGCAGCTGGTTCAGCGCCGGTAGCGGTACGCCCAGGGCGCGCGCCTTGTCGCGGTCGATATCCAGTTCGTACTGGGGGTTGTCGTCCAGGCCGTCGGGCCGTACCCCGGCCAGCACCGGGCTCTCGGCGGCGGCGGCCAGGAACTTCGCCTGGGCCGCCATGAGGGCGTCGTGGCCGAGGTCGCCGCGGTCCTGCAGCCGCAGGTCGAAGCCACCGGCGTTGCCCAGCGCCGGGATGGGCGGGATGTTGAAGGCGGAGACCTCGCCGTCCCGGACGATCCCGGCCAGCTCCTTGTTGGCGCGGCCCAGGAGGGCGTCGACGTCCTGCCCCGGTCCGCGCTCCGCCCACGGCTTGAGGTTGATGAAGGCGATGCCGACATTCTGCGCCCGGCCGGTAAAGCTGAAGCCGGCCACGGCGAAGACCCCGTTCACCTCCGGCTGGTCCAGGTAGTACTCCTCGATCTCGTCCACGGTCTCCAGGGTCCGCTCCTGGGTGGCGCCGGCGGGGAGCTGGAACTGGGTGATGACCACGCCCTGGTCCTCCTGGGGCAGGAAGCCGCCGGGGACGCGGACGAAGAGCACCGCCAGGAGGCCGACGATGGCGAGGAAGGCACCCATGCCGATCCAGGGGTGGTTGAGGATCCCGCGCACCGAGCTCACGTAGCCGCGGGTGCCGGCCTCCACCAGCCGGTTGAACCAGCCGAAGGCCTTCTGGTGCCACGCCCCCTCCTGGTCCTGCCGGCGCAGGACTCCGCCGCAGACGGCGGGGCTGAGGATGAGCGCCACCAGCACCGACAGCGCCATGGCGGTGACGATGGTGATGGAGAACTGGCGATAGATGGCGCCGGTGGATCCGGAGAAGAAGGCCATGGGGATGAAGACGGCGGAGAGGACCACGCCGATGCCCACCAGCGCCCCGGTGATCTGGCGCATGGAGCGGCGCGTGGCCTCCACCGGCCCCACCCCCTCCTCGTGCATGATCCGCTCGACGTTCTCCACCACCACGATGGCATCGTCCACCAGCAGGCCGATGGCGAGCACCATGCCGAACATGGTGAGCATGTTGATGGAGAAGCCGGTGGCCGCCATGACGGCGAAGGTCCCCAGCAGGACCACCGGGATGGCCAGGGTGGGCACCAGGGTGGCGCGCCAGCTCTGGAGGAAGAGCATCATCACCGCCACCACCAGGATCACCGCCTCCACCAGGGTGTGGATCACCTGCTCGATGGAGGCCTCCACGAAGGGCGCCGTGGAGTAGGGATAGCGGACCTCGACCCCCTCGGGGAAGAAGGGCTCCAGCTCCTCCAGCCGCTCCTGGACCCGCCGGGAGGTCTCCAGGGCATTGGCCCCGGGGGCAAGGTTGATGCCCATGCCGGAGGCGGGCTGCTCGTTGTAGAAGGTCTGGACGGCGGGGGACTCCGCCCCCAGCTCCACCTCGGCGACGTCCCCCAGCCGCACCTGGCCGCCGTCATCGGTGGTCTTGAGCAGGACGTCGCGGAAATCCTCGCGGCTCTCGAGCAGCCCCTGGGCGTTCACCGTGGCGTTGAGCTGCTGGCCCTCCACCGCCGGCAGCCCGCCCAGTTCGCCGGCGGTGACCACGGTGTTCTGGTCCTCCAGGGCGCCACGGACATCATCGATGGTGAGCTCGTAGTCCTGCAGTTTCTCGGGGTCCAGCCAGATCCGCATGGCGTACTGGGAGCCGAAGACCTGGACGTTCCCGACCCCCTGGACCCGGCCGATGGGCTCGCGGATCTCCGAGGCGACAAAGTCGGCCAGGTCCTCCTTGGCCAGCCGCCCGTCGGTGGAGAGGAAGGCGGTAACCATGAGGAAGGAGCTGTTGGCCCGCTCGGTGGTAAGCCCCTGGCGCTGCACCTCCCGGGGCAGCATGGGCTCGGCCTGCTTGAGCTTGTTCTGGACCTGGACCTGGGCGATGTCGGGATCGGTCCCCGGCTCGAAGGTGAGCTTGATGGAGGCGCGCCCGGCGGAGCTGCCGGTGGACTCCATGTAGATGAGGTCGTCGATCCCGGTCATCTGCTGCTCGATGACCTGGACCACGGTGTTGGAGACGGTCTCCGCCGACGCCCCGGGGAAGGTGGCCTCGATCTCCACCGCCGGCGGCGCCACCGTGGGGTAGCGCTCCACCGGCAGGGTCTGCATCGCCAGCACGCCGGTGAGCATGGTGGCGATGGCCAGGACCCAGGCGAAGACCGGCCGCTTGAAGAAGAACTCAACCATGGTCGTCGCCCTCGGCGGCATCCTCGGCGGGCTGATTGGGGATATCCGCCTCCACCGGCTTCACGGTGTCGCCGGGGTCGGCCTTCTGCAGGCCGGAGACCATGACGCGATCGCCGGCGGCGAGGCCGTCGGTGACCACCCAGAAGGAGTCATGGGTCCGATCCACGGTGAGCCGGCGGCGCTCCACCTCGTCGTCATCGTTGACCACCAGCGCCGTGGGCTCGCCCTGGCGGTTGCGGGTCACCCCCTGCTGGGGCACCAGGAGGGCGCCGGCCTCGGTCCCCTCGCTCACCCGGGCGCGGACGAACATCCCCGGCAGCAGGGTGCCGTCGGGATTGGGGACGGTGGCGCGCAGGGTCACCGTGCCGGTGCCGCCATCCACATTGACACCGCTGAAGGAGAGCCGGCCGGCGTGATCGTGGCTGGAGCCGTCCGGCAGCTCCACCTCCACCCGCGGCTGGCCGTCCTCGCCGGTCTCCAGCTCGCCCCGGCGCTGGGCGCGCTGCAACCGCAGGACCTCCTTGGCCCCGCGCTGGACATCGACATAGATGGGGTCCAGGCGGGTCACCCGGGTCAGCGCCTCGCCCTGGTTGGCGGTGACCAGCTCGCCCACGGTGATGAAGGGCTCGCTCACCCGGCCGCGGATGGGGGCCTCGATGCTGGCGTACTCCCGATCCAGCCGGGCGGTGGCCAGCTCGGCGCGGGTTACCTGCACCGCCGCCTCCTGCTCCCGGAGGCTGGCGCGGACGTCGTCGTACTCCTGCTGGCTCACCGAGTCCTCGGCCACCAGGTCGGCGTAGCGCTCCTCCTTGCGCCGCAGGTTCTCCACCCGCGCCTGCGCCTGGAGCAGCGCCGCCTCCGCCCGCTGGACCGCCGCCTCGTAGCGGCGCGGGTCGATCTCGTAGAGGGTCTGGCCCTTCTCCACCCGATCGCCGGCCTCGAAGCGCCGCTCCCGCAACACGCCGGTGACCTGCGGCCGGATGTCCGCCACCTGATAGGCGGCGGTACGGCCGGGGAGTTCGGTGGTCCGCTCCACGTCCCGGGGCTGAATCTCCACCACCCCCACCTCCGGCGGCGGCTGGTCCTCCTTCTTATCCTGCTTATCCTGCTGGGCGTGAACCGGCGAGAGGACCGCGGTCAGCAGCAACCCGACAAGGGCCAGCGCAGCGATGTATAGGGCGGAGGGGCGATGCATGGCGTTCCTTCCTGACCGGATGGTAAAGATGAAATTATACATACGCGAATGTATATTAAAACCCTGCCAGGACGCGGGCCGTTCGGCGAACCGGCGGAGATGGGCCCACCCTGCTGCAGCGAGGGACTCCCTTTCCGACCGGCAAGGGGCCCTCACGTTCCCGGGCGGCGATGGACGGGGGAGTCGAGGTAGGGGGAGATGGCGCGCAAGAGTCGCGAGGAGGCGGAGGCCACCGCCCGGCGGATCCTGGATGCCGCCGAGACGGTCTTCTGCGAGAAGGGGGTGGCGGCCACCACCCTCCACGACATCGCGGCGGCGGCCGGGGTCACGCGGGGGGCGATCTACGGCCACTTCCGCAACAAGGAGGACCTCTTCAACCGCATGCACGAGCGCGTGCACCTGCCCATCGAGGCCCTGGCCACCGAGGCGGCCAGCGACGACGAGCCGGACCCGCTGGGCAGCCTGCGCGGCCTGCTGCTACGCGTTCTGGAGGAGACGGCGGGCAACGCGCATCAGCGCCGGGTGCTGGAGATCCTCTTCCACAAGTGCGAGCGGGTCCCCGCCACGGAGACCCTGGTGGCGCGTCAGCAGGCGCTCAACGCCCAGGGCCGCGAGCGCACCCGCCGGCTGCTGGCCAACGCCGTCGCCCGCGGCCAGCTCCCCGCCGACCTGGACTGCCGGCGCGCCGCCATCGGCCTCCACGCCAGCATCACCGGCCTGCTCTTCGACTGGCTGCTGGACCCCCATGCCTTCGACCTCGCCGCAGAGGCCGCACCCCTGGTGGACACCTGGCTCACCGGCCTGGCAACGGCATCGGATCTGCGGCTCGGGAGACCCTGAGCCGCTTCCCCTCCCCGCGTCCCCTCAGAACTCGGCGTACCAGGTGAGCGCCAGGTTGCGGCCGGGGGCCCAGAGGTCCTGGACGCGTTCCTTCCCGGCCCGGGGGGCGGTCATCTCGTTGATGTGCTCGCGGTAGCCCTTGTCCAGGGCGTTGTGGAGGGCCAGGGTCACCTCGCTGGTCCGCCAGAGGCCGTCGCCGGAGGTCCGCCAGCCCACCGAGAGGTCCAGGGTGGCGTAGCCGGCGGTCTCGCGCTCCTCGTCACTACTGAACTGGTCAGCCACGCGGTCCTGGCTGTCCACGGCGCGCACCGCGGCCCGCCCCTGCCAGCCGGCGTCCGTACGCCGCTCCACGCCCACCGTCGCCTCCGGCGGCGGCATCTGGTAGAGGGGCTCGTCGAAGCGGTCGTCCTCGTTCTCGCCCCGGATCCAGGTCCCGTCCAGGAAGGCGTTCACCCCGCCGCCCAGGCGCCAGTCCAGGCTGGTCTCGAGACCGCGGATGCGCGCCTCGTCGAG
>JBKGYA010000037.1:0-14198 GCA_046546335.1 Thiohalospira sp. | reverse complement strand
TCCGCGAGATCGCCGAGCAGACCAACCTGCTGGCGCTGAACGCCGCCATCGAGGCTGCGCGGGCCGGGGAGGCGGGTCGCGGCTTCGCCGTGGTCGCCGACGAGGTACGCAACCTTGTCCAGCGCAGCGAGCAGTCCACCCACGAGATCGACGGTCACGTGGCCGCCCTGCAGAACGGGATCCGGGAGGCCGTGAGCGTCATGGAGGAGTCCCGGCAGCAGGCCACCAGCACCGTGGAGCAGGCCGAGGCGGCCGGCGAGGCCCTGCGCTCCATCACCCAGTCGGTGGCCACCATCTCCGACATGAATACCCAGATCGCCTCCGCCGCCGAGGAGCAGAGCGCGGTGGCCGAGGAGATCAACCAGAACGTGGACACCATCAACACCACGGCGGACGAGAACGCCGGCCACGCCCAGCGCAGCAGCGAGGCCGGCGACGAGCTGGCCCGGATCACCCACGAGCTGCAGGAACTGGTGGGCCGCTTCCGTATCTAACCGGCCATGCTGGATGCCATCCGTCGCTTCTTTGATGATCGCCTCGCCCCCGCAGGCGAGGCCGGGGACCCGGACCACCGCCTGCAGCTGGCCACGGCCGCCCTGCTGCTGGAGGTCGGAAGGGTGGACGGCCTGCGCGACGAGGAAGAGCTGGCCGCGACCCGGGGGGCGCTGGGGGAGGTCTTCGGCCTCGAGGGGGACGAGATCGAGGAGCTGATGCGCCTGGCCGATGCCGAGGCGCGCGAGGCCAGCTCGGACCACGACTTCACCCGGCTCATCCACGCCGCCTACGGACCCGAGGAGAAGAGCGGGATCCTGGAGCGGATGTGGCGGGTGGCGTGGGCCGACGGCATCATCGACCCCTACGAGGAGCAGATGCTGCGCAAGGTGGCCGACCTGCTCTATCTTCCCCACGCCGCCTACATCGAGGCCAAGCTCCGGGCGGCGGAGGCCATGGGCGTGGAGCCCCCCGAGGCTACTCGGTGATGACCACCCGGTCGCCCTCGGCGACGTAGCGCCAGACGCGGTCCATGGCGTCGTTGGTGGTCCGGATGCAGCCATGGCTCACCCGCTGGCCGAGATCCTCCTCCGGGTTGCGGGTCCCGTGGATGGCGTAGGGGCCGCCGATGTTCAGCGCCAGTGTCCCCAGCGCCCCCTCGAAGCAGCGCTCCCCCCGCTCGATGTGCTCGCGATATTCGGGTTCCTCCTCCATGGACTCGGGGATGCACCACTCGATCCCGTCGGGACGGTGGATCTTCCAGCGGACCGAGTACTCCCCGGGCTCGGTGAAGTAGCAGCGCCCACCCTCCTCTTCGGGGAGGCAGCGGTCCATGCCCAGACCCACCTCCGTGGTGTAGAGGGTGTGCTCCTTGCCGGTCGGCGTGCGTTCGCGGACCTCCAGGCGGAAGCGGTCCTTGTCCACCCGGATCCAGCGCTCGAAGCCGTCGGGTCGGGGGTAGTCCGCGGGTGTCCCCACATCCTCGAGGAGCGGCCGGGGGAGCCAGCGGCCCATCTCCAGGGGACGCCATTCCTCGTCGGGGAAGTGGCCCGTGAGCCGCACCCGGCCATCGCCCCGCTCCAGCCCGGTTACCAGCGCCCCGGCCTCCAGGCGCTCGTCGAAGAGCGGCCCCTCGCCCGGGAGGGGGTGGGCCGCCGAGCGAAGCCGCCAGGTCCGGGGCGGCAGCGGGTCGTCGCGCTCCTCCACCGCCGAGGCGTGCAGCCACCGCGCCTCCTCCAGGGGTGCCCAGCGGCCGCCGGGGAAGTGGCCGGTGGCGCGGATCCAGCCGTCGTCGGTGCGGTTGGAGGTGAAAAGCCGCCCGCGTTGCCACTCGGCCATCGGCGCCCCGGCCGGCTCGGCCCGGACCACGGCGGGGCCGGTGAGGACGAGGGTACGGGGTTCGGTGGTCTCACCGGCGTCGTCGGCGGCGGAGGCCGGGCCGGGGGCCAGCAGAAGGAGGAGGGGGAGGAGGCGGTGGAGGGGCACGTGATTACCGGGCATGTCGACGATGGGAGATGATAGGATAGTGGCAGATCGGCAGGAAAGCACCCGTGGTCGGGGGGCAGGCGTCCGCTGACTCGGGGGCGGTCGGTGCCAGTCCCGGATACCCGATACGCCGTGAAGACGTCCCTGTCGGCTCGACGGCAGCATCCCTGCTGCCGACGATCGGGTATCCGGGACTGGCACCGACCGCGAGTCCTTTTCGGGCCAAGTGCGCGGACACCCCGGGCCGGGGGCGATTCTTCTTCGAGAGGGGATTGGGCTTCATGCAGCAGGATCCGGTGGCGGACATCCGCGAACTCATCCAGCGCAACCACCGCTGGGCGGAGGGCGTGGCCGCAGCGGATCCCGGATTCTTCCCGACCCTGGCGAGCCAGCAGACCCCGGACTACCTCTGGATCGGCTGTTCCGATTCCCGGGTCCCGGCCAACCAGGTGGTGGACATGGCGCCGGGGGAGGTCTTCGTCCACCGCAATGTCGCCAACCTGGTGGGGCACACCGACCTCAACGCCCTCTCGGTGATCCAGTACGCCGTGGAGGTCCTCGGCGTCCGCCACATCCTGATCACCGGCCACTACGGCTGTGGCGGGGTGCGGGCGGCGCTGGAGGAGGGGGTGGACCACGGCCTCATCGACAACTGGCTCGAGGAGGTCCGGCGGGTGGCCCGGGAGCACGGGGATGAACTGGCCGCCATCGCCGACTTCGATGCCCGCGTGGATCGGCTCTGCGAGCTCAATGTGGCCGCCCAGGTGGAGAGCGTCTGCCACACCTCGGTGGTGCGCAACGCCTGGCGGAGCGGCCAGGATCTGGCCGTCCACGGCCTGGTCTACGGCCTCGCCGACGGCCGGCTGCAGCCGGTGGGCGAGCCGCGCACCGGTGCCGAGGCGGAGTGAACGACGTCGGGGTCTGCGGATCCCGAATGGCCCGCAAATCCGGAGGTGGACATGGGCGGCGAGATGGCAACCTGGGAACAGATCCTGCTCGGCGTGGCCGCCGTGCTCATCCTGCTCTTCTTCTTCCCCGGGGCGAAGCGGATGCTGGAGGAGAGTCGCGAGAAGGAGAAGGACTGGCGCGGCGTCCTACTGCCCCTGGGGCTGGTGGTGCTCTTCGTGCTGCTGCTGATCAGCCTGGTCTGAGACCACTCTCGCGCGGCGGGGGGGCTCAGGCGTAGGGGGCCACGTTGGCCGGGTCTCCCCGTTTCGAACAGCTCCCGGCCCTCTGGCGGGCTGGTGGAGCGGATCTGCTCGCCCGGCTCGCGGACGTTGGCCTCGTTGACCGGCATCGCCTGGTGCTGGAGCCCGACGCCGGTGGTGCTCGGGTCGCGCTGCTGGAGCAGGGTGGCGTCGGAGGAGGGATTCGTGCTGCCGGGATCCATGGGCCTGTCCTCCCGGGCCGGCTTCCTACTATCCTATCCTGGCACGACCGCCGCGTGGCGGAAGGGCGACAAGCCGGAGGCGACCATGAGCGATCCCCTGGAACGGACCGACGCGGAGTGGCAGACCCTGCTCACCCAGGAGCAGTACCGGGTCTGCCGGCGGGGCGGGACCGAGCCGCCCTTCTCCAGCCCCTACCACGATGACCATACGCCGGGCCTCTACCGCTGCCTCTGCTGTCGGGCGCCGCTGTTCCACAGTGAGCACAAGTTCGACTCGGGCAGCGGCTGGCCCAGCTACTGGCAGCCCGTCTCCTCGGCAGCGGTGACCGAGCACCCCGATCGCAGCCTCGGCATGGAGCGCACCGAGGTGCGCTGCGCCGGCTGCGCCGCCCACCTGGGCCACGTCTTCCCCGACGGCCCGCCGCCCACGGGGCTTCGCTACTGCATCAACGGCGTATGTCTGGAGCGGGAGGAGAACGCCCCCGTCCCGTCCGCCTGAGCCCGGCGGAGGTCCGGGCCCTGGTGGACGGCGGGCGGACGCTGGTAGTGGATGCGCGCAGCCCGGCGGAGTTCGCCGAGGGGGCGCTGCCGGGGGCGGTGAATGCCCCCTGGCCGCGGATCAAGCGGCCCCTGGGCGTGGTCGAGCGGACCACGCCGGTGGCCGTCTACTGCGATACCGGCGCCCGGGCGCGCAAGACCGCCGAGGTGATGGTCGCCATGGGCTTTACCCGCATCTACCTCATCGGCGCCCTGCGCCGGTACTACCAGGGCGACTGAGCCGGGTCAGGCCCGGTCGCCGCCGCAGGTATCCATCCCCACGAGGGAGTAGAGCGGGCACCAGCCCACCAGCGCGGTGGCCAGCGGGATGATGCCGATCCAGCCCCACGGGGTCTGCGGCCCCATGAAGACCAGGAGGATGAGGACCACGCCGATGACGGCGCGGACCCCGCGGTCGATGGACCCCATGTTCACGGTCATGTTACTGCCTCCTCTGTCGACGGGATGGCGGGGCGCCATCCCCGTTCAAGCCTTGCAGAGACCGATGGCCCTGTCACCTGCCGGGTGCCGGCCTACTCCGCCGAGCCGGAGGTGGGGCCGCTGCTCTCCAGCAGCTTGGCGACCATCTCCCGGGACTCGTCGGCCTTGCCCACCTGGTCGGCGGGGGTCCAGGACATGTCCTGGTTGAGGACGTAGGAGTTGATGTAGGTGTCGGGGTGGTTCCCGCCCCACTCGCGCGGGGAGACCATGGAGAAGTAGCGGCTGCCGTCGGCCTTCTCGTAGAGGTGGTAGGTGTGGCCCGGCTTGCGATGGAAGTGGCACTTGGCCCGGTGGAGGTCGTGGTCCTCCTGGGCCTCCTCCAGGGTCTTGCGCGCCTCTTCCTGCAGGGAGCGGATCTGGTCGGCCAGGACCTGGAGCTTGGCGCTGACGCGGGTATTGAGGTGGCTGTCCGCCTCCGCCAGCTCCTTGCTCACGTCCACCGGCTCGAAGGCCGTCGCCAGGCGGCTCACCGGATAGGGAGAGCTGTGATCGGGGCCCATGTGGCGGATCCCCTTGTCCTGACTCTCGCCGGAATGGTTGTCCTGCTCGTCGCTCATGAGTAGTTTGGATGCCTGCTTGGGATTCCCGTTAGCCTAGTGCGGGCAGCCTGCACTGACAACAGCCCGGGAGGGCACCATGGCGACCTATACCCATCTCCTCCTGGCCACCGACTTCATGCCGGAGGCCGAACAGCTCGGGGCGCGCGCCCGGGAGCTGGCCCACGGCTTCGGGGCCAGGCTCTCCCTGGTCCACGTCCTGGAGCCCTCGGTGCTCGCCCCGCCCTACGAGATGATGCCGAGCCTCCCGGACGGTACTGAACAGGCCCTGGAGGAGGCCGCCCAGCAGGCGCTGGACCGGCTGGGGGAGCAGCTGGAGGTGCCCTCGGTGAGCCGCCACCTGCTCTACGGCTCGGTGCGCCGGGCGGTGGCCGATTTCGTCACCGATCACCAGGTGGACCTGGTGCTGGTGGGGAGCCACGGTCGTCACGGCGTGGAGCGGCTGCTGGGCTCCACCGCCAGCGCCATCCTCCAGGCCGCCCCCTGCGATGTCCTCGCCCTGCGCCTGGACGGGCAGGGCGGGGACTGACGCCGCAGGCCTCCCCTGCTTCGGACAGGCCGTGCGGTCGGGGCAAGGTCCGGATGCCAGGTCGTCGGCAGCAGGGATGCTGCCGTCGAGCCGACAGGGATGTCTTTACGGCGTACCTGGCATCCGGACCTTGCCCCGGCCGCCCCCGAAATAGCCGTGCCCTGCGTAAACCGGCAGCCCGATTGAGTGGGCTTCGGGGCTCGGCTATGCTGGCTCCACACTGAACATCGGAGGTCTCCCCATGGCGGAGCACGCCACCATCGACCTGCGCGAGCGCGGCGACCAGCCGGCCCGCATCGCCGCCTACCACCAGGTCCGCCACCTCTCCCCCGGCGACTACATGGATCTGCTGGTGGACGAGGAGCCGGCGCTGATGATGGAGATGGTCAGCGTCCAGCTGCGCAACCGGGTCCACTGGGAGGTGGTGGAGGCGGGGCCGCCGGTCTGGCGGGTGCGCGCCTACCACCGCTCCGACCGCCACGACGCCTCGCTCATGGAGCTCCTCTCCTGGGACCACGAGCGCATCGACCGGCTCTTCGCCTCCGCCCTGCACAAGGTCAATCGCAACGAGGTGGCCTCCGCCGCCACCGACCTGGAGGACTTCGGGGTCAGCCTGCGCCGCCACGTCTACGCCGAGAACCTCATTCTCGTGCCCACCTTCCGCGTGGAGCGTGACCCGGCGGGGAACGACCCCACCTCGGTGATGATCCGCGAGCACGACCAGATCCTGGAGGAGACGACCATGATCGAGTCCTTCTTCGAGGACGACCGGCCCGAGGCCGGCGAGATCGCCCCCTTCCTCGGCATGCTCTCCGGCGGCCTGGCCAAGCACGAGGGCCGCGAGGAGCAGAACCTCTTCCCGCTCTGGGACCTCGCCCTGCGTCGGGCGGAGGACGAGGGCATCCAGCGCGAGCTCATCGACCGCGTCCAGGGGATCCTGGCCGGTGACGAGGACCGCGAGGCCGGGGTGGAAACGGACTAGGGGGCACACCGTGGTCGGACCGCTACAGCGCAAGCAGCGCCAGCAGGGCGCCGAGCAGATCCGGGAGTGGGCCTTCAATCTGCTGCGCGCCGACGGCTTCGAGCCGGTATCGGTGGTCTGGGACCTGGGTCAGCTCGACCTCGACCGGGAGGAGCACACCCTCAACCTCATTACCGAGTCGGGGATCGTGAAGGCCTCCTTCACCGCCCGGGAGCTGGAGGACTCCTTCAGCTACGTCCACACCCCCCAGGTGGACGAACTCCGGGAGGCCATCGGCCGCCTGCGCGAGCAGACCGGTCAGCCGCCCGAGGGCGAGGCCTGACCCGACGGGGGTTCCCCCTCCATCCGCTGCAGCGGGAAGGCGGGCGGCAGCTCCGGCTGCAGGGTGGCGTGGGCGATGTGCCAGTGATCGGCCAGCCGCGCCTGCAACCGGTCCAGGACCTCCGGCCAGGCCTCCGGCTGCCGCAGGACCACGTGGGCCGATAGCGCCACCGTCTCCGAACCGGCCTGCCAGATGTGGAGGTCGTGGAGGGAGGCCACCGCCGGGTCGGCGGCCAGGTCCCGGCCCACCTCCTCCGGGTCCAGGTGGGCCGGGACCCCCTCCAGCACCACGTGCAGGGCCTCGCGCAGGAGGGCGAGGCTGGCGCGCAGGACCACCGCGGCGATGAGCAGGGAGAGCAGGGGGTCCACCGGCGTCCAGCCGGTGAAGAGGATGATGGCGCCGGAGAGCAGGGCGGCCACCGAGCCCAGGAGGTCGCCCAGGACGTGGAGCAGGGCGCCGCGGATATTGATGCCGCCCTCGCCCCGCGAGAGCACCCAGAAGACCAGCAGGTTCACCCCCAGCCCCAGGGCCGCCACCGCCATCACCGGCCCGCCGGTCACCTCGCCGGGCTCCAGGAGCCGGCGGACCGCCTCCACCGCGATCCCGGTGACGATGGCCAGCATGAACAGCCCGTTGATCAGGCCGGCGAGGACCTCCACCCGGCCCAGGCCCCAGGTGTGGCGCCGCCCGGCCGGGAGCCGGGCGATCCGGGCCGCCACGGCGGCCAGGCCCAGGGCCAGGGCATCGGAGACCATGTGGCCGGCGTCGCCCAGCAGCGCCAGGGAGCCGGCGAGCCAGCCGGTGACCGCCTCCACGGCGGCGAAGCCGGCGGTGAGTCCCACGGCGATGAGCAGCGTCCGCGTGGAGCTGGGCGGGGCGTGGTGGTGATGGTGGTGGTCGTCGTGGGAATGCTCGTGGCCGGCCATGGTTTTTTCCGGGCGCCTTCGGGGGTAGGCTGCACACCATCACAGACTGCGGGCAGCCGCCCGCCCATGCAAGCGAGGTAGACGTGACGACCCTGCGCATCGGTTACCCCGGCGACGACCGGGTCAGGCTCGAGATCCCCGACGATCTGCCGGAGCACGAGGAGATCTGGGTGTGGGACCTGCTCTTCGCCGCCACCCTCCACGAGTGCCACGGCGAGGCCGGCGTGGCCGAGTGGCAGGAGGACCGCGCCACCTGGGCGGTGAACATGGCGGGCAAGGTCTTCCTGCCGCCGGAGGAGATCAGCGCCGACGGCCGGATCCGCTTCGGCGAGGTCACGGTGGAGACCGGCACGGTGGAGGATACCGACCCGGTGGAGATCGAGCTGGTCCACGAGGGCTCGGCCCTGCCGGGCCTGCGCGCCCGCTGGCCGGACGACCTCCCCGTGGGCCGGCGGCTGCAGGCGGTGGATGCCCTGGGCCAGTTCTTCATGGACCGCAATCGCCTCTTCCTGCGCGAGCTGCCCCTGCACCTGCTGGCGATGCAGAAGTTCTACCAGGAGGAGCGTAGCGCGGCGGACCCGGAGAGCGTCGGCGAGGCGCCGGTCTATGCGCTGAACAAGGCCATGGAATACTTCGAGAGCCGCCGCCAGGAACTCTCCGAGCCGGTGAGCTTCTTCGACGGCCCCGCCTCTTCCTCCTCGTCCTGAGGGCCGGCCCCGGTCACGCCCGGCAGCGGATCCCCCGGCATTCGCGCAGGCGGGTGCCGGCGGGCGGGTCGCCGCCGTAGCGCACACTGGCCGGGTGCCCCAGCCCGTCCAGTAGCCACAGCAGGTCGCTCACCGAGCAGCAACAGGGGCTGTACTCCACCAGGATCAGTTGGGCGTTGCGCAGGGTGACGCGGGCGCTGATCACCCCGGTACGGGCGTGAAGGGCGCGCTCCACCGCCTCGATCTCCCGCGCCGGGAGGGTCTCCTCCAGGTGGATCGTGGCATCGATGATGGGGCTGGTCATGGCCTTTCTCCTCCCCCGATGGGCGCCCGGCGGGTGCCCCCATCGCTCAAGTGTAGACCAGCCACGGCGGGCGTGAAGGGCCGAATCCGGGGCGTTGTCCGCGATCAGCGAGGCCGACCGGGAGGCCGGGGCGACCTTGCGGGCGGGGAGGGGGTCGACTAGCTTCAGGTTGAGGGGCGCCTGCTGCCCCCGGGTCGGTCGCGAGGTCGGCCCCGCTGTCGCAGGCCGGGGCGAATCCGGTATCCAGCCAGGGCAGGAACGCTATGAAGCAACCGTTGCAGATCACCACCCGTTCCGTGGAGCTCACCCCCGCCATCGAGGACGCCATCCGGGAACGGGCCGAGCGCCTGGAGCGCTTCTTCCAGCCCATCATCGCCTGCCGGGTGGTGGTGGAGACCCCCCACCGCCACCAGCACAAGGGCCACCAGCACAACGTCCGCCTGGACATCTCCGTGCCCGGCGAGGAGATCGTCATCCGCCGGGAGCCGCGGGAGGACCTCTACGTCGCCATCCGGGACGCCTTCGACGCCGCCCGGCGCCGGCTCAAGGCGCGCGGGCGCAAGCAGCGGAACCACCACGTCCACGGCGAGGCGCCCATGGCGGTGCCCGCGTGGGTCTCCGACCTGGAGCCGGAGGCCGGCTTCGGCTTCATCACCACCTCGGAGGGGCGCGAGCTCTACTTCGAGAGCGGCGCCGTGCGCGGTGACCGCTTCGCCCACCTGGCCCTGGGCAGCCCCGTCCGGGTCACCGAGGGGGAGGGGGCCGGCGGCCCCGCCGCGCGTCGCGTGGAGCCCCTGGCCGGCTGAATCGGCCTACCCGGCCGGCAGCAGCCGGTCGGGGTCTGCCAGATCCATCCGTTCCCCCAGCCCCGGCGTCAGCACCGGGGCGCCGTATTCCCCTGCCAGCCGTTCGGCCAGCGCATCGCGCTGCTCCGCCTCGCCGTGGACCAGGGCCACCGGCGGTCGTCCGCGGAAGTGGCCGTACCACTCGACGAGGCCGTTGCTGTCGGCGTGGGCGGAGAGGCCGCCGATGGTGTGGACCTTCGCCCCTACCCGGATGGGCTCGCCCCAGACCTTGATCTCCTGCGCCCCGTCCACCAGGGCGCGCCCCGGTGTTCCCCGGGCCTGGAAGCCGGTGATGAGGACCTCGGTCTCCCGCCGCCAGAGGTGGTGCTTGAAGTGGTGCAGGATGCGGCCGCCGGAGCACATGCCGGAGCCGGCGATGACCATGGCGCCGCTGTGGATGCGGTTGATGGCCCGGGACTGGTTGGCCGTCCGCGAGAAGTGGAGGTTGGGCAGCCTGAAGGGGTTGGCCTGCTGGCCGCGCCACTGGCGGGCGGTCTCGTCGTAGAGTTTCCAGTGGCGGGCGTAGATCTCGGTGGCCTCGATGGCCATGGGGCTGTCCAGGAAGAGCTGCCAGCGGTCCACGCCCCATTCGGCGTAGTGGCGGTCCAGTACGTAGAGCAGCTCCTGGGTCCGGCCCACCGCGAAGGCGGGGATGAGGACATTGCCGCGGTCGTGGCGGGCGCGTTCCAGGATCCCGGCCAGCTCTTCCCAGGTTGCGTCCCAGTCCCGGTGGTTGCGACCGCCGTAGGTGCTCTCCAGCAGGACCAGATCGGCCCGTTCCAGCGGCTCGGGGTCGCGCAGGATGGGGGCGCCGCGATGGCCCAGGTCGCCGGAGAAGACCACCCGGCGTCGGGTCTCCCCCTCTGTCAGCTCCACCTCCACGGTGGCGGAGCCGAGGATGTGGCCGGCATCGTGGAGGGTGAGCGTCACCCCCGGGACCACCTCGTGGGGCTGGCCGTACTGGTGGGCATGTATCCGGCGTACGGCGGCGGTGGCGTCGGCCCGGGTAAAGGCCGGCTCCACACCCTCCTGGCCGCGCCGGGCCCGGCGACGGCTCTCGTGTTCGGCGTCCTTCTCCTCCAGGAAGGCGGCATCGCGCAGCATCACCCGGGCGAGATCCCGGGTGGCGGCGTGGGTGTGGATGCGGCCCCGAAAGCCGTGGCGGACCAGCTGCGGCAGGCGGCCGCTGTGGTCGATGTGGGCGTGGCTGAGGATGACGGCGTCGATGGAGGCGGGGTCGAAGGGGAAGGGCTCGGCATTGCGCGCCTCGGCCTCCCGTCCACCCTGGATCATGCCACAGTCCAGCAGGACCCGCCGGCCCCCCACCTCCAGGAGGTGGCAGGAGCCGGTGACCTCGCCGGCCGCCCCGAGGAAGGTCAGCTCCATCAGCAGTCGTAGTACTTCTGGATGGAGCCGAGGTTGTAGACCTCGGCGAAGCCCAGCTGCTGGAGCAGCATCTGGGCCTGGGTGCTGCGGGCGCCGGTGGCGCAGTAGAGGACCACCGGCTTGTGCTCCTCCAGCTTCCCCGCCTGCTGGGCCATCACCTGCACGGGGATGTTCTTCGCCCCCGGCAGCGCGCCCTGGGCGTATTCGTCCGGGCCGCGCACATCCACCAGCTGGGCGCCGGACTCCACCAGCCGCTGGGCCTCGGGGCAATCGATCTGCTCGAACATGGTCGGTTCACTCCTGCTCGGATGGGGAAACGGATTCGGCCTCCTCGAGCCCCTGCAGCCGGCTGCAGAGGGAGAGGAGGAGGCCCTGCTCGGCCTCGCTGAGGCGGCCGAAGAGGCGCTCCTGGACCGCCGTCCGCGCCGGCTCGGTACGCGCCAGAAGCGCCTCGCCCTCCTCGGTGAGGGTGTAGCGGCGCTCGCGGCCGGTGTCGCGCGGCAGCTCCTGGACCCAGCCGCGCTCGGCGAGGATCCGCAGCTTGCGGAACATCACGCTGCGCTCGGACTCCAGCGCCGTGGCCACCTCGCGCACGGTGGCCTCGTCGCGACCGCGGAGCTGCATGAGCACCGGGATCTGGGTGGCGCGGACGCCGTGCTCGCGGTAGGCCTCGTCGAAGCACTTGAGGACGTAGTGGCTCACCCGCAGGACCTGCAGGTTCATGCAGGCGTTCTCCGCGTGGGTGGACTCGCTCAAGGCGTCCTCCTGTGTATATGCACAGACGGAATGTTATCGCTCTTCTGCCACTTTGTGCAAGTCGGAGGGACTGGCCAGTCAGCCGGGGTTGGTGCGCGCCCTTTCCGTGGCGGGGCCGGTCGGGAGGGTCCCTGTTGCTGGGTCTTCCGCCACCCCCTCTGCTGACGGCGAGCCGAGCAGCGCCTTGCGCCAAGTGCTGCTAAATAGTACCGGGACGGGCCCGCATGCTCGCCAATGGGGCAGGGGCGCCGATACCAAAGCCCTGTACTCTATCGAAGCCCATGGGCCTCAGAGCGTCGACGTGGGCCGGCGTCTCGACTCCCTCGGCGACCGTTTGCAGGCCCAGGGCCCGGCCCATGGTCGCAATGCCCCGGAGGATGGCGTCGTTCTCGGGGTCGTTGAACAGTTCGATGACGAATTCGCCATCCACCTTCAGGGTGTCCACGGGTAATTGCTTCAGGTAGTTGAAAGAGGCATAGCCGGAGCCAAAATCATCCAGGGCCAGCCGCACGCCGAGAGCGTGGCAGACTTGCGCGGTAACCTTGGCGGCCTCGAAGCTCTCGAGCAGGGCGGTTTCCGTGATCTCCAGCACGACGCAACCGGCCGGGATGTCGGGAAAGCGCTCGAGCGCGGTCGCCAACTCCTGGGGGAACCTGGCCGAGGTGAAATGGCAGGGCGAGACGTT
The DNA here is from genome assembly GCA_046546335.1 of Thiohalospira sp. Taxonomy (GTDB): domain Bacteria; phylum Pseudomonadota; class Gammaproteobacteria; order Thiohalospirales; family Thiohalospiraceae; genus Thiohalospira. The sequence goes on along the minus strand of JBKGYA010000037.1, from coordinate 1,794 downwards.
GATGTGGATACAGGGGGGATCCCCCGGGCGAGGGAATTGCCGTGCTATCTGGGCCAGTGCCGTGTGCAACACCCAACGGCCCAGTTGGCGGGTGAGGTCTGCCCCGGCCTCCTCGACTGCCGGCATGAAGGTACCGGCGGTCAGGAGCCCCTCTTCCGGATGGTCCCACCGTAGCAGGGCCTCGTAAGCGGTCGGCTGGCTCGTCTCCCAGGGGAGAATCGGTTGGTAGAACAGGTGCAACCGGCCGTGTTCGATGGCCTGGAGGATGCCCTGTGTCCGCTCCTCGGCTTCGATGATGCGTGTTTCCAGGGCTTCTTCGAACAGGTGGCTGGTTGCCCCATGCCGGGATTTCGCCTCGTAGAGGGCCAGGTCGGCACGTATCTGCAGGCTCTCGGCGGTATCGCCGTCCTGGGGGCACCGGGCGATGCCGATGCTTGCCGTGGGGCGGGCGCCCCCGACCACCAATGGCAGGGACATGGCAGTCACCAGCCGCTTGAGCAAGGGATCCAGGGTCTCGCAGTCTTCCGTACTGGCCAGGATGATGAACTCGTCTCCCCCGAGGCGGCCGATGTCGTCGTGGCGCCGGCAGACATGCTGCATGCGCTCTGCGCAATCCCTCAGGACGCTGTCTCCCATGGCGTGGCCATGGAGGTCATTGATGTCCTTGAAGCGATCGAGGTCGAGCAGGATCAGCGCAAAGGCGTGGCCGTGACGTCGGTACTCTGCCAGCCTGGCCTCCAGGCGGCTCAATATACCGCTTCGGTTGTACAGGCCGGTAAGCTCATCGACGATCGCTTGTTCCCGCAGGCGGCGTTCCAGTAGATGGCGGTGACTGGCAACCGCCAGTTGATCACCCACCTTCTGAACCAGTTGGCGTCGAGTCCGCGTTATTTCACCGGCCATCGGTGAGAACCAGGATAAGGCCAGCGCCCCCAGGGGTTCGTCATTGCAGAATAGCGGGACGACCAGGTTGCTATGCAGACCGGCTGACAGAAAATCGGGCAAGGCATGGGGGCTATTCGTATAGTCAGGCTCCAGGACGCTTCGCCTCTCCCGCAGTGCCTGGCCGACAGTCCCGCTCTCGAACGGGAACTGGTAGCCCCGGAAGCCCTCCAGCCGCAAGGCGTTCTCGCCGTGGAAGAACTGATACTCCAGCGCCCCGGTTTCGTTTTTCAGGATCAGGGCAGCGCCGTCGGCACCCACAAGCTGGCGCGCCGCCTCGGCCGCGCGCTGGAAGAAGTGTTCCAGGTCCGGTTCCAGGGTGAGGGCATCCATGACACGCAATATGAGGGCGGTATCGACCTCGTCTCTCACTAGTTCACTGAGACTGGAATCTGCTTCGCGCATGCGGGTTCACCGTGGCTCTTGTCCAGAGCAGGCCAGGATCCGGATTCAGGGCTGCAAGACCCGTGCCCCTTTGGCGCTTGCACTCAGGTCTCCGTGGCCGCTCCAGGGTGGCAGGAACTCTCCCCGAGCGGTTCTGCCTGTTGGCGGGTCCTGGCCCGAGCTCGTGCTGCGGGCGTGATGGTTACCCACCAACCGGGGCGAGGGAGGTGCAGCCGGATGTCCACGGGGTCATCCCGGCGAGGAGTGGTACCGGTGCACTGCCATGGTGCGTTCCGAAGCAGGGTTGCTCCCGATAGAACGCTCTATCCCTCGGGGAGGAAGCGGGTGAGGAGGTCGTCCAGGTAGCGCCAGCCGGTCTCCGTGGGCCGGATCCGCTCGATGTCCCAGTGGAGGAGGCCGTCGGCCTCCGCCTGCTGCAGCGTCTCCTGGACCACGGTCAGCGGCTGG
>JBKGYA010000036.1:0-14238 GCA_046546335.1 Thiohalospira sp. | reverse complement strand
GCGCGGCTGGTGAACATGCGGTAGGGCTCGCGGGTGCCGCGGGTGATGAGGTCGTCCACCATGACGCCGAGGTAGGCCTCGTCCCGGCCCGGCGTCCAGGGCGGGAGGTCGGCGGCGGCACGGGCGGCGTTGAGACCGGCCAGTAGCCCCTGGGCGGCGGCCTCCTCGTAGCCGGTGGTGCCGTTGATCTGGCCGGCGAGGTAGAGGCCGGGCAGGTCGCGGGATTCCAGGGAGGGGCGCAGGCCGCGGGGGTCGAGGAAGTCGTACTCGATGGCGTAGCCGGGGCGGGTGATCCGGGCCTCCTCGAAGCCGGGCAGGGTCCGGACCAGCGCCTGCTGGACCTCGAAGGGGAGGCTGGTGGAGATCCCGTTGGGATAGACCTCGTGGGTCTCCAGCCCCTCGGGCTCCACGAAGATCTGGTGGGCGTCGCGGTCGGCGAAGCGGACCACCTTGTCCTCGATGGAGGGGCAGTAGCGCGGGCCGTTGCTCTCGATGGCACCGCTGAACATGGGCGAGCGCTCCAGGTTGGCCCGGATGAGGTCGTGGGTCGCCGGTGTGGTGGTGGCGATGTGGCACGGCACCTGGCGGGGGTGGTCGGCCGGGTCCCCGAGGAAGGAGAAGGTCGGCCGCGGCTCGTCCCCCGGCTGCGGGGTGAGCCGGCCGTAGTCGATGGTCCGGCCGTCGATGCGCGGCGGGGTGCCGGTCTTGAGGCGATCGGCGGCCAGGCCGAGTTCCCGCAGCCGGGCGGCCAGGGCATTGGCCGGGGCATCCCCGGCGCGGCCGCCCTCGCGCTGCTCCTCGCCCACGTGGATGCGCCCGCCCAGGAAGGTGCCGGTCGCCAGGACCACGGTGGGCGCGGCGATGGTCAGCCCCAGGGTCGTCACCACGCCGGTGACGCGCCCGCCCTCCACCCGGAGATCGGCGACACCGTCCTGGAAGCAGGTGAGATTGGGCTCGGCCTCCACCGCGGCCCGGATGGCGTGGCGGTAGAGGCCGCGATCGGTCTGCGCCCGGGTCGCCCTCACCGCCGGTCCCTTGCGCCGGTTGAGGGTGCGGAACTGGATCCCGGCGGCGTCCGCGGCGCGACCCATGGCGCCCCCCAGGGCATCGATCTCGCGCACCAGGTGGCCCTTGCCGATCCCGCCGATGGCCGGGTTGCAGCTCATCTGGCCGATGGTCTCCAGGTTCTGGGTGATCAGCAGCGTGGGCGCACCGGTCCGGGCGGCGGCCAGGGCCGCCTCGGTGCCGGCGTGGCCGCCGCCGATGACGATGACCCGGTAGTCGTCGGGGAGGGTGGTGGTCATGGCGCTCGTCGCTGTCTACTTGCCGATGCAGAAGGTGGAGAAGATCCGGCCCAGGAGGTCCTCGCTGCCCACGGCGCCGGTGATCCGGCCCAGCGCGGTGTGGGCGCGGGCCAGCTCCGCCGCGACCAGCTCCAGCTCCCCCTCGGCGGGGTCCGGGGCGGTCTCCAGGGCCCTCAGCGCCGCCTCCAGGGCCTCGAGGTGGCGCCGACGGGCGGTAAAACCGCCCTCGGGCGCCGCCCCGCCACCCAGGTGCCGGAGGATGACGGCCTCCAGCCCATCCAGGCCGGCGCCGGTGACCGCGGAGAGGACCACGGAGCCGTCCGCCTGTTCACCGGTATCCCGGCCACTGCGGTCGGCCTGGGTGTGCAGGCATACCACCGGGGCCACGGGAGCCTCCTCGGGGCCGGCGGGGGCCGCGGGGTCGGCGTCATTGCGCAGCCACAGTACCAGATCGGCGGCCGCCAGCGCCTCCCGGGCGCGTCGCATGCCCTCCTGTTCGATGGCGTCACCGCCGGCGTGGAGACCGGCGGTATCCACCAGCTCCACCGGGATCCCGCCGATGACCAGCCGCTCGCGCAGGAGGTCGCGCGTGGTCCCCGGGAGGTCCGTGACGATGGCGCTCTCCCGCCGGGCCAGGGCGTTCATGAGGCTGGACTTGCCGGCGTTGGGCGGCCCCGCCAGGACCACCGTCGCCCCCTCCGCCAGGCGCCGTCCGCGCGTCCCCTCCCGCAGGAGGGTGCGCAGCTCCGTGCGCTGGTGGTCCAGCTGCGTGGCCACCGTGGCCAGCTCGGCGCCGATCTCGTCGTCCGGGAAGTCCAGCAGCGCCTCGGTGCGCGCCCGCAGGTCCAGCAACCCCTCGGCCAGGGACTCCACTCGCCGGGAGAGGACCCCCTCCAGGCTGTGGACGGCGGCCCGGGCGGCGGCCTCGGAGCCGGAGTCGATGAGGTCGGCGACGGCCTCCGCCTGCGCCAGGTCCATGCGGCCGTTGAGGTAGGCGCGCTGGGTAAACTCGCCGGGCTCGGCCATCCGGGCCCCCAGCTCCAGGGTCCGGGCGAGCAGGCGATCCAGGACCACCGGGCCGCCGTGGCCGTGGAACTCCACCACGGCCTCGCCGGTAAACGAGCCCGGGGCCGGGAAGTAGAGGAGGATGCCGTAGTCCAGGGCGGTGTCATCGGCGGCCCGGAAGGCGGTGGCGGTGGCGTGCCTCGGGGCGGGACAGCGGCCGGCCACCGCCTCGGCGATGGCTGCCGCCCGCGGCCCCGAGACCCGGATGATCCCGATGCCGCCCCGCCCCGGCGGGGTGGCCGGGGCGGCGATGGTATCGACCCCGTCCACCGCCGCGGTCATGGGGCTACTTCTCCTCGCCGCTCTCGATACGGCGGGTGATCCACCATTGCTGCGCGATGGAGAGGATGTTGTTGGTGGTCCAGTAGAGCACCAGCCCCGCCGGGAAGAAGGCGAAGAAGATGGTCAGGACGAAGGGCATGATCATCATCACCTTCTCCTGCACCGGGTCCATGGGCGCCGGGTTGAGCTTGAACTGCAGCAGCATGGAAGCGCCCATGATGATGGGCAGGATGAACCACGGGTCCGGCGAGGTCAGATCCTGGATCCAGCCCCACCAGGGTGCGTGGCGCAGCTCCACCGACTCCAGTAGCACCCAGTAGAGGGCGATGAAGACCGGGATCTGCACCAGGATGGGCAGACAGCCACCCAGGGGATTGATCTTCTCGGTCTTGTAGAGGTCCATCATCGCCTGGTTCATGCGCTGGCGATCATCGGCGTACTTCTCCTTGATCTCCTTGAGTCGCGGGGCAACCCGGCGCATGTGCGCCATGGAACGGTAGCTCTTGGCCGAGAGGTGGAAGAAGGCCAGCTTGATGAGCAGCGTCAACATGATGATGGACCAGCCCCAGTTCCCGGTGAGGCCGTGGAAGAGGTCCAGCAGCCAGTAGAGCGGGCGGGCGAGGATGGTCAGGAAGCCGTAGTCCACGGTCAGGTCGAGGTCCGGGGCGGCCTCTTCAAGGCGGTCCTGCTCCTTGGGGCCGACGAAGTAGCGGTGCTGGTAGGTCGTGGACTCGCCCGGGCCGACCTCCCGGACCGGGAAGGTGTAGCCGAGGAGAAAGCGGTCGTTTTCCAGGGAACGGGTATAGGCGGTGAGTTCGGCATCTTCCCCGGGGAGGATGGCGGCAAGGAAGTAGTGCTCGATCATCGCCGTCCAGCCGCCCGTCATCGGCCGTCGCAGGGCCTGGTCGGCCATGTCGTCGAAATCGATCTTGCGGTAGGGCTGGCGCTCGTCCGCCGACTCGTTGTAGCCGGACAGGACCCCCCCCGTATACGTATAGAGGAGGAAGGATTCCCGCGTATCCCGATTGCGCTGGATCTGGCTGTAGAGCTGCCCGCGCCAGGCCTCCTCGGCCCGGTTGGTTACCTCGACCTCGACGTCCACCTTGTAGGAGTCCCGGTGGAAGGTATAGGTCTTGGTCACCACCAGCCCGTCCTCCCGCTCCCAGCGCAGGGGGACCCGGATCTCGTCGCTGTCCTCGTCGAGGGCGTACTCGCGCCGCTCGGGGGTGAACTCCGCCCGGTGGGTGGGGACCTCCTGCTCCATCCCCCGGGCATTGATGAGGCCGTTCTGCAGGACGAAGTAGCGACTCCGGCTGGTATCCAGGAGCCGCACGGGCTCGTCGGAGTCACGGGTGACGGTATGGGCCAGCAGATCGGCGCGCCGGATGGTCCCCCCCCGGGGGTCGATGGCGATCTCCAGGAGGTCGGTACGGACGGTTACTGCCTCCTCGCCGGAATCGGCGGGTGTAGAGGGCTCGGCGTCGCCTTCGGGGAGCGATTCACCGTTGCCGTCATCGGCCAGGGCGGTGGGGACCTCCTCGTCCTCGTCCTCGCCGTCGGCGTCGGCGTCGGCGTCGGCGCCGTCAGCGCTACGTTCGGTCCCCCCATCCGGACGGGATTCGGTCGCCACCGCCTCGTCGCCGTACTGGAACTCCTGCCACTCCACCCAGAGGAGGACGAGTACCAGGGCGAGGGCCACCCAGAGGAGGGTCTTCTGCAGGTCCATTCAGTCGGTCTCTCTCTCGGGAACGGGATCCACCCCACCGGGGTGCCAGGGATGACAGCGGGCCAGCCGGCGAACGGCCAGCCATCCGCCGCGCACGGCACCGAAGCGCCGGACGGCCTCCTCCGCGTAGCAGGAGCAGGTCGGATGGAAGCGGCAACGCGGTCCGAGCAGCGGGCTCACGAGGTAGCGGTAGAGCCGGACGACGAGGACGAGGATTGTTCGCATCGCTGGCGAAGCCTCTTCCAGTGGCGGGCGAGCGAGGCCCGCAGGGTGGCGTTATCGGCGGCGGCCGCAGCCGGTCTGGCGAGCACGACCACGTCCACCGGCGGCATCCGGGACTGCTCGGCCCGGAAGGATTCGCGGACCACGCGCTTGATGCGGTTGCGCCCCACGGCGCGCGGCGTAACCTTGCGGCCGATGGCCAGACCGAGCCGCGGATGGTCGAGGCCGTTGTCCGGCCGCGCCAGCAGGGTCAGGTAGGCATCGGAGCTGCGCGGCGGGTCCGCCTGCTGGAAGACATGTCGAAAATCCGCCTCGTCCAGCAGTCGATGGCGCCGCCGAAAGGGGCCGGTCGCCGTCAAACGGTGAGGCGCTTGCGCCCCTTGGCCCGCCGCGCCTTGAGTACCTTGCGTCCGGCCCGGGTCTTCATGCGTGCCCGGAACCCGTGGGTGCGCTTGCGCTTGATGTTGCTCGGCTGATAAGTACGCTTCATGAGACTCGTTCCCCGGAGGTCCGCCCGCACGTAGGCGCGGCTGGAAAAGGCAAGGGAATCTAGCCAGTCGCGGCCGGAGTGTCAAGGAAAACCGGGCTGACAGTACCGCCGCCGGGGTGTGGATAACTCCGGCACCGGGGGTTAGACTGCCCCTTTTCTACCCCCGATCGGCAGAGGTGAATCGGTGTCTTCGACGCTCTGGCAGCGCTGCCTCGAGAGGCTCGAGCAGGAATTCGCGGACCAGGAGTTCAATACCTGGATCCGGCCGCTGCAGGCGCGGGAGCGTAACGGCGCCATGGAGCTCTGCGCCCCCAACCCCTTCGTCCAGGAGTGGGTCGAGAACCACGCAGTGGATCGCATCCGGGAGGCGGTAGCGCGGATCGCGGGGGCACCGGGGCCGGAGGTCTCCCTGGTCGTCGATGCCCCCGGGGAGGGGGCAGCGTCCATCGGCGCGGCCCACGAGGCCCCGGAGTCATCGCGCTTTCGCGCCTCCCCCAGTCGGCTCAACCCCGCCTTCACCTTCGATACCTTCGTTGAGGGCAAGTCCAACCAGCTGGCGCGCGCGGCCTCCTTCCAGGTCGGCAGCAGCGCCGGGGCTCCGTACAACCCGCTATTCATCTATGGCGGCGTGGGGCTGGGCAAGACCCACCTCATGCACGCGGTAGGCAACCAGATCCGGGAGCACCGGCCCGAGGCGCGGGTGGTCTACCTCCACTCGGAGCGCTTCGTCTCCGACATGATCAAGGCGCTCCAGCACAGCGTCATCGACGACTTCAAGAAGTTCTACCGCTCGGTGGACGCCCTGCTCATCGACGACATCCAGTTCTTCGCCAACAAGGAGCGCTCCCAGGAGGAGTTCTTCCACACCTTCAATGCCCTGCTGGAGAGCGAGCAGCAGATCATCCTCAGCTGCGATCGCTATCCCAAGGAGGTGGAGGGGCTCGAGGAGCGACTCCGCTCGCGCTTCGGCTGGGGGCTGACGGTGGCCATCGAGCCGCCGGAGCTGGAGACCCGGGTCGCCATCCTCAAGAGCAAGGCGTGCCAGTCCGGGGCGGAACTCCCCGACGAGGTGGCCTTCTTCATCGCCAAACGGATCCGGTCCAACGTGCGGGAACTCGAGGGTGCCCTGCGCCGGGTGGTGGCCAACGCCCACTTCACGGGCCACCCCATCGACCTCCCCTTCGCCAAGGATGCCCTCAAGGACCTCCTCGCCCTGCAGGACAAGCTGGTCACGGTGGACAACATCCAGAAGACCGTGGCCGGGTACTACAAGATCCGCATGGGGGATCTGCTGTCCAAGAAGCGAAGCCGGTCCATCGCGCGGCCGCGACAGCTCGCCATGGCCCTGGCCAAGGAGCTGACCAGCCACAGCCTGCCGGAGATCGGGGATGCCTTCGGCGGCCGGGACCACACCACCGTCCTCTACGCCTGTCGCAAGGTGGAGGAGCTACGTCAGAGCGATAACCGGCTTCACGAGGACTATCAGAACCTGTTGAGAACCCTGACCAGTTGAGGGGGGAGAACCTGTGGATAACATCGGGTCGGAATGGCAGGGCCAAACGGGCAACAGGTTTTCCACAGGGAGTGGACCGGCGCGAGGCGCCAGTTATCCACCGGCCGAAGTCCTTATAACTCGTTAATATGAAAAGGTTTATCGGGAGTCATCCCCAGATGGGGCCAGCCCTTGTTGTTACAACGGGGTTCTTTAAGAAAGACAGATCACTACAACTGCATCGGGAGCGGATATGAAGTTCGGCATCCAGCGCGAGGCACTCCTGCGGCCCCTCCAGGCCGTGAGCGGGGTGGTGGAACGCAAGCAGACCATGCCCATCCTCGCCAACATCCTGCTGACGGTCTCACCGCGGAGCCTGGCGATCACCGGGACCGATCTGGAGCTCGAGCTGGTGACCCACGTTGCCCTGGAGGGCGAGGTGGAGGAGGGGCGGGTCACGGTTCCGGCACGCAAGCTCACCGATATCGTCCGGGCGCTCCCGGAGGACGCCGAGATCCGCTTCGAGCAGGAAGGCGAGAAGATGGTGGTACGATCCGGCCGCAGCCGGTTCACTCTCGCCACCCTGCCGGCGACGGAATTCCCGGCGATGGAGGCGCGGGAGGAGGCGACGCGGTTGCAGGTCCCCCAGGGCCACCTCAAGGGGCTCCTGGATCGGACGGCCTTCGCCATGGCGCAGCAGGACGTCCGGTACTATCTCAACGGACTCCTGCTGGAGGTCGGCGATCACACCCTGCGCAGCGTCGCTACCGACGGGCATCGACTGGCGCTGTGCGAGTGCGGGACGGAGCACGACCCGGAGGGGGGGATTCGGGCCATCGTGCCGCGCAAGGCGGTCACGGAGCTGGCGAAGCTCCTGGGGGAGGACGAGGAGCTGGTGGACATCGAGGCCGGCGGCAGCTATCTGCGCTTCCGACTGGGGGATACGGGGTTCACCACGAAGCTCATCGACGGCCGGTTCCCCGACTATGAGCAGGTCATCCCCAGCGGGAACCGGCACCACCTCACCGCGGATCGTCGACTGTTGCGGGAGACCCTGCAGCGCGCCGCCATCCTCTCCAACGAGAAGTACCGGGGGATCCGGCTGGAGATCCGCGCCGGGGAGGTCGCGGCCGTGGCGCACAATCCGGAGCAGGAGGAGGCGGAGGCGACCCTGGAGGTGGACTACAACGGCCCGGAGATGGAGATCGGCTTCAACGCCAGCTATCTCCTGGATGCCCTGGGGGCCCTGGACAGTGAGCAGGCACGGCTACAACTGGCCGACAGCAACAGCAGCTGTCTCATCGACGGGGGCGAGGAGGGGGACTGCCGGTACGTGGTCATGCCCATGCGGATCTAGGGGATGATCCTCCGGCGACTCGCCCTGCAATCGGTCCGCAACCTCGACCGACTGGACCTCGCCCTGGAGCCGGGGGTCAACTGGGTCGTAGGGGCCAACGCAAGCGGGAAGACCAGCCTCCTCGAGGCGGTCCACATCCTGGGCCTGGGGCGGTCCTTTCGTGCGCGATCCCTTCGTCGGGTGGTTCAGGGGGGTCGGGGCCGACTGACCATCTACGGCGAGAGCCAGTGGGCGGGCGGGATCCACCGGATCGGGGTCGAGGGCGGGGACGGCGATACGCGGCTCCGCCGCGACGGGGCGGACGCGGAGAGCGTCGCCCGCCTCGCCGACTGCCTCCCCCTGCAGCTGCTCAACCCCGATTCCCACCGCCTGATCGAGGGGCCGCCGGCGGAGCGGCGGGCCCTGTTGGACTGGGGCGTGTTCCACGTGGAACCGGGATTCCTGCGGACCTGGCGGCGCTATCGGCGGGTCCTGGAGCAGCGCAATGCGGCGCTCCGGCAGGGGAGCGGTCCGGCGGTGGCGCGGGCCTGGGACGGGGAGCTGGTGGAACTCGGTCAGGCGGTGGACGCCGCAAGGCGACACTATCTCGGCGAGCTGGCCCCGCGGGCGGTGGCCATGGCGGAGGAGTGTTTCGGCCTCAGCGGGCTCGAGCTCCAGCTCCATGCCGGCTGGGCGAGGGAGCGGACCCTGGCCGAGGCGCTGGAGGCTGGCTGGGAGGGCGATCGCCGGCAGGGGCATACCGGGTCAGGACCCCACCGCGCCGAGCTGGCCCTCCGCATGGAGGGGGTGGTCGCCGCGGAACGGGTCTCCCGGGGGCAGCAGAAGCTGCTGGCGGCGGCGCTGCGCCTGGCGCAGCTGGGCTTGTTCGCGGAGCGGATCGGGGAGGGGGCACTTCTCCTCCTGGACGACCTGCCGGCGGAGCTGGACGAAGAGCACCGCGGTCGGCTCCTGGAAGGGGTCCGGGGTCTTGGTGTCCAGGCGCTGGTCACGGCCACCGAGGCGGGCCTGGTCCCCGTCTCCGGGGGAGAGGCGCAGTTTCAGGTGGAACACGGCGGGGTCCGCAGAGTGGTATAATGGTGCCAGCGTCCAGGGAGCAGACATGGCCGAATACGATTCCTCGAGCATCAAGGTCCTCAAGGGGCTGGATGCCGTTCGCAAGCGGCCCGGTATGTACATCGGGGATACCGATGATGGCACCGGGCTCCACCATATGGTCTTCGAGGTGGTGGACAACGCCATCGACGAGGCCCTCGGTGGGTACTGTTCCACCATCCAGGTGGTGATCCACGGCGACGGCGCGGTGTCCGTGCGCGACGACGGCCGCGGTATCCCGGTGGACTGGCACGAGGAGGAGGGGCGTTCCGCGGCCGAGGTCATCATGACCGTCCTCCACGCCGGCGGTAAGTTCGACAACAACTCCTACAAGGTCTCCGGCGGGCTTCACGGCGTCGGGGTCTCGGTAGTCAATGCCCTCTCGGAGGAGCTCCGGCTCACCATCCGGCGCGGCGGCCGCGTCTACGAGCAGGTCTTCAGCATGGGGGAGCCGGAGTCCCCCCTGGAGGAAAAGGGCGAGACCGAGGGCAGCGGGACCGAGATCCGGTTCCGGCCGAGCCCCGAGGTCTTCGGGGATACGGAGTTCCACTACGATGTGCTGGCGCGCCGCTTGCGGGAGCTCTCCTTTCTCAACTCGGGGGTCCGGATCGAGCTGCGGGATGAGCGGGCAGAACCGCGCCACGACGTCTTCGAGTACCAGGGCGGGATCCGCGCCTTCGTCGAGCACCTCAATCAGAAGAAGCAGCCGCTCCACGAGCAGGTCTTCCACTTCACCGCCGAGCGGGAGGGGATGACCGTGGAGGTGGCGATGCAGTGGAACGACTCCTACCAGGAGTCCATCTTCTGCTTTACCAACAACATCCCCCAGCGCGATGGCGGGACCCACCTCTCCGGCTTCCGCGGTGCGCTGACCCGGACCATGAACCAGTACATCGAGCGCGAGGGCTACGCCGGCAAGGCCAAGGTGGCTCCGTCCGGCGATGATGCCCGGGAGGGCCTGACCGCCGTCATCTCGGTGAAGGTCCCCGACCCCAAGTTCTCCTCCCAGACCAAGGAGAAGCTGGTCTCCTCCGAGGTGAAGGGGCTGGTGGAGTCCTGCCTGGCCGAGCACCTGGCCGAGTTCCTCGATGAGCATCCCAGCGAGGCCAAGGCCATCGCCGGCAAGGTCATCGATGCGGCCCGGGCGCGGGATGCGGCGCGCAAGGCGCGGGAGATGACCCGGCGCAAGGGCGCGCTGGATGTCGCCGGCCTGCCGGGCAAGCTCGCCGACTGCCAGGAGAAGGACCCGGCGGAGTCGGAACTCTATCTGGTGGAGGGCGACTCCGCCGGCGGCTCGGCCAAGCAGGGACGGGATCGGCGCTACCAGGCGATCCTCCCGCTCAAGGGGAAGATCCTCAACGTGGAGAAGGCGCGCTTCGACAAGATGCTCTCCTCGGCGGAGGTTGCCACGCTCATTACGGCGCTGGGGACCGGGATCGGTCGCGAGGAGTTCAACGCGGACAACCTCCGCTACCACCGGATCATCATCATGACCGACGCCGACGTGGACGGTTCGCACATCCGGACCCTGCTGCTGACCTTCTTCTACCGGCAGATGCCGGAGCTGGTGGAGCGCGGCCACGTCTATATCGCCCAGCCGCCCCTCTACAAGCTCAAGAAGGGCAAGCAGGAGCAGTACGTCAAGGACGACCGGGAGCTCACCGACTACCTCCTGGGCGTCGCCCTGGACGGCGCCGCGCTGCACGTGAATCCGGAGGCGCCGGCGCTCACCGGCCCGGGGCTGGAGGAGCTGGCGCGGGACTATGCCGGGGTGATGGCGACCATCGAGCGCATGGGCCACCGCTACAACACCGAGGTCCTGGAGAAGATGGTCTACATGCCGTCCCTCTCCGAGGAGCAGCGGCGGGACGAGGAGGCGGTCACGGCCTGGTTCCGGGAGCTGGAGGATCGGCTCAACGCCGAGCGCCCGGCGGGACTGACCTACCGCTTCGAGGTGGCGGCGGATCCCGACCACGGGGAGTACGGGGCCGATCTGGTGATCACCCGCCACTCCAACGAGGCCCGGCAGCCCTTCGACGGCGAGTTCTTCAACTCCGGTGAGTACCGGGCCATGCGCCGCCTCCATGATCGGCTGGAAGGCCTTCTCGGGGAGGGGGCCTACGTCCGGCGTGGGGACCGGATCCAGGCGGTGGCCAGCTTCAAGGAGGCCATGGAGTGGCTGCTCGGGGAGGCCAAGCGCGGCCAGAGCATCCAGCGCTACAAGGGGCTCGGGGAGATGAATCCGGAGCAGCTCTGGGAGACCACCATGGATCCCGAGAGCCGCCGGATGCTGCGCGTCGGGATCGAGGATGCCGTGGCCGCCGACGAGATCTTCACCACCCTCATGGGGGACCAGGTGGAGCCCCGGCGGGACTTCATCGAGGCCAACGCCCTGTCGGTGACGAACCTCGACGTGTAGGTCGCCGGCGCCGGCGGTGTTCCTGGCAGGAGGGCCCGGGGGAGCATCCCTCGGGCCTTTTTCGATCTCGGGCGGGGATCGGTCGGAGTTGGGGGTGGGATCGCGGTTCGGGGTGTTCGTGGAAGGGGCGTGTGTAGTCGGCCGTTGGGTTGATGGGGACGGCCGGCCCCTCGGGACTCGGATCGGGACGGCTCACAAACGGAGGGAGACAGCCGGTTGCCGGGGGGATCGAAAAGGCCCGGCGCGATGGCCGGGCCCGGGAGGGGCCCCGTCGACAGGCGGGGCGGGGAGCGGTGGGGCGCTCAGCCCTCCTTGTGGTAGGCGGTGACCCGCTCCACCTCGGTGCGCGATCCCAGCACCACCGGGACCCGCTGGTGGATGTGCTCCGGCTTCATGTCCATGATCCGCTCGCGGCCGGTGGTGGAGGCGCCGCCGGCCTGTTCCACGATGAACGACATCGGGTTGGCCTCGTACATCAGCCGCAGCTTGCCGGCCTGGCCCTTGGCGGCGGTCTTGGAGTCCATGGGGTACATGAAGATCCCGCCGCGGTTCAGGATCCGGTGGACCTCGGCCACCATGGAGGCCACCCAGCGCATGTTGAAGTCCTTGCCCAGGGGGCCCTCCTTGCCCTGGAGGCACTCGTCGATGTAGCGCTTGACCGGGGCCTCCCAGAAGCGCTGGTTCGACATGTTGATGGCGAACTCCTGGGTCTCCTGCGGGATGGTGACGTTCTCCTCGGTGAGGATGAACTCGCCGACGTTGGGATCCAGGGTGAAGCGGTTCACCCCGTTGCCGGTGGTCAGGACCATCTCAGTGGAGGGACCGTACAGGGCATAGCCGGCGGCGACCTGCGTGGTGCCGGGCTGGAGGAAGTCATCGGCGGTGGGCTCCTCCACCCCCTCCGGGCAACGGAGGATGGAGAAGATGGTCCCCACGGAGATGTTCACGTCGATGTTGGAGGAGCCGTCCAGGGGATCGAAGAGGAGGAGGTACTTGCCGCGCGGGTACTCCCTGGGGAGGTTGTAGATGTCGTCCTCCTCCTCGGAGGCCATGGCGGCGACGTGGCCGCCCCACTGGTTGCGGGCGATCATGACCTCGTTGGAGAGGACGTCGAGCTTCTTCTGCTCCTCGCCCTGGACGTTCTCGGTCCCGGCGACGCCCAGGACATCCTCGGCGAGGCCGCCGTGGTTCACGCCGTTGGAGATGATCTTGCAGGCGGTGGCGATCTCGTTGAGCAGCCCGGTAAAGGCGCCGGTGGCCTCGACGTGCTGGTGCTCCTTCTCGATAATGAACTGCGTCAGTGTCGTTCCGATATGCATGTCGGTCCCCTTGCCGCGGAATGGGTGGCGCCCGCGGCGGTCTGTAGCCGCGGGCCGGAAAGGCTGAACCCGGATTGTATCAGAGAGTTGCGGCACCACCGATCCGATCGGGACGGCGGGATCCGGACGCCGCCGGGGATCACGAATCCATCCACCATCGCCCAGGGAGAACCCGATGCCCGCCAATGTCCTCTATGGTCAGGCCGGCGGCGTGACCGCCGTCATCAATGCCTCCGCCTACGGCGTCATTCAGGGGGTACGGCGGCACCGCGACCGGTTCGGGCGGATCTACGCCGCGCGCGAGGGGATCATCGGCGCCCTGCGGGAGGACCTGCTGGACCTGGAGCGGGAGTCGGCGGCGACCCTGGATGCGCTGCGCCATACCCCGGGCGGGGCCTTCGGCGCCTGCCGCTACGACCTGGGGCCGCTGGAGAGCCACCACCACCAGTACGAACGCCTCATGGAGGTCTTCGCCGCCCACGATATCGGGTACTTCTTCTACAACGGCGGGGGCGGCTCCATGGTGACCGCGGAGAAGGTCCACGTGGCCGCTCGGCAGATGGGCTATCCCCTGACGGTCATGGGGATCCCCAAGACCATCGATAACGATCTGGCGGGCACCGATACCAGCCCGGGCTTCGGTTCGGCAGCCAAGTACGTGGCCACCGGGGTTCGGGAGGCGGCGCGGGATGTGGTCTCCATGGCGGCGTCGTCCACCAAGGTCTTCATCATGGAGGTGATGGGGCGCCACGCCGGCTGGCTGGCCGCCGCCGGTGGCCTGGCCCGGGAACGGGCGGACGATGCACCCCACCTGATCCTCTTCGCCGAGCGGCCCTTCCACCGTCGGGACTTCATCCAGCGGGTCCGGGAGACCGTGGACCGCGTGGGCTACTGTGTCGTGGTCGCGAGCGAGGGGCTTCGGGATCCGGAGGGGCGGCTCCTCTCGGTGGCCGAGGGCAGCGCCGTGGAGGAGTGGATCCAGCTCGGCGGCGTTGCGCCCAACCTCGCCGAGATGGTCCGCCGCGATCTCGACTACAAGGTCCACTGGGCCCTGCCCGACTACCTCCAGCGCTCGGCGCGCCACATCGCATCGGCCACGGACGTGGAGCAGGCCGTGGCGGTGGGGGAGCGGGCGGTGGAACTCGCTGTTGCCGGCGAGAACGGCCGCATGCCGGTGATCCGGCGGGAGGCGGACGAGCCCTACCAGTGGTCGGTGGACAGCGTCGACCTGGCCCGGATCGCGGATGTGGAGACCACCGTCCCGGAGGCCTTCATCCGCGAGGATGGCTACCACATTACCGAGGCGGCGCGGCGCTACCTCCGGCCCCTCATCGCCGGGGAGGCACAGACGCCCTTCGTCGACGGCCTCCCCGACCACGCCCGGCTGGAGATGTTTCCCGTGGAACGTAGCCTGCCGCCCTACGAGCTGGACGAGCAGGTGGCGCCGCAGAAGGGCGTGGAGGGCACGCG
>JBKGYA010000035.1:0-14322 GCA_046546335.1 Thiohalospira sp. | reverse complement strand
CCAGGATCCCCTCGGCGGCGGCCTCCGGCTCCCGCCCCATGGCCTCCCCCAGGCGCCTCACGGCGGCCCGGGCCGCTTCGCCATCCAGCGCCATGTCCCCGCCCAGGGCCACTTCGGCGGGCAGCCGGCCCAGGACCACGTTGGCGTCGGTCACCGTGGGCTCGCCGCCGCCGCGGCCGTAACAGGCAGGCCCCGGGTCGGCACCGGCGGAGGCCGGCCCCACCCGGAGCAGGCCGCCCTCGTCCAGGCGGGCAATGGAGCCGCCGCCGGCGCCGATGGTGTGCATCTCCACCTGGGGGACCGCCACCGGCCACGGCCCGATCCGGCCCTCGGTGGTGATCCGCGGCTCCCCGGCCACCAGGGCGACATCGGTGGAGGTACCGCCCATGTCGAAGGTGAGCTGGCGCTCCTCCCCGCCGGTGCGCGCCGCCGCGGCCAGGCCGCCGGCGGGGCCGGAGAGGAGGAGTCGCACCGCCCCCGCCCCGGCGGTGGCGATATCGCAGGTCCCGGCGTGGCTCTGCATCACCGCGATGCGCGGTCCCGGCAGGGCGGCCGCCAGCCGCTGGAGGTAGCCCTGCACCACCGGCCCCAGGCGGGCATTGAGCCAGGTGGCGATGCCGCGCTCGTACTCCCGGATCTCGGCGAGCACCGCCGAGGATCGGCTGACGAAGGGCCCCGGCGGCAGGGCCTCGGCGATGCGCGCCTCCTCCGCCGGGGCGAGGAAGGAGAAGAGCCGGTTGATGGCCACCGCCTCCGGCTCCAGGGCCGCCACCCGCTCGGCCAGCCCGGCCAGCTCCGCCTCATCCAGGGGCTCCACCGTCTCCCCCTCGGGGCCGATGCGCCCGCCCACCTCCAGGCAGAGCGCCGCCGGGACCGGCGGCTCGGTGGCCGGCGGCTGGAGGTCGTAGAGGTCGGCCCGGGCCTGGCGGCCGATGGTGAGGAGATCGGCGAAGCCGCGGTTGGTGATCAGCACCGTCCGCGCCCCCCGGCCCTCGAGGACGGCATTGGTGGCCACGGTGGTGCCGTGGATCACCTCCAGCGCGGGATCCGCCGGGTCCAGACCCAGGTCGGCCATGCCGGCGAGGATGGCCCGCTCCGGCGCCTCCGGGGTGGAGAGGACCTTGCGGGTACGCACGCCCCCCGCCTCGTCCACCAGGACCAGGTCGGTGAAGGTCCCGCCGGTGTCCACGCCGAGCCGTTGCATCTCTGCCATCCTCTCCTGGCGAGCCACGAATTCCCGAAGGGCTGCGGGATGGCGAGGCCCGGTGGCCGGCTATCAGGTACGCCGTACATACATCCATGTAGGCTCGACGACAGCATCCCTGCTGTCGACGACCTGACAGCCGGCCACCGGACCTCGCCCCCGACCACTTCTGCCCTTTTTCCCTGCCCCTCCTGCCGGAGGGGACCCCGACGAACGGCTTGGCAGCCGCGCCCGGGCCCGGGACAATACCGCCTCCGCGCCCACCGAGCCACCCGCGAGGAGCCCGTGCCCGAACTCCCCGAAGTCGAGACCACCCGCCGCGGCATCGCCCCCCACGTGGAGGGGCGGCGCGTGGCGGAGCTGGTGGTCCGCGAGCCGCGCCTGCGCTGGCCGGTGGACCCCGAACTGCCCACGCACCTGGCCGGCACCACCCTGGGGCCGGTGGACCGCCGCGCCAAGTACCTCCTGCTCCCTGCCGGCGAGGCCGGGACGCTCATCCTCCACCTGGGGATGTCGGGGAGCCTGCGCGTCATCGACGCCGCCGAGCCACCCGCCGCCCACGACCACCTGGACCTGGTCCTCGACGACGGCCACGCCCTGCGCCTGCGCGACCCCCGGCGCTTCGGCGCCGCCCTCTGGCAGCCGGCGGGGACCACCCATCCACGCCTCGCCGGCCTCGGCCCGGAGCCCCTGGGGCCCGACTTCGACGGCGACTACCTCTACCGCGCCAGCCGGGGGCGGCGGGCGGCGGTGAAGGCCTTCCTCATGGACAACCAGGTGGTCGTGGGGGTGGGCAACATCTACGCCACGGAGGCGCTCTTCCGCGCCGGTATCGACCCGCGCCGGGCCGCCGGCCGCGTGGGCCGGGAGCGCTACCGCCGGCTCGCCGAGGCCGTCCGGGCGGTCCTGGCCGAGGCCATCGAGGCCGGCGGCACCACCCTGCGGGACTTCACCCGCAGCGACGGGGCGCCGGGGTACTTCCGGATCCGGCTGGCCGCCTACGGCCGGGCCGGCGAGCCCTGCCCGAGCTGCGGCCGGGCGCTGGTCACCTCGCAGGTGGGCCAGCGCGCCACGGTGCGCTGCCCCGCCTGCCAGACCTAGGGAACAGGGCGCACCGCCGCTGCCCCCTCGCCGCGCGAGTCACTGGCCGCCTCCAGGCCGGCGGGGCCGCCGGTAACGGCCTGCATGTTGCCCCAGGGATCCTCCTCGGTCAGCTCGTGGCCGCGGTCGGCCAGCGCCTTCCGGGTCTCCTCGTCCAGGGCACCGGGCTCGTATTCGACCTCGTCGGGCCGATACTGGTGGTGGTAGCGGGGCCGGTCCACCACCGTACCCGCCCGGTCGCCGGCCTGCACCGACCGGATCCCGAGCAGGACCTGGGTGATGATCCGGCTGCCGCCGGGGCTGCCCAGGACGGCGAAGTCGTCGCCCTTCTCCATCACCACCGGCGTCATGCTGGAGAGCGGCCGCTTGCCGGGAGCGACGGCGTTGGCCTCCCCCTGGACCAGGCCGTAGGCATTGGGCTCGCCGGGTTTGGCGGCGAAGTCGTCCATCTCGTTGTTGAGGACCACGCCGGTGTCGGGGGCGACGAAGCCGCTACCGAAGGGGTAGTTGATGGAGAGCGTTGCCGAGACGCGGTTGCCGTCGGCATCGACGATGGAGAGGTGGCTGGTGTGGTGGCCGCCGGCGGCCGCCGGGACCGGTGCCAGTGCGTCGCTGGGGGTGGCCCGGTCGCGCCGGATCCCGGCCCGCAGGCCGGCGGCGTAGGCCGGGTCCAGCAGGTGGGCCGGCGACTCCACGAAATCGGGGTCGCCGAGGTGGGCGTTGCGATCCCGGTAGGCGCGACGCAGGGCCTCCACGGTGAGGTGGATCCCCTCGGCGCTGCCCGGCTCCACCGTATAGCCATCCAGGATGTTGAAGGTCTCGCCCAGCGTGATCCCGCCGGAGGAGGGCAGGGAGGCGGCGTGGATCCGCCACCCCTGATGCTCCAGGGTCACCGGCTCGCGCTCCACCACCTCGTAGTCGGCCAGGTCGTCCTCGGTCCAGATCCCGTCGGCATCCCGGGCACCGGCCACCAGGGCCTCGGCCACCGGCCCGCGATAGAAGCCGTCCCGCCCCTCCTCGGCCAGGCGCTGCAGGGTATCGGCCAGATCCGGCTGGCGGATGGTCGCCCCCTCCTCGGGCACCTCGCCGTCATCCAGGAAGACCTCCGCCCCCGCCGACCAGCGCCCGAGCACCTCCTTCCGCAAGCCGGCCATGCGGCGGTAGTGAGCGGTCACCTCGAAGCCCTCCCGGGCGGCGCGGATGGCCGGCTCCAGACTGCGCCCCAGCGACAGGGCGCCGTAGTCGTCGGCGATGTGGTCCCAGGCGGCGGGGGCGCCGGGGATCCCGGCGGCCAGGGGGCCGTTCATGGAGGCGCCCTCGCGCAGCTCGCCCTCCTCGTCCTGGTACATGGTGGCGGTGGCGGCAGACGGCGCGGTCTCCCGGCCGTCCACCATCACCGGCTCGCCCCCGGCGGGGTCCAGGAGCCAGAAGCCGCCCCCGCCGATCCCGGAGCTGTAGGGCTCGGCCACGCCCAGGGCGGCGCTGGCGGCCACGGCGGCGTCGAAGGCGTTGCCACCGGCCTCCAGGACCTCGAAGGCGGCCTCGGTGGCCACCGGATGGGCAGTGGCCACGGCGGCCGCCCCCGACGGGCTGCCGGATGCCGCCCCGGCCGGGAAGGCCAGCGCCGCCAGCAGGCCGGCGGCGATGCCACGCAGGAAGGCCGCCATCAGCCGGTCAGCCGTTCGTACTTGGCCTGGAGCTGGTCCCGGCTCTCCTGGTTGTCCGGGTCGACCACGATGCAGTCCACCGGGCAGACCTCGATGCACTGGGGCTCGTCGAAGTGGCCCACGCACTCGGTGCACAGTTCCGGGTCGATGACATAGATCTCCTCGCCCATGGAGATGGCGCCGTTGGGGCACTCCGGTTCGCAGACATCGCAGTTGATGCACTCGTCTGTGATGAGCAGGGACATGCCGTCTCTCCTCGGCGCCGCGCGCCGGCTGACTGGTGATGGCGCCGAATGCTAGCCCAAACGCTGGCGCAGTGCAGCCACGACCTCCGTGTGGACAAAGGGGCTGACATCGCCCCCCAGGGTGGCGATCTCCCGCAGCAGGGTGGCGGAGAGGAAGGTGTTGCGCTCGGAGGGGGTGAGGAAGACCGTCTCCACCTCCGGGGCGAGCTGGCGGTTCATGCTGGCGAGCTGGAACTCGTACTCGAAGTCGGAGACCGCGCGCAGGCCGCGGACCACCACCCGGGCATCGCACTGGTGGACGTAGTCCACCAGGAGGTTATCGAAGCCGTGAACCTCGACGCCGGGGATGTCGGCGAGCACCCGCTCGGCCAGGCCGATGCGCTCGGCGTGGTCGAACAACGGGTGCTTGCCGGGATTGGCGGCCACGGCGACGATGACCCGCTCGAAGAGCCGGGCGGCGCGCTCGATGAGCTCGGCGTGGCCATTGGTGATGGGGTCGAAGGTGCCGGGATAGACGGCGGTGACCGACATGGTGCGCTCCCTGTTCCGGGCGGAGGTGGTTCCGGGGCTAGGCGCTCTCCCCGCGGAGCAGCAGATCATACCGCACCTCGCCGTGGACATGCCCGCGGTGGGGCTGCCAGCCCTCCGGCCAGGCCGGCTCCGCGCCCCCGGCGGGGCTCTCCACGTGGAGGGCCGCCCCCTCCGTGAGCCAGCCGCCGGCCTCCAGCGCCGCCATGGCCGGCTCCAGCTGGCCGCTATCGAAGGGCGGGTCCAGGAAGGCGATATCGAAGGGCCCGCCGGCCGCGGCGACCTCGCCCGCCAGGAAGCGCCGGGCATCGGCCTGGACCACGCTCGCGCCCTCCGCCCCGAGGGTGGCCACCTGCTCGCGCAGATGGCGAACCACCGGGGCCGAGCGCTCCACCAGCACGGCCCCCGCCGCGCCCCGGGAGAGGGCCTCCAGCCCCAGGGCACCGCTGCCGGCGAACAGATCCAGGCAGCGCGCCCCGGCGATCCGTGGCGAGAGCCAGTTGAAGAGCGTCTCCCGGACGCGATCGGGGGTGGGCCGCAGCCCCCTGCCCGGCGGAACGGCCAGTCGGCGACCGCGCCAGCGGCCGCCGATGATCCGGATCCCGCCGCGTCCCCTACTCATCCCCGCCGACGGTCACCGTTACCAGCCGGTCCGGATCCACCCGGCGGCGGAAGGCGTCCCGGATATCCTCGACGGTCACCGCCTCCACCCGGTCGGTGAAACGATCCAGATAGTCGGTGGGCAGGTCGTAGAAGCCGATCATGGCGAGATAGCCCAGGAGATCCGAATTGGTGTTGATGCGCAGGGGGAAGCTGCCCACCAGGTTGGCCTTCGCCGCCTCCAGCTCATCCTCGCTCGGGCCCTCCTCCACGAAATCGGCGAGCAGCTCGCGGGCCAGCTCCTCCGCCTCTTCGGCGTTGGCGTTGGCCGTCTGCAGGCCGATGATGAAGGGGCCGCGCCGGCCCAGGGGCCGGAAGTGGCTATAGGCGCTGTAGGCCAGGCCGCGCTCCTCCCGCACCGCCTCCATGATCCGGGAGCCGAAGCCGGATCCGCCGAGGATGTGGTTGCCCACCAGCAGCGGCCAGTAGTCGGGGTCGCCCCGTCGCATGCCCGGCTGGCCGATGAGCAGGTGGGTCTGGGCGGAGGGGAAGTCCTTTGCCACCTGCTCGGCCTCCTCGAGGTCGGCCACCTCCGGCAGCGGCGGCGCGGCCTCCCCGTCGGGGAGCTCGGCCACGGCGGCCTCGGCCAGTTCGGCGGCGCGCTCGCGGTCCACGTCCCCGACGATGGCGACATCGGCATTGGCGGCGACGTAGTAGCGGTCGTGGAAGGTGGCCACGTCGGTCCGCGCCAGCCCCTCCACCGACTCCTCGGTCCCGGAGGTGGGATGGGCGTAGGGGTGATCCCCGTACAGCGCCCGGTGGAAGGCGCGATCGGCCACCTCGCCGGGGTCCTGCTTTGCCTGGCGCAGGCCTACCAGGGCGCGTCGGCGCTCGCGCTCGAAGGCCTCCTCCGGGAAGGTGGGCCGCGCCAGGACATCGGCGAGGATGGCCAGGGCCGGATCCAGGCGCTCGGGATCCGCAAGGGAACGCAGGTGGACCGAGGCGCGGTCGCGCTCGGCGGAGGTGGAGAGTTCCGCCCCCGAGGCCGCCAGGTCGTCGGCGATGGCCTCCTCGCCGCGCTCGCCGGCACCGGCCTCCAGCAGGCCATTGGTCAGGGCGGCCAGGCCGGGCTTGCCGCCGTCCCGGGCGCTGCCGGCGGCGAAGGTGACCTGCAGGTCCACCATGGGCAGCTCCGGGGCATGGACGTAGAGGACATCGGCGCCGTTGTCGGTCTGCCACTGCTGGATCTCGGGCTGGGCGACCGCCGGGCCGGCAGTCAGGGCAGTCAGGGCGAGAAGGAGCGTCCGGAGTCTAGTGATCATGGGTCATCCCCCCGGTGGACGGCTTTTGCTGCGGGACGGGGCCGCTCTCCTCGGGCTCGAGGATGGCCACGGTGAGTCGGTCCTCGGCGAAGTAGCGCTCGGCCACGCGGCGGACATCCTCGGCGGTGACCGCCTCCACCCGCTCGGGGTACTCGTCGACCACCTCCCAGCCCAGGCCCACGGTCTCGGTGAGGCCCCGGCGCATGGCCTTGTAGAACTGGGAGTCGCGCTGGAAGACCTCGGAGGCGACTACCTTCGCCTTCACCCGTTCCAGCTCGTTGGCGTCGATCTCGCCCTCGGACAGGGCGCGCGCCTCTTCCCGCAGTGCCGTTACCAGCTCCCGCGGCTCGGTCTCGCCGCCGGGGGTGCCGCTGAGGGTGAACAGCGTATCCATGCGGTCGTAGAGGCCGTAGCTCGCCGAGGCGGAGGTGGCGATCTCCTCCCCGCGTACCAGCCGCCGGGGGAGCCGGGCGCTGTCGCCGTCGGCGAGCAGGCCGGCGGCCACCTCCAGGGCGTAGGCGTCGGTGGCCTCCTCGGCGGTGTTCAGGACCGGGACCTTGTAGCCCAGGCGGACCTGGGGGACGCGGGCGGGGACGCGGACCACCACCTCACGAGGACCGGTCTGCTCCGGCTCCCGGCGCGGCTTGAGGGTCGGCTCCTCGCCGCCCTCGAGGTCGCCGAAGTGGCGCCGGGCGGCGTCGAAGACCGCCTCCGGCTCCACGTCGCCCACCACCACCAGGGTGGCGTTGGCCGGGGTGTAGAAGCGCTCGTACCAGCCCTGGAGGTCGTCCAGGGCCATGTGCTCGAGGTCGTCCATCCAGCCGATGATGGGCTGGCCGTAGGGCGAGGCATGCCAGGCCGCGGCGTTGAACGCCTCGCGCAGCTTCGCCCCCGGCTGGTCCTCCACGCGCATCCTCCGCTCCTCCATGACCACGTCGCGCTCGCTGTCGAACTCGTCCGCGTTCAGCCGGAGGTTGACCATGCGGTCTGCCTCCAGCTTCAGGGCGCGATCCAGCTCGTCGGCGGAGAGCTGCTCGAAGTAGGCGGTGAAATCGCGGCCGGTGAAGGCGTTCTCGCGCCCGCCCAGCCGCTTGATGATCCGGGAGAATTCGCCGGGGCCTACCTCCTCGGTCCCCTTGAACATCATGTGCTCCAGGATGTGGCTCACCCCGGTGATGCCTCCGGGCTCGTAGCTCGAGCCCACGCCGTACCAGACCTGGGAGACCACGGTGGGGGCCCGGCGGTCGGTCTCCACCAGCACGGTCATGCCGTTATCCAGCTCGGTGGTGTGGACCTCGGCCAGGACGGCGGCGGGCAGTACCGCCAGCAGGGCGGCAAGGAGGCCGGTTCGGGGCCGCCTCATTGTTAGAATGTTCCAGCGCATGTCGTCCCTCCGCGCGCGGCGCGTTATCCCCACCGCGCGGCAAGTGCTAGGATGATGGCCCGCGACGGCGACGCCGTCGGCCATACCAGACTATGTGACCATACGAGCCATGTTCGGTTTCCGAAAGCGCAAGGGGAAGGGGTCCGAGCCCGGGACCCCGGAAGAGGAGCAGCTCGGGGAAGCCCCGCCGGAAGATGCATCGCAGGCGGTCCCGGAGACCGCGGCGCCGGTTACCCGCGATCCCGGGGAGGCGAGCCCGCAGGACGGCGAGGAGGCGGCCGCGCCCGAACCTGCCGCCGGGACGACGAGTTCCGAGCCGGTGCCCGAGCCGGCCCCCGAACCGGAGCCCGCCCCGGAGACGGACGCCGGCGGGGAGGAGGGGAAGAAGGGTGGCCTCTTCGGCCGGCTGCGCGAGCGCCTGTCGAAGACCCGCTCCAGCCTCGCCGAGGGGCTGGGGACGCTGGTCCTGGGCCGCAAGGAGATCGACGACGATCTCCTGGAGGACCTGGAGACGCAACTGCTCACCGCCGACGTCGGCGTGACGGCGACCCAGCGCATCATCGACGACCTCACCCGCCGGGTCTCACGCCGCGAACTCACCGACCCCCGGGCACTGGTGGGGACCCTGCGCGAGGAGCTCACCGCCCTGCTCGCGCCGGCCGCCCGACCACTGACCCTCCCCGAGGACCGGGAGGGGCCCTTCGTGATCCTCATGGTCGGGGTCAACGGCACCGGCAAGACCACCACCATCGGCAAGCTCGCCCAGCGCTACCGCGCCGAGGGGCGCGAGGTAGTCCTGGGGGCGGCGGACACCTTCCGCGCCGCCGCCGCCGAGCAGCTCCAGGAGTGGGGCGAGCGCACCGGCGTGCCGGTGATCCGCGGCCCCGAGGGGGGCGACCCGGGGGCGGTGGCCCACGACGCCGTGGAGGCCGGGCGCGCCCGGGGGGCCGACGTGGTCATCATCGATACCGCCGGCCGTCTGCACACCCAGGGCAACCTCATGGAGGAGCTGGCCAAGGTGCGCCGGGTCATCGCCAAGCAGATCCCCGAGGCACCCCACGAGACCATGCTGGTCATCGACGGCGGCACCGGCCAGAACGCCCTATCCCAGGCCAAGCAGTTCAACCAGTCGGTCCCGCTGACCGGGCTGACGGTGACCAAGCTCGACGGCACCGCCCGGGGCGGGATCCTTTTTGCCCTGGCGGCGGAGCTGGAGGGGGTCGCCATCCGCTTCATCGGCGTCGGCGAATCGGCCGAGGACCTGCGCCCCTTCGACGCGGCGGAGTTCGTCGACGCCCTGTTCGAGGAGTAGCCGCGGGTGGCCGTCGTCGACCTCCAGCACGTCTTCAAGCGCTATCCCCAGGGCCACGATGCGCTGCGCGACATCAACCTCTCCCTGGAGGCGGGGGAGATGGCCTTCCTCACCGGCCACTCCGGCGCCGGCAAGTCGACCCTGCTCAAGCTCATCGCCCTCATGGAGCGGCCCTCCCAGGGGCAGATGTTCGTCGTCGGGCGCAACGTCACCCGGATCCGGCGGCGCCAGATCCCCTTCCTGCGCCGGCGCGTGGGCATGATCTTCCAGGACCACCGGCTGCTCTTCGACCGCGACGTCTACACCAACGTCGCCCTGCCCCTGATCATCGCCGGCTTCCGCCGCCAGGAGGTGGGCCGGCGCGTCCGCGCCGCGCTGGACATGGTGGGGCTGCTGGACAAGGAGCGGCGCTACCCCATCACCCTCTCCGGCGGCGAGGCCCAGCGCGTGGGCATCGCCCGGGCGGTGGTGAACAAGCCCGACCTGCTCCTCGCCGACGAGCCCACCGGTAACCTCGACCCGGTCCTCTCCCGGGAGATCATGGGGCTGTTCGAGCAGTTCAACCAGGTGGGCGTGGCCACCCTCGTCGCCACCCACGACCTGGAACTCATCCGCCGGCTGGGCCGGCGGACCCTGAGCCTGCGCGAGGGTCGCCTCACCGGCGAGCGCACGGGGGTGCCGGCGTGAGCCGGAGCACACCGGCCCGCGGCGCCTCCCGGGGGATGCCCCGGGAGGCCCTGCGCGGGCGGCTGGACCAGCACCGGGACGAGGCGGTCGACAGCCTGCGCCGCCTCCTCGCCGCCCCCCTCTCTTCCCTGCTCACCGCGGCGGTCATCGCCATCGCCCTGGCGCTGCCGGCGGCCCTGCAGACCCTGGTGGAGACGGCCAGCGGCGTCGCCGCCGGCTGGGACCGCGAAGCCTCTCGGATCTCCGTCTTCATGGGGCTCGACCGCGACCGCGAAGAGGCGCGGGAGCTGGTGGGCCGGATCGAGGGGCGGGAGGATGTCATCGCCGTGCGGCTCATCCCCCGGGACGAGGCGCTGGAGCAGTTCCGCGAGCAGTCCGGGCTGGAGACGGTACTGGACAGCCTGGAGGAGAACCCGCTGCCCCACACCCTGGTGGTCCAGCCCACCGCCAGCTCCCCGGAGGCAGTCTCGCGCCTGGGCGAGGCGCTGGAGGGGCTCGATGGCGTCGACCGGGTGCGGCTGGACCGCGCCTGGCTGGAGCGGCTGCAGGCGCTGCTGGCCACCGGCGAGCGGCTGGCGCTGATCCTCTTCGGCCTCCTGGGCGCCGGGGTCCTGCTCATCGTCGGCAACACCATCCGCCTGGCCATCGCCAGCCGGCGGGAGGAGATCGCCATCACCCAGCTCATCGGCGCCACCGACGCCTTCATCCGCCGCCCCTTCCTCTACATGGGGCTGTGGTACGGCCTCTTCGGCGGGCTGCTGGCGGTGGCGCTGGTGAACACCGGCCTGCTCCTCCTGCGCGAGCCGGTGGACCACCTCGCCGCCCTCTACGACAGCGGCTTCGACCTGGACTGGCTGCCCCTGGATATTGCCGGGGCCACCGTGGGCCTGGGGGTCCTCCTGGGGCTGACCGGGGCCTGGTTCGAGGTGGGCCGGCACCTGCGCGCCACCGCCCCCCGCTGACCGGAAACCGACCACCCGCGCGCCTGCCGGTGGCGCCTTTAGCACTCTGGGCTATACTTCGCTAATATCATGGGAACTCAACCGGGTAGCACCGGTCATAGGGACCATGACGAATGAGTGCATATACAACACTGAGAGGGAGGACTGCATGACCATGCCCGACAAGGCTCTGCAGACCGCGATTCCCACGGGCAGCCTGGAGGCGTATACCCGAGCCGTGAACGCCGTGCCCATGCTCACCGCCGACGAGGAGTACAACCTCGCCCGGCGCTACCACGACGACAACGACCTGGAGGCCGCGCGCCAGCTGGTGCTCTCCCACCTGCGCTTCGTGGTCCGGATCGCCCGGGGCTACAACGGCTACGGCCTGCCCCAGGCGGACCTCATCCAGGAGGGCAACATCGGCCTGATGAAGGCGGTGAAGCGCTTCGACCCCGGCATCGGCGTCCGGCTGGTCTCCTTCGCCGTGCACTGGGTGCGGGCGGAGATGCACGAGTACATCCTCCGCAACTGGCGGATCGTGAAGGTCGCCACCACCAAGGCCCAGCGCAAGCTCTTCTTCAACCTGCGCAACGCCAAGAAGCGGCTGGGCTGGTTCACCCGCGAGGAGGTGGAGTCGGTGGCCGACGACCTGGGCGTGAGCACCGAGGCGGTGCTGGAGATGGAGTCGCGCCTGGCCAACCACGACACGCCCTTCGACTACTCCGGCGCCGACGACGAGGAGGGCTACCTGCCCCCGGCCCCGGCCGGCTACCTCCAGGACAACTCCGAGGACCCGGCGCGGCGGGTGGAGGAGGCCGAGAGCGAGGCCTTCCAGACCGACCGGATCCACGAGGCCCTGGCGGCCCTGGACGACCGCAGCCGGGACATCCTCCAGCGGCGCTGGCTGGCCGAGGACAAGGCCACCCTCCAGAGCCTGGCCGACGAGTACGGCGTCTCCGCCGAGCGGATCCGTCAGCTGGAGAAGGCGGCGATGGGCAAGCTCCGGGGCTCCCTGGACGTCCTCGCCGCCTGACCGCCGCCGGAATCGCCGGCCTTCCTCTTACCTCCTTCTCCTGCAGAAAGGGGCCGCACCCCGGAGGGTGCGGCCCCTTTTGCCTGCGTGGCCGATGCCGGCTCCCTCGGCGGTCCTACGAGACGCTGCCGAAGAGGACCACCGAGAAGAAGCTCAGCCACCCCAGGGCCACCAGCCCGAAGATGATGGCCACCGGGAAGTTCTGGAAGGTGAAGATCGACTTCATGGCGCTCCCTCCTTTGAACGGGTTCCACTCCACCCTAGATCCGGTGGATGGAGTCGCCATTGATGTCGATCAATGGGAGTCCGCGATGGGAACCCGCCCCGGCGGGAACGCCGCGGGGAGCGGCTTCGCCCTAGTAGCGGCCGCTGAACTCGCCGAAGAGGACCACCGACAGCAGGCTCAGCCAGGAGAGGACGACGAGCACCACGACGATGGTCATGGGCGCGCTCTGGAAGGTGAAGTACTTCTTCATGGGATCCCCCACAATAAACAGGGTCTGGAGTTGGTAAACCCGCTTAATATACCCGGACAAGCCCGATCGGGGCAAACCTGAGCCGGCCGGCCCTCGGGCCAAAATGCCCGTTCTCGTCGTTCCCGCGCGGGCGGGAACCCCGACGCAGCCCCCGCGCCAGGATAACCGCTACCGCTACTGATCCCGTTCTCGTTGCTCTCAGCCGAAGAGCCGCCGGATCTGGTCCACGTCGCGCACGGCGCCGCGGTCGGCGGAGGTGGTCAGCGCCGCGTAGGCGCGCAGGGCCTGGCTCACCGGGCGCTGACGCTCCGCGGGCAGCCAGGCCGCCTCACCGCGGGCGTTCATCGCCCGACGCCGGCGCTCCAGCTCCGCCTCGTCCACGGCGATGCGGATGGAGCGCTGGGGGATGTCGATCTCGATGGTGTCGCCCTCCTCCACCAGCCCGATGGCCCCGCCCTCGGCCGCCTCCGGGGAGACGTGGCCGATGGACAGCCCCGAGGTCCCGCCGGAGAAGCGGCCGTCGGTGATGAGCGCGCAGTCCTTACCGAGCCCCTTCGACTTGAGATAGGAGGTGGGGTAGAGCATCTCCTGCATGCCCGGCCCGCCGCGCGGCCCCTCGTAGCGGATGATGACCACGTCGCCGGCCTGCACCCGGTCCCCCAGGATCCCCTCCACCGCGGCCTCCTGGCTCTCGAAGATCCGGGCCGGCCCGGTGAAGGTGAGGATGGACTCGTCCACCCCGGCGGTCTTCACCACGCAGCCGCGCGGGGCGAGGTTGCCCTCCAGTACGGCCAGGCCGCCGTCGGTGGAGTAGGCGTGCTCGATATCGCGGATGCAGCCCCCCTGGCGGTCGGTATCCAGCGCCGGCCAGCGCTTGTCCTGGCTGAAGGCCTCCTGGGTGCGGACGTTGCCAGGCCCGGCGCGGTAGAACTGCGCTACCGCCTCGTCGTCGGTGCGGCGGATGTCCCACTGCGCCAGGGCCTCGCCCAGGCTCGGGGCGTGGACGGTGGGCACGTCGGCGTGGAGCAGGCCGCCGCGCTCCAGCTCGCCCAGGATCCCGTAGACCCCGCCGGCGCGGTGGACATCCTCCATGTGGTACTGCTGGGTGGCCGGTGCCACCTTGCAGAGGTTGGGCACCCGCCGGGAGAGCCGGTCGATGTCGGCCATGGTGAAGGGGACCTCCCCCTCCTGGGCCGCCGCCAGCAGGTGGAGGATGGTGTTGGTGGAGCCGCCCATGGCGATGTCCAGGCTCATGGCGTTCTCGAAGGCCTCGAAGGGGGCCACCGAGCGCGGCAGGACCGACCCATCCTCGCCCTCGTAGTAGCGCCGGGCCATGTCCACGATGGTCCGCCCGGCGCGCAGGAAGAGCTCCCGGCGGTCGGCGTGGGTGGCCAGGGTGGAGCCGTTGCCCGGCAACGCCAGCCCCAGCGCCTCGGTGAGGCAGTTCATGGAGTTGGCGGTGAACATCCCGGAGCAGGAGCCGCAGGTGGGGCAGGCGGAGCGCTCCATGGTGTTCACGTCCTCGTCGGACTGCCCGGGATTGGCCGCCGAGACCATGGCGTCCACCAGGTCCAGGTGGACCTCCTGGCCGCCGATGACCGCCTTGCCCGACTCCATGGGCCCGCCGGAGACGAAGATCGTCGGGATGTTCAGCCGCATGGCGGCATTGAGCATGCCGGGGGTGATCTTGTCGCAGTTGGAGATGCAGACCAGCGCATCCGCGCAGTGGGCGTTGACCATGTACTCCACGGAGTCGGCGATGATCTCCCGGGAGGGCAGGGAGTAGAGCATGCCGCCGTGGCCCATGGCGATGCCGTCG
>JBKGYA010000034.1:0-14340 GCA_046546335.1 Thiohalospira sp. | reverse complement strand
ATCTCCCTCCCTGCATGATCACTCCCTCCATTGCACTCGATTGCCTGCTGCTCCCGGCAGGGGCCAGATCTATTGCTTGCCTTCAGGACACCCCCGGACTCCCCGGTCACTGTTTCTCCACGGTGAGTTTGAAGTCGACGGCCGCCGGCGCCGGCCGGCTGTTGGTGTGATTGGACGACGAATCCAGCCAGTTCTCCACGGCCAGGTAGTAGGTCCCTCCCTCCAGGTCGACCTCCAGGGTCTGGGTGCAGGCATCGCTCTCCGAGGCCTGGTCGACCTCGTCGCTGAAGCCGTTGTTCCCCACCTCCCGGTAGAGTTTGAGGTGGAGTTCGCCGGGGTTGCAGGAGGGATAGCCGGTCGCGGTGATGGTGTAGGTGCCGTCGGCTCCGGCGGAGAAGCGGTAGTAGCTCTCGTCATCGTTAGTGGTGTTGATGAGGGTGCCGACGGTGGCATCGTGGGTCTCGCCCACCGTCAGCTCCACCGCCTCGTCCGAAAACTCCCGGCCCTCGGCGTTGGCCACCACGGAGAGCATGAACCGGGCGTCGGGGCCATCGTCTTCTAATTTGTGCACGGTGGGCCGGATGTAGTAGGTCTCGCCGCCGGTGAGCCGAAATTCGGTAACGTCCTCGACCCCGCACAAGGACCTGTCGTGCCTGCTGTCGCCGTAATCCCTCGCTAAGGTGTCGTCGTCGTCGTAGACGGTCCACGAGCAGCGCCCGGTATTGTCGCCGCCATCGGGGTCGCGGAAGAGCTCCACGGTATAGTGGCCACTCCGAGTCGGGATGAAGGGGATGAACTCGTCGCTGTCCTCCCGATGGTTGCCGTAGAAGGTCTCACCCTCGCAGACCACCCGGGGTTCGGTGACCGCCAGCGCCTCACAGGGCGAGAGCCTCCAGCCCAGGCCGCTGCCGCCGTTCCCGTGGTCGGGCGGGGCCTCGCCGTACTGGTTCTGCAGCCGGTCGCGGGCGGTGCTCAGCAGGGTGTCGTCCTCGGCCTCCTCCTGGACCGCCTGCCACTCGTCCTCCCCCTCGCCATCGATGGCCCCGTTGTCGGCGAAGTCGTCGGCCAGGGCATCGATGGCCGCCTGGCCGTGGCCCGCCTGGAGCAGGGCCGCCGAGAAGAGCAACAGGTTGGCGCTGTCCTCCTCGGTGCTGTCGCCGGCCTCCAGCAGGTCGAGTTCGCCCGCCGCGGCCTCGATGCCCACCAGGTCCTCTAGCTCGTCCGCCGCCTGGTCCCGGGCCGTCGTGAGATCATCCCCGTCCTCCATGAGGGCGCGGACGCGGTGGGCCTCCAGGTGGGTGTAGAGGTTGGCGTTGGTCTCCACCGCCCCGTCACTGGCGACGACGGCGTGGAGCTCCCGATCGTCGCTGCTGAAGGAGCCGTCGATCTCGTCGTAGTAGCTCCCCTGCAGGACGACGAGGGTGGCGCCCTCCCAGTCGAGCGATGGCAGGTCGTAGCGACCGCTCTCGCCGATATCGCCGCCGGCGCTGTCCTCCGTACGGCTGCCGTCGCTGTCCAGGCGGATCGCCTCGGCGGTCCCCCCGGGCTGGAAGGGGCCCTTCTGGGCCACCCCGGAGCCATCCCCGCCGCCCTCGGTGCTCTCCCCATCCTCGCCGCCATCGGTGGCACCTCCACCCCCGCCGCCATCGCTGCAGGCCACCAGCGCCAGGAGGACCGCCAGCACCATCCCGTATCCCATCCGGATCGCCATGTCCCTTCCCCCATCGCTACGTCCGTATCCGGGAAAAGCATGGTCGACCGGGGGATGGGCACCCATCCCGCAGAAGGGGGGATCCCCTCCCCCCAAACGTGGGTCAACGCCGGCCGGGGGGCCTACCGGTGGGCGATCCGTTATACTGCCGGCCCGATTCCGGGAGGTAGGGACTTGGCTTCACTGGCACGCGCGCGGGCGGTCTTCCACCGCATCCACCACAACAAGCTCTTCGAGACCTTCGTCATCGCCGTGATCCTGCTCTCGGCGGTGCTGGTGGGGGTGCGGACCTACGATGTCGAGCCGGACTTCCTGCCCTTCATCAACGCCCTGGACTACGGGGTAACGCTCTTCTTCCTGGTGGAGCTGGCCATCCGCATGGCCAGCGCCGGGAGGGTGCGACACTTCTTCCGCCACGGCTGGAACGTCTTCGACTTCGTCGTGGTCGTGGTGAGCCTGGTCCCGGCGGAGTGGGCGGGGACGGCGCTGGTGGCGCGGCTGCTGCGGGTCTTCCGGATCCTGCGGCTGGTCTCCTTCATCCCCGAGCTGCGGATGCTGGTCAACGCCCTCATCCAGTCACTGCCGCGGCTGTTCTACGTGGTGGTGATGATGTTCGTCATCTTCTACATCTATGCCGCCATCGGAAGCCTGCTCTTCGCCGGCATCAACGACGCCATGTGGGGGAACCTCTTCCGGGCGATGCTCACCCTCTTCCGGATCGCCACCTTCGAGGACTGGGCCGATCTGATGTACGAGACCCAGGAGGTCTACCCCCTCTCCTGGATCTACTACGTGACCTTCATCTTCCTGGCGGCCTTCGTCTTCCTGAACATGGTCATCGGCATCATCCTCGACGTGATGCAGCGCGAGCACGAGAAGATCGACCGCGAGACGGCCATGGCCGACGGCCAGGAGCCGGTGCAGCAGGAGGCCCCGCCGGCTGCGGACAAGGACGACCTGGCGGCCCTCCACGCCCGGCTGGAGCGCATCGAGCGGCTGCTCGAGTCGCGCGAGGGCGAACGGCGATGACCGGCTCCCCGGTGATGGACTCGGCAGGCGCACCCACCGCCCACGATGCCATCGCCGCCGACCTGTACGAACAGGGCTGGTCCGTCCGTCCCGGTCTTGCCGGCCAGCGCCTCACCCGCGCCCTGGCGGCCCGGGCCCGGCGCTGGCACGCCGCCGGCGCCTTCTACCGAGCCGGAGTCGGCCGTGGACGCGGTCATGCCATCCGTCCGGAGATCCGGGGCGACCGGGTCCTGTGGCTGGATCGCGTACCCGACCTCCCCAGCGTCCGGCTGCTTCAGGCACGGCTGGAAGGCCTGCGCGTGGCGGTGAACCGCCGGCTCTTCCTGGGGCTGGAGGACTACGAGGGCCACTTCGCCCTCTACCCGCCGGGCAGCGCCTATCGCCGGCACTACGACCGCTTCGCCGACGGCGGCCGACGGACGCTCACCGCCATCCTCTATCTCAACGAGGGGTGGGAGCCGGCCGATGGCGGCCAGCTCCGCCTCTATCCCGAGGACGGCCCGGTGGTGGACGTGGAACCGGAGGCCGGGACGCTGGCCACCTTCATCAGCGCCGAGATGGCCCACGAGGTACTGGCCACCCGCCGGGAGCGGCTGGCCGTGACGGGCTGGTTCCGGCGCCGGCCGCTGGGGGCCGGCATACCGGGCTCGGTCAGCCCCGGTTAGCGTCCCGGATCTCGCCCAGCCGGTCGAAGATCCCGAACAGCACGATCCAGAGTTCGCAGGTCACCCGCCAGACCAGCACGGCGAAGACGCCGCCCACCAGGGCCGCGAGGACCTGGCCGAAGCCGCTGCCGCCGAAGCCGTGCCCCATCATCCCCACACCACCGAAGAGCTGCGCCAGCACCCCGACGGCGATGATGACGAGGCCCACCCAGTAGAGGATGCGGATCAGCGAGGGGGCGATCATCTTCTCGAAGCTGCCCAGGTCGGAAAAACGGAAACCCTGCATTGGTGCCTCCTGCTCGTCATGGTTCCGGAATACCGAGCATGGACAATGCGTATCAGCGGGGCAATGGTGGCGATCCGCGCTGGCGGTGAGCCAGAGGGACTCGTCCGCCAGCGGTCATGTCGGGGGGATGGGGGGCGGGTCGGCGTCGCTGACCACGGCATCGCGGCCGGCGGCCTTGGCGGCGTACATCCGGTCGTCCACCCGGAGCATCAGCGCATCCAGATCCTCCTCCGGACGGAGGGTCACCACGCCCACGGAGAGGGTCACCGGCCGATCGGCCGGGCGGCGGGGCGGCTCCAGGGCGGCCACGGCTGTCCGCAGGCGCTCGCCCAGCCGACGGGCGCCCTCGGCATCGGTCTCCGGGAGGACGGCGATGAACTCCTCGCCCCCGGTCCGCCCCAGGTGGTCGGTCTCCCGCAGGCTGGTGCGGCAGACCCCGGCCACGGCCCGGAGCACCTCGTCCCCCACCGCGTGGCCGTGGGTGTCGTTGACCCGCTTGAAGTGGTCCACATCGAGCATCAGGAGGCTGAGCGGATGGCCGTAGCGCCGCGCCCGGACCACCTCCTCCCGGGCGAGGTCCAGCAGATGCTGGCGGTTGGCCAGGCCGGTGAGGGGATCCGTGGTGGCCGCCCGGCGCAGCTCCTCCTCCAGCCGCTTGCGGTGGGTGATGTTCACCGCCACCCACAGCACCACCGGCCGCGGGTGGTCGAAGCCCGGCAGCGGCAGGATGCGGGCCTCGAACCACTGCTCATCGTGGGCGCGCTCATCCCCGCGGACGGACTCGGGGAGCCCCTCGATCTCGGTCACCCGCAGCGGGTACTCCAGCGTCCGCAACTCCCCCGACTCCAGGACCTCCCGGACGCAGCCCAGGAAGTGATCGGCCACCGCCGGCGGCAGGACCTGATGGAAGGTCTGCCCCTCCAGCGCCCGGCCATCGGCGTACATCGCCTCGTTGCTGCCGCCGATGACCTGGACGTAGCGCCCCTCGTCATCGATGACGAAGGAGATGTCCGGCAGCGCCTGCAGCACGGCGAGGAGCTGCTGGCGCTCGGCCTCCAGGCGGATGGATTCGGGACTGGCGTGCACTGGTTCAGTTCGGACCTCCGTACCTCCGGGGCAAGGTACGCCAGCCTCCCGGTGGGAGCAACCTTCCCCCCCGGTTCCTGGCGAAACCCCGGCCGAAGCCGCGACTCGACCGGACTCAGCGCAGCCGCTCCAGCCGCAGCCGATGGCGCTCGTCGAAGAGCCGGCGGGCGCCCAGGGTTACCGCGGCCAGGGTGCCCAGGCCGGTACCCACGGCGATGAGGAGCATGATGAGGATCTGGTATTTCACCGCCTCCGCCGGCGCGGTGCCGGAGAGGATCTGGCCGGTCATCATCCCCGGCAGGCTGACCACGCCGGCGGCGGCCATGGCGTTGATCACGGGGACCATCCCCACCCGCATGGCGTCGCGCCGCATCCCGGCGACGGCGGCCGACCGATCCTCGCCGAGCATCAGCCGCTGCTCGATGACCGCCCGCTGCTCCACCGCCGCAGTGGTCAGCCGCTCCAGCCCCAGGGCGACGCCGTTCATGGTGTTGCCCAGCAGCATCCCCAGCAGCGGGATGGCGTACTGCGGTTCGTGCCACGGCTCGGGCTGGATGATCACCGCCAGGGCCAGGGCGGTCACCGAGAAGGCGGCGATGAACATGGACAGGGTGCCCAGCCCGTAGCCCCAGCCGCCGCGGAAGTGATGGGGCTGGCGCACCGCCACCTCGCGGCCGGCCACGGCCAGCATCAGGCCGGCCACCGGCAGCAGCCACCAGGGGCTGGCGGCGGTGAAGAGCGCCTCCAGGACCAGCCCCACCAGGGCGAGCTGGACCGCCATGCGCAGGGTGGCGACGACGAAGCGCCGCCCGATCCCGAGCCCCAGCAGGGTGGAGAGCCCGGCCAGGGCGAGGACCAGGAGGGCGGCCAGCCCCAGGTCCCAGGGGGTGAGGCGGATCAGTTCCATGCCGCCTCTCCCCGGTCCAGGGTGAGGCGACGATCCGCCACCTCGGCCAGCTCCCCCTCGTCGTGGGCCACCCAGATGACCGGGACCCCGGCAGCCCGGCGTTCGGCCAGCCGCGCCCGGACGCACCGGGCACTGGCCGCATCCAGGCTGGCCGTGGGCTCGTCCAGCAGCAGGACTTCGGGGTCGCGCGCCAGCAGGCGCGCCAGCGCCAGGCGCTGGCGCTCCCCGGTGGAGCAGGTCGCCGGCCGCCGCTCCAGGAGGGCGGGGTCCAGACCCAGCCCCTCCACCGGCGGTCGCACGCCGGGCGGGAAGTGGGCACCCACGGTGGCCTCCCACCAGACCGGCTCCGCCGGCAGCAGGCCCACCCGCCGACGCCACTCGGCCGGGGCCAGGGCGTGGGCCGGGATGCCGTCCAGGGCGAGGTCACCCTGCCAGGGCTCCAGGTCGGCCAGCGCACGCAGCAGTCGGGTCTTGCCGCTGCCCGAGGGGCCGGCCACCCCCAGGCACTCGCCCGGGGCCAGCTCCAGGTCCAGGGGGCCGACCCCGGCGGTGCTCAGCCGGCGGGCGGTCAGTCGCGCCACGGTTCCTCCACCATGGCACCATTCTACTCCGGCCGGGGGCGTCAGGGGGATGGCTTCGGGCCCCGAGCGTCCGCCCGCTCAGCCCGGCAGGTTCCCGGGCGATGCCCGTCCCGAGCAGGCGGATACCCTGCTTCAGGCCGCCACGCCGGGCGCGATCAGGCCCATCTCCACGGCCGCCAGGGTCGCCTCGGCGCGGCCGGAGACGCCCAGCTTGCGATAGATCTCCTTGATGTAGCCGGCGGCGGTATTGGCGGTAATGCCGAGGGCGAGGCCGATATCATTGCGGTTGAAGCCCCGGCAGAGGAGGCTCAGGACCTCCCGCTCGCGCCGGCTCAGGCAGGGAGTCGGATGGCTCGATGGGTCCGTTCGGACCATCCCCCTCTGGAAGAGCCGCAGGATATGGCGGGCCACCGAGGGCGCGAGGGGCGGCTCGCCGTGGGCGGCCGCCGCCAGGGCGCGCACCAGCTGCTCCCGGGTCTGTTCCCGCAGGAGGTAGCCGTGGGCCCCCGCGCGCAGGCCGGCAACGAGCCGGTGCTCGGCATCATCCCGGGCGACGACCACCACCCAGGCATGGGGCAGGAGCGTAACCAGCTCGCTCACCGCCGCGGTGAAGCCGGCGGGGCCATCGCCCACCAGGACCAGGTGGCAGCAATGGCCGGCAGCGGCGTGGCGGCGCGCCGTGGTCAACGCGTCGACGACCAGGGGCCGCGCCTCGGGACAGGCCTCGGCCGCGATCCCCGCCAGCCACTGGCGCATACCGGCCTCCTCGGCCAGGACAAGATTGTGCTGCATGCCGGACTCCTCCCCTTCCTCCATGATAGAAGAAGTAGAGCAGGGACACCTTACACCGGCCTTACGGAACCCCTGTCGCCAGCCGTTGATGGAGATCGATCAGCTCGGCCGGGGGCCCCATGCCCAGCTCCTGCTCGTACTGCCGCTCCAGCAGTCGCCGCGCCCTCTCCAGGGCGACGCGCCCCCCGCAGTGCGCCTCGCTACGCAACAGGCCGGCCCACAGCGGCTCCGCCAGGGGGGCGCGGGCCAGGCTGAGGCGGTAGTGTCGGGCAGCCGCCTCCGGCTCCTCCGCCTCCAGCAGCCGGCCCAGCCGGGCCGCCACCCGTTCGAAGGCGGTGGTCACCTCCCCGGCCCGGAGATCGGCAGCCAGGTCATCGGTGGTCACCAGGTCCGGGGGGCCGGTGTAGAGCGCCATGGCGCGCTCCAGGCCGGTCCGCTCCAGGCGGGGGACGGCGGCCGCCAGGTCCTCGAATTCCCAGAGGTCGACGTGGACGCGGTCGCTGTTGAGGGCCACCCGGCCGCCGGTGACGGTCACCGTCGTGCTGCCGCCCAGGTGTTCGCGCAACCGGTGCAGGGCCACGTCCAGGCTGTTCAGCGCCCGCGCCGGCGGACTGTCCGGCCACAGCCGCGCCGCCAGCTCCTCCCGGAAGAGGCCGGCCCGCCCGGCCAGCACCAGCTCCGAGAGCAGGGCGTGGAGGCGCGCCCGGGAGCGCCCGCCGGCCTCGCGGGGCTCCCCGTCCACGGTGATGGCGAGTCGACCCAGCAGGGTGATGCAGCAGCGCCAGGGCCAGACGGCACGCAGCTCCGGCGTGCCCGGCGGGGCCAGATCCAGGCGCGCCACCAGCCAGCGAACATAATCGGGGGTGAGGTCGTGCTCCAGGGCCGTGGCGCAGAGCACCGCCAGCTCCCGGTGGCGGACCATGAAGGGGAAGAGCAGCCCCTGTCGCGACCCCGCCTCGAAGGCCCGCCGCAGGGCGGGCAGCGCCCGCTGGCGTCGCCCCGCCAGCAGCGGGATCCGGGCCAGGGGCAGATAGACCATCATGGCCAGGAAATCGCTGGGGAAGCCCCGGGCCATCCGGCGCGCACGCGCCGCCTCCCGCAGCGCCTCGTGCCGCTCCCCGGACTCCGCCAGGACCGCCGCCAGCAGGGCCCGGAAGCCGGCGAAGATCACCACCGAGCCGTGGCGTTCCGCCGCCTCCAGGCTCTGGCGGGCGTGGCCCGCGGCCTCGTGGACGTGGCCGTTGAGCCACGCCCGGGCCGCCATGAAGTGGGCCTGGAAGGTCGTGTAGAAGGGGCGATCCGCCTTGCAGTCGCTGCGCAGGAACCACTCCATCCAATCATCGAGGGCGGCACGATCCTCGAAGCAGACCGCCGCCTGCAGCGGCGGCACGGCGTCGTCCCAGGTGCCGATGCCGTGGCGGCGGATGATCGCCCGCCCCTCCGCCGCGTCGGCGAGACAGCCGGCCTCGTCCCCCTCGAACAGGAGCTTCCAGAGGGCGGTAAAGGTGGCCCAGAGGCAGCGCGCCAGCGGGGAGGCGCCGGCCACGGCCTCGGGGCGCCGCCCCATGATGGCCATGACCCGGCTGGCCCTGTCCCGTCGGCCGAACTGCCAGGTATTCAGGTACATCAGCTGACTGGCCAGCATCACCCGCTCGGTATCCGGCATGTCGCCGGTGAGCGCCTCCTCCGCCTCCCGCTCCCAGCGGCCCAGGTCGGGGCTCAGGGGGCGGCCGTAGCCGATGGCCGCCAGGATCCCGCGCAGGACGGTGAACCAGAGGGCCGGCGGCAGCTCCCGCCGGAAGTCCGCCTCGAAGCGGTAGAACTCGTCGATCCAGGGCTCGTACTCGGAGACGTGGGCCCACTCCAGCCAGATGGAGTCGACGATCCCCACCCAGGCGATGGCCATGGGCACGTGGGCGCCCGCCTCCGCCAGGCTCGACCAGGCACTGCCCAGCAGCGCCCGAGCGGCCCGGGTGTCGAAGAGGATGAGCCCCATCCCCTCCCACAGGAGGAGCTCGGGATCGGCCCGGCGCCGCGCCTCCGGCACCGCCCGGAGCCAGGCATACAGGTTCTCGCCGCGCCCGGTCTGGACCAGCGTGGGCGCGGCCTCCCGGATCCCCGCGACCAGCCCCTCCTCGTCGCCCGCCTCGATGAACAGGGCCGCGGCCTGGTTCCACTCCCCGCCGGCCCAGAGGGCGCGGGCCCAGGCGCGCAGCCACTCCCTCGTCGTCCCCCCGGCCTCGGCGAGGGCGCGTTCCCGGAGGAAGTCGCGGAAGAGATCGTGGAGGCGATAGCGCCCGGCCCCCAGGGCGTGCAGGAAGGCGTGTTCCTGACACAGGCGGGCCAGCCGCTCCGGGGCATCCGCCATCCCGGTCACCTCGGCGGTCACCGTCGCCTCGAGCTCCGTCGGGATGCTGGCCAGCGCCAGGAGCCGGCGATCCTCGGGTTCCAGGGGGGCGAAGACCTCGCCCAGAAACCAGTCGGCCAGCGGGCGCCGCGCCAGCTCCGTGGGTTCCGACTGGCCGGTCCGCCGGTACTGCTCCAGCAGCAGGACCAGCCCGGCCGCCCATCCCCGGGTGACCTGCCACCAGGCATCGGCCTGCCCCGGGGGCACCCCGTGGGTGGCCAGGAAGGCCGCCACCTCCTCCGGATCGAAGCCGAGTTCCCCCTCGTCCACCACGCGCAGCCCCCCGCGGCCCCGGAGCGCCGCCCAGTCCGGCGCCGGCTCGCCGCGGCTGGCGGCGATGACCGGTAGGCCGTGGGCCACCGCCGTCTCCGCCAGGGTCGCGAGGAGGGGGTGGAGGGGATCGTCGACGGCGAGGTGGTGGAGGTCGTCCAGGGCCAGGACCGCCGGGGTCCGCAGCTGGCGCGCCAGGGTCTCCACGAAGGTCGCGGCGAAGACGGCCGGGGCGGCGTGGTAGTCGGCGGCGAAGGCCGGCAGGGGGGTGGCATCGGGATGGCGGTGGGGCCGGGCGGCAGCGGCCAGCTCCAGGAAGAGGTCGCCGGCGGTCAGCCCGCCGGCGGGAACGGCGATCCGCAGCAGCGCCCGCTGGCGCACCCCGGCCCACTCCTCCACCAGGGTGGTCTTGCCGTAGCCCCCTGCCGCCGCCAGCCAGAGGGTGGCGCGCGGGGTCACCTCGTCGCACAACGCCTCCAGCCGCTCCCGCCTCAGCCGTACCGCCCCGCTCTCGCCCATACCCGCGATGCTCGCTGCCAGCCTTTGGGTTAGACTACCGCGCCCGAAGTGCCGGAGCGAGAGAACCATGTCACTGGAAGAACGGATCGCCGCCCTGGAGGCAGACCTGGACCAGGCCGGCCTGGGTGGACTGGGCCACCACCTGGAGGCGCTGGAGGCCAAGCGCGCCCTCTTCCACCCCGAGGCCCTGGCCTATCTGGAGCGGGCCCGGGGCGAATGGGGCATGGGCCAGGTGGAACAGGTACGCAACAGCCTGCGCGAGGTGGTGGACGCCTACCGCCGCCTCCACTTCGGCTGCCCCTGAGCCCTACGCCACGCGGTAGCGCGCCACGTCCCCGCGCAGGGTCTCCGCCATCTCCGCCAGGGCGCGGCTGCTGGCGTGGGCCTGCTCGGCGCCCCCGGCGGCGCCCTCCGCCTCGCGGTGGATGCCGGCGACGTTCTCGTCGATATCCCGACTCACCTGGCCCTGCTCCTCGGCGGCGGAGGCGATGCGGTCGTTGAGGGTCTCCATCTCGGCGACGCGGTCGGCGATGGCCTCCAGCCGCTGCCGGGCCTGCTGCGCCTCGGTCACGCTGGCCGCACCGCGCTCGCGGCCCTCGGCCATGGCGCGGGCAGCCTCCCCGGCACCGGCCTGGAGCTCCTCGATGATCCCGCGGATCTCGGCGGTGGATTCCTGGGTCCGTTGCGAGAGGGCGCGGACCTCCTCGGCGACCACGGCGAAGCCCCGGCCCTCGTGGCCGGCCCGGGCGGCCTCGATGGCGGCGTTGAGGGCCAGCAGGTTGGTCTGCTCGGCGATGTCGCGGATCACCGCCAGGACGCCGCCGATGCGCTCGCTGCGCGCGGCCACCTGGTCGATGACCTCGCCGGCCTCCTCCACCCGCCGGGCGAGGTCGTTGATGGCCCCCTCGGTGCGCTCCATCACCGCCCGCGCCTCCCCGGCCTCGTCGTCGGCCCCGCGCGCCGCCTCGGCGGCGTGGGCGGCATTGGCGGCCACCTCGCTGACGCTCTCGGCGAGCTGGCCGGTGGCGGTGGCGATGCGACCGGTCTCCTCTCGCTGGCGGCCCATGCCCTCGCCGGTCTCCCCGGCGACGCTGGTGAGCTGGCCGGCGTGGGCGGCCAGCTCGGCGCTGTTGTCGCGGAAGAGCCGCATGCTCGACTGGAACTCGTCCAGCAGGCGGTTGAAGACCTGCGCGGTCTCCCCCGCCTCGGTACCGATCTCCACCTCCGCGCGACGGGTGAGATCGCCGTCCTCGGCGATGGACTGCATGGTGCGCATGGTCTCCAGCCAGACCGTCCGGGCGCCGTGCTCGCTGACGTTGAGACCGACCCGCTCGTCCTCCGGCGGCACCCGCAGCCAGCCGGCGGCGCGCAGCAGGCCGAAGAGGACCAGCCCCATGCCCAGCCCCCAGACCGCCACGGCGAGGATGCCCAGGAGCTGGACGCCGAGCTGACCCAGGGCGCTGCCGGCGGGCAGCTCGGCCGCCGGGGCCACCAGCGCCAGGGCGACCGTCCCCCAGACGCCGGCGAAGGCGTGCACCGGGACCGCCCCCACGGGGTCGTCCACCCGGAGCACCCGGAGCAGGAAGGCCTCGCCGGCGTAGGCGACCAGGCCGCCGCCGGCCCCCAGGAAGACGGCGCCGGCGGGCCCCACCACTGCCGCCCCGGCGGTGATCCCCACCAGGCCGCCCAGGATCCCGTTGAGCACCCGGGGGACCACCACATCGCCGTTCACCGCCTGGCTGGCGAGCATGGCGGCCATGCCGCCGGCTGCGGCGGCCAGGGTGGTGTTCACCAGGACCCCGGCGATGCTGCCGTCGGCCACCAGGGTGCTGCCGCCGTTGAAGCCGAACCAGCCGAACCAGAGGATGAAGACCCCCAGGGTGGTGAGCAGCAGGTTGTGGGGCGGGATCTCCCGCGGCTCGCCGTGGTCGTCGAAGCGGTCCAGGCGCGGCCCCAGCAGCATCGCGCCGGCCAGCCCCACCCAGCCGCCCAGGGCGTGGACGACGGTGGAGCCGGCGAAGTCGACGAAGCCGGCGTCGGCCAGCCAGCCTCCGTCACCCCAGACCCAGTGGCCGGAGACCGGATAGATGAACCCGGAGACGAAGGCGGAGACGACGATGTAGGACTTGAAGCGCATGCGCTCGGA
Organism: Thiohalospira sp.; assembly: GCA_046546335.1. Lineage (GTDB taxonomy): Bacteria > Pseudomonadota > Gammaproteobacteria > Thiohalospirales > Thiohalospiraceae > Thiohalospira. The sequence continues at coordinate 1,941 of JBKGYA010000034.1, read as the reverse complement.
GACCGCCCCGGAGACGATGGTGGCGGCGGTCCCCGCGAAGACCAGCTGGAAGAGGAAGAAGGCGAGATCCGCCGGCTCGGTGACCCCGGCCAGGGCGAAGCCGCCGGTGCCCCACCAGCCGGCCAGGGAGGGGCCGAACATCAGGGCGTAGCCGGTGAGCCAGAAGAGCAGGCTCGCGGCGATGAAGTCGCCGGCGTTCTTGATGGCGACGTTGATGGTGTTCTTGGCCCGCACCATCCCGGTCTCCAGGGCGGCGAAGCCGGCCTGCATGAGGAAGACCAGGGCAGCGGAGACCAGGATCCAGACCAGGTCGAGATGCTCCTGGACCGTCGCCTCCGCCGCGGAGGCGGCGGGCGTGACGACCAGGGCGGCCAGCGGCAGCAGCCGTCGGGATGGACGCATGGATTACCCCCTTGTAGAGCCGTTTGTCGCGCGTTTTTCGGTGCCGCTTCTCGGGCGGCTGGCGGCTCAGGGGCAAGGGGTGTGCCAGGGGAAAGAGTGCTCGCTCGGCAGTATCTTATGGACAGGACGCGTTCCGGGGGTGGACGCCTTGCCCCGTCACGGGGCCCGACATGCACCGTCGTAGTGCGGGTGAGTGCCGCTGGCGCCCCCTCACTCGACCAGCTGGATGCGCGCCTCGCCGCTGGCGCGGTCGATGGTCACGGCGACGGTGCAGTACTCCGGCTCCGGCTCCACGGGAGTCGGGTCGTCGGCACAGCTGCAGCCGATATCCATCCCGGTGTAGAAGAGCCCGGCGCGCAGGTGGAGGCGGTCGGGCCCCGCCTCGCGGCTCAGGAGGGTGGCGGTCACCGGGTCGTCCATGGCGCGCTGGGTCCGGGTCAGCCCCGCCTGCAGGGGCAGCTCGTCGCGATCCACGGCAGCCAGCTCCCGGGTGAAGACGGCCTCGAGGTCGTCGCGGTCCCAGGCCGCCAGGGTCTCGGGCAGGGTCACCATGTCGCCTCCGGGGAAGGGGCCTTACCGAAGTATCAGGGCGTCCACCTACCTGGTTCGAAAGGGACTCGCGGTCGGTGCCAGTCCCTGATACCCGATCGTCGGCAGCAGGGATGCTGCCGTCGAGCCGACAGGGACGTCTTCACGGCGTATCGGGTATCAGGGACTGGCATCGACCGCCCCCGAGTATGCGGACCCCTTGACCGGAGTATGGTGACCGCGGCGCCGGGGCTCAACGGTCTGCTACCATGCAGCACCGGTCCCCGCGGAGAGTGCCATGCGACCCGCCCGCCCCTTCGATCCCTTCCCGCCGGTGATCCTCGCCCTGCTGGTCGCCAACGGGGCGCTGTTCCTGGTGCAGGGGGGCTTCCCCGAGCTCTTCCGGCTCTTCGCCCTGTGGCCGCTGGAGGCGCCGACGACGGTGATGACGCCCGATGGGCCCATGGCCGTGCCGGAGTTCCACTGGTGGCAGCTGCTGACCTACGGCTTCCTCCACGGCGGGCCCTTCCACCTCTTCGTGAACCTCTTCGCCCTGTGGATGTTCGGCGTGCCGCTGGCCAATGCCTGGGGTCCGCGGCGCTTCGCCTTCTACTTCCTGGTCTGTATCGCCGGGGCGGGGCTGGTCCAGCTGCTGGTGGTCTCGGCCGGGAGCGACGTGCACCCCACGGTGGGCGCCTCCGGCGGCGTCTTCGGGGTCCTGCTGGCCTTCGGCGTCACCTGGCCCAACCAGCGGCTGGTACTGCTCTTCCCGCCCATCCCGCTGAGGGCCAAGTGGTTCGTGCTGATCTTCGGCGCCGTGGAGCTGTGGCTGGGCGTCACCGGCACCCAGGCCGGGGTCGCCCACTTCGCCCATCTGGGGGGGATGCTCTTCGGCGGGGTACTGCTGCTGGCCTGGCGGGACCGGGTGCCACACTACTGAGGGGGTGCGGAGAGCTCCACCCGGTTGCGGCCGCCGCTCTTGGCGGCGTAGAGGGCGTCGTCCAGGCGGCG
>JBKGYA010000033.1:0-15278 GCA_046546335.1 Thiohalospira sp. | reverse complement strand
AGGCGCCCTCGTATTCGATGCGCAGGGGTCGGCTCATGGGCGCCATTGTGCCGCGTGATTTCGGAATTGCAAGACCTGACCCCTTATCTTATCCGGACCCCTTATCCGACGGCTCCGCCACGGCCGGCCGGATCCGCAACCTCCTCTCGGACCACCCCGGGCTGAAGGTCTACGCCTGCGGCAATACCATCGCCCGCCTCCAGCGCCGCGGCGAGCAGGTGGAGCTGCTGGAGGGGACCCGGCGCGCCTCCTCGGCGGTGGACCTCATCGTCGACCGCCTGCAGGACGGCTGGCGCTACATCAAGGCGTAGGCCGTTAACCGCTGTGCCGGGCCAGCCAGCGGTCCAGGGCGTTGGCGAAGGCCTGGCGCTCCCTGGGTCCCGGCGCCGCCGGGCCGCCGGTCTGGATGCCGGAGCTGCGCAGCTCCTCCATCATGTCCCGCATGCCCAGTCGCTGGCGGATGGTCTCGGCGTCGAAGGCCTCGCCCCGGGGGCTGATGGCGTGGCCGCCCTGCTCCAGCACCTCCGCCGCCAGGGGGATGTCCCCGGTGATGACGAGATCCCCGGCCTCCATGCGGGTGACGATGGCGTGGTCGGCGACGTCGAAGCCGGAAGAGACCTGGACGAAGCGGATATGGCGGGACGGCGGCACCGAGAGGCGGTGGTTGGCCACCAGGGTCAGCGTTGTTCCGGTGCGGTCAGCGGCCCTGAACAGGACCTGCTTGATGTCGCCGGGGCAGGCGTCGGCATCGACCCAGATCGCCATCAGCCCTTCCCGCGCCGGAAGGTGATCCACTGGTCCTGGAGGGTGAAGACGCCGCCCTCCGGGATGTCCTCGTCGGTGGTCCGGCTCTTGGGCCCGAAGATCAGGGTGACGTTGGAGTAGACCTGCTTGCGGACCACCACCCGGGCGCGGCGGATGTGTTCCAGGTCCGCCTCCAGCTCCTCGCGGCTGGCCTCGAGCTCCTGGCGCTCCTCCTCCGCCTGGCGCTGGGTCGCCATCAGTCGCTTGAGCAGGCCGGGTTTCGCCTTTTCCGCCTGCTTGGCCTTCTCCGGGTAGGACTTGTAGTAGTTGAGCATGCGTTCCACGTCGGCGAGGAGCTTCTCCTTGTCGGCGAGGGCGTCCCGGCACTCGCGCATGCGCTTGTGGAAGGCGTGGTCGTAGCCCACCTCCACCCGGGTATGGGCGGAGCGGGGGGAGCCGAGGATGCTGGTCTCCACCTTGGCCGTGGCCCGGGTCAGTCCACCGACGATCTGGGCCTTGCCGGAGCCGCCCCGGCCGCCGACGATCACCTGGTTCTCGCAGGTGACCTCGCTGTTGTTGAGCATGTCCTTGGCCAGGACCGAATCCCCCGCGTCCACCATGGTGTTCTGGATGAAGCGGGCGTGGACCGAGCCGCCGGCCCCCACGTAGCCGGCGTCGGTGCGTGCCTCGCCGTGCTCGTCGCGGACATTGCCCCGGCCGAGGATGCCGCCATTGACGGTGATGTCGCCGTCGGCCTCCAGGCGGGAGGCCTCCACCGTCCCGCCGACATTGATGTCACCGGTGGCGGTGATGCGCATGGCGGCGGCCACGTCGCCCTTGACCACCACGGTGCCGTCGAAGTCGATGTGGCCGGTGGAGAGATCCACGGTCTCCAGCTCCACCACCTGCTCGACCTTGGCGCCGGTATCGGTGACCACCGGCATGCCGCCCATGGCCGCCACCAGGGTATCGGGGTCCTCCTCGGAGACGCGGACGGTACTGTCGGTCTTGAAGTCGATGTTGCGGCCCGGCCGCGGGGGGATCGTTTCCCCGGTGACGGTGCGGCCGGCTTCGCCCTCGGTGGGCGGCTGGCGACGGACCAGGGGGTCGCCCTCGGCCACCGTGACCAGGCCGCCGAATTCCCGGTAGTCGATGACCTCGTCGCCGAGGTTGCGCGGCCTGCGCTCGGGGGCGTCGGGGACGAGGCTCTCGAAGCGGGTATCCTCGCCGTCGGCGGGCGGGACCCCGCGGGCGATGACCACCGGGTCGGTGAGGGTCTGGCCCTGATCCTTGATGAGGCGGGGGAACTCCTCCTCCAGCCAGCCCTCGGTGACGCCGGCGGCGGTGAGCGCCTCGCGGATCATGGCGTCGTCGACGGCGCGGCCCTCGCCGCAGGGGTGGCGGAGCTGGGCCTCCGCCGCGGCACCGCGCTCGTCGATGGTGATCTCCACGGCGCCATCCCGGTGGCCGCCGATGGCCAGGCTGAAGGGCTCCTTGCTGTCCCGCTGGCGGCGGATGAGCTCGGCGACCTTCTCCCGGAAGAGGCAGACCTCGCCGTAGCCGGCGTCGGCGAGCATGCGGCGCAGCGCGTCACCATCCACGGCGACGTTGTTCACACTGGGGGTGAAATCGGCGTGCAGGGTGCCGTCCTCGTCCAGCCGGAAGGCGAGCCCCGCCTCGGCGCCGGGCGGGCCGCTGGGCTCGCCCTCCGCGTGCTCCTGCGGGGCGGCCTCCCCCGACTCGGCCGCCTCGCTCTGACTCCCTTCCGGGGCGGTTTCCGGTCTTTCTTCGTCCGCCACCTCGATTCCTCCCGCATCGTCCCCGGAGGCAACCGTAGCATACCCCCGACCGGCTCGTAAGCGACTGGTCGGCGGGGGATCAGCGCAGCATGAGCTCGGCCGGATAGGGGTCGAGATAGACCTGGTCGGCCATGTACTCGCTGGGGTGGTGGCGGAAGTGGTGCTTGAGCAGGGTCAGCGGGACCGACAGCGGCACCAGCTCCTGCCGGAACTGCTCGAAGACCTCCAGGAGTTCGGCCTTGTCCCCCGGCCCCAGGTCGCGCTTGAGGTAGCCCATGATGTGCTGGAGGACGTTGACGTGGCGCCGCCGGGTCGCCTGGTGGCGCAGGGCGCCCATGAAGTCGCGGAAGTATTCGGCCCCGGCGGTCTCGATGTCGCCCGCGCTGGCCGCCGCCACCCGCTGGCCCAGGCGCCGGTAGTGCTCCTGGCCGTGGGCCATGAGGGTGAGCTTGTGGCGGCGGTGGAAGGCCTGCAGGCGGGCCGGGGTCAGCCCCTCGGCCCGGAGCTGCTGCCAGCGGTGGTGGGCGAAGACCCGCTCCAGGAAGTTGTCGCGCAGGTCCGGGTCGCCCAGACGCCCCTCCTCCTCCACCGGCAGTGCGGGATGGGCCTCCATCAGCGCCCGGGCGAAGACCCCCTGGCCCATGCGCGGCTGGCCGCCGCCGGGGCGGTAGACCTTCACCCGCTCCATGCCGCAGGAGGGGGACTTGGACTTGAGGATGTAGCCGGCCAGCCCTTCCAGGCCGGCGGCGGTCTCGCGGCTGTAGGCCTCCAGCTCGTCGGTGACGTTCAGCGCCTCGTCGCGGACGCCGACAACCTGCGGCGCCTCCGGGTCGCCCTGGAGGCGGATGGGGGGGCGCGGTACCCCCAGGCCGATGGCCATCTCGGGGCAGAAGGGCTGGAACTCGAACCAGCGCCCCAGGGTGCCGACGATCCAGGCATCGCGCTTGTGGTTGCCGTCGAAGCGGACCTCCTCCCCCAGCAGGCAGCTGCTGATGCCGAGGGTGAGGGAGCGGGGGTGTTCGGAGGGATTCGCTTCCATGAAACCAATCCTAGGACAGGGGAGCACGGCGTGCGCTGTCTCAGTCCTCCTGCTCGCGATAGGCCCGCAGCTCCTCCAGGGTCTGCTGGCGTACCGGCTGCGGGACCTCCCGCCACAGCAGCAGCCAGTCGGCCATCTCTTCCTCCTCCGCGAAGAAGAAGGGTACGGGGACCTCCAGGACCCGGGCGAGCTGGGTGAGCGTGGAGTAGTCCGGGGCGTGACGGCCCCGTTCATAGTGGTTGATGCGCGGGCTGGCCGAGAACTCGTCCAGTCCCGCCTCCAGGCCCAGGCGGCGCTGGGAGAGGCCCTTGCGCTCGCGAGCCTGCTTCAGCCGCAGCGGCAGGGGGGAGTCGTGGGACATGCGTCCTTATTCCTTATTTTTCCCTTGCCGTATGACTGTTCGAAAATTCGGCGTGGGCTACAATGAAGCAATCCTTAATTGAAGGAATCCTAAGCGGAGGGTGGTGCGTCGAATGGACTGGCAGTGTTTCGGCGACAGTGAGGACCAGCTCCAGCAACTGCTCAAGGCCCTCTCCGAGCTGCGCGAGGCCGCCGAGGCGGCCCGGCGCAACGGGGATCTGGCCCGGGCGCGGGAGCTCGGTGAGCAGATCGGGGAGCGCGAGCGGCGCCTGGATGCGCTGTTGCGCGCCCGCCATGGTCTGGGCGGTGCCGGCTGACGGTCGCCGCCCGCGGCCCGGTTCGGCTATGATGGGGGCAGATCCCGGAGGCCGCCCATGTCGCAAGCTTTCCGCACCGCCCTCTTTCTGCTGCTCCTGCTGCCGTCGGCCGTCCCGGCGGCCGGCTTCAACTACCACTACACCGGCCTGCAGGGAGGCGAGGTGGAGCACGACAGCGGTGTCTCCGGCTCCGCCTGGCGGATCGAGCAGTCCAAGGACACCGGCAACCGGCGGGTGATCCTGGAGTACGGTGAGCACCGCTGGGACAACGACCTGGAATCCAGCCGCCTGGGCTTCGGGATGGGCTGGATCAGCCGCTATGACCGCAACGCCGAGCTGCGCTTCGAGGCGCGCTACCTGCGCCTGGATGTCGATGCCCCCGGCGGCGTCCCCGCCGACTGGAACGCCTGGGGCCGGTCCGGGAGCGGCTTCGAGTATTCGGCGGGGCTGCGCTTCGCCACCGACCGGACCGTGGAGCTGGATGCCGGCATCCACCACCAGGTCATCGGTGAGGACAACACCGGCTACCACGCCGGCCTGCTCTTCAACCTCAATCAGCGCATCACCCTGGGCCTCCAGTGGCAGATCGACGACTACGCCACGACGCGCGGTGCCCAGCTGCGCTGGCAGTACTAGGCCATGGCGTTGCGGCGGACGACTCCGGCCCTCCTGGCGCTGCTCTGGGCCCTCACCGTCTCTCCCGCACCGGCCCAGGACGAGGGCCTGGATCTCGACACCGATGCCCTGGGGCTGGAGCCGGAAAGCGGCCCCTCCCGGGACGACCTCTCGGAGCTCGAGCGCGAGCGGCTCATCATCCGTGCCGAGGAGGGGGAGGCCATCAGCCAGCTCCGCCTGGCGCGCTACTACCAGGCCGGGGCTCGCGGATTCCCCCGGGACCGGCAGGAGGCGTACCGCTGGTACCGGGCCGCGGCGAAGAACGGCGAGCTGGAGGCCCAGGTCCAGGTGGCGGCCATGTATCTCACGGGTACCGGCGTCCGGCGCTCCCCGACCCACGCCTTCACCTGGTTCAAGCGGGCCGCCGAGCGGGGCCACGCCGAGGCGGCCAAGGCGCTGGGGGAGATGTACTACCAGGGGGTGGGGACCGAGCAGGACCATGATGCCGCCTACACCTGGTTCCGCCAGTCGGCGGAGGCCGGCGACCCCCTGGCCCAGCTCCGGGTGGGCCGGATGCACCGGGAGGGCCAGGGGACGCGGGAGAGCGATTTCCAGGCCTATCTCTGGCTGAATCTGGCGGCCATGGCCAAGGGGGACCTGGCCGAGACCGCCGCCGCCGAGCGCGATGAGCTGGAGGAGGACTTCAGCGAGGCGGAGGAGCTCGGGGCGAAGCTGGTCAGCCGGGAATACGAGCAGCTCTACGCCGATCCCGCCCTGCGCCGGGCGCAGGAGGAGGAGCGGGAGCGCGAGGAGCAGCCGGGGCCGCCGGGGGTCGAGATGACCTCCGACCCCATCGACCTCCCGGGCCCGGAGATCGAGGAGCCCGAAGAGGGGGGTGCCGGCGGTGAAGGCGAGGGTGAGTCCGCGGGCGGGGATGGCTAGGCCCCGGGCTCGCCCGGTGGACCGGCGCGGCTGACCTGGTCGCGGCCCCCCGCCTTGGCCGCGTAGAGGGCGTCATCCAGCCGCTGGAGGGTCGGATCCAGCGGCTCTCCGGGGTCGAGGGCCGCGACGCCGATGCTCAGGGTGATCCCCGGCACCGGGGGGACCTCCAGCGCGGCCACGGTGCGGCGCAGGTCCTCGGCCAGGGTCTCCGCCCCGTCGGCATCGGTCTCCGGTAGCAGGAGCACGAACTCCTCCCCGCCCCAGCGGCTCACCCGGTCCACCCGGCGCACCCTGCCGATGAGACACTCGGCCAGGGTACGCAGGATGGCATCCCCCGTCGGGTGGCCATAGGTGTCGTTGACCGCCTTGAAGTGGTCGATGTCCAGTAGCAGCAGCGCGCTGGTGCCGCCGGCCCGGCGGAGCCGCTCGTGCTCGTCGGCGAGCAGCTCCTCCATCCGGCCGCGGTTGAGCAGCCCGGTGAGGCGGTCGTGGGTCGCCTGCTCCGACAGGGCCTGCTCCAGCCGCTTCTGCTCGGAGATGTCGTGGAAGACGGCGACGTAGTGGGTCACCTCCCCCCGCCGGTCGTGCAGGGCGGTGATGGATTCCCACTGCGGGTAGAGGGTACCGTCCCGCCGCCGGTTCCAGACCTCGCCGGACCACCAGCCCTGCCTCTCCAGGGACTGCCACATGGAGGCGTAGAAGGCGGTGTCGTGGCAGCCGGACTGGAGCACCGCCGGCGTACAGCCGATGACCTCCTCGGCGGGATAGCCGGTCACCGCCCCGAAGGCCGGGTTCACCCGCTGGATGATGCCGTCGGCGTCGGTGATGATGATGGCGTGGGCCGATTCGAAGGCGGCGGCCAGGAGGCGCTGCTCCTCCTGGACGCGGACCCGCTCCCGGGCGTAGCGGACCACCCGACCCAGCAGGTCCGGGTCCAGCTGGTCCTTGAGGAGGTAGTCCTGGGCGCCGAGCTGGATGGCGGCCACGCCGGTGTCGGCATCCGCCTGGCCGGTGAGGACGATGACCGGTACCTCCTCCACCTCGGCCAGGAAGCGCTCCACCGTCGCCAGGCCGCTACTGTCGGGCAGCCCCAGATCCAGGAGCACGGCGTCCACCAGCCCCTGGCGGCCGGCCTCGATGGCCGCCTCCAGCCGGGCAGCGCGCCGGGTCTCCACCTCCAGGGCCTCGGCCAGCTCCAGGTACTCCGCCACCAGCTCGGCGTCGGCGGGATTGTCCTCCACCAGCAGCAGGCGCAGCGGCTCCGACTCGGCCGATGCGCTGGCGGGTTGCGGACAGGGGGATGCACTCGGGGATTCGGCCATCAAGACCCACGGTAATACTCGGGAACCCGTCATTATAAGAGCCCCGCCGCCGGATCGCCGCCCGTTCGCGCAGGCGGTCGCGCCGGGTTAACAAGCGGCGGGCCGGAATCGTCAGACGGCGCCCAGGATCTCGCGAACGGCATTCATGCGCCGCCGGCTCACCGGGATCAGGGGGCCCGCCTCGTCCCGCAGGCGGACGGCATGGCCCCCGTTCAACGGCGCCAGGGCGACGATCCGGGCGGCGTTGACCAGGTAGCTGCGGTGGACGCGCAGGAAGGCCGTCGGGAGCTGGCGCTGGAGGGCGCCCAGGGGCTCGCTGGCCAGGACCACGCCATCGTCGCCATGGATCCGGGTGTAGTGGCCGTCGGCGGCGAGGTAGTCGATGGCGCCCGGGTCCAGGAAGCGGGTCTCCTGATAGACCGGGACCGCCAGCCGCTCCAGCGGGCGCTCCTCATCCGCCAGCAGGGTTACCGGCCCGTGCCGGGGGACCATGAGGGCCACCACCCCGTCACCGGTATCGCGGCCGCCCTCGGCGACGAGCGTGACGTGGACCGGCATCGGCTCCGCCGCGCCGTTCAGGCTCGCCTCCCCCTCCCATAGCCCCTCCCGCCGGGCGCTGGGCAGCCCCTCCTCGGCCAGCCGCTCGCGCGCCCAGGGGCGGAAGAGGTCGGTGAAGGCCCGGGCCGCATTGCCCTCCGGCCGCCGGGACAGCGCCCCGTTGCGGTGGATGACGCGGTCGTCGCCGTCGACGACGGCGACGAGGACCGGGGAGTCCTCCAGCGGGCCCAGATCCGGGGGGCGGACCGTTGCGGTGGTCTCGGGCGGCATGCGGCGGTGCTCTGAATGGAACTCGTCCCGATGGTGTTGGGTCGGCGTGCCGCGGTCAACCTTCGACCGGGTTACGGGGGGAAGTGGTCAGCGATGGCGCAGACCGGCGGCGGCCACCAGCAGCAGGAGGGCGACCAGGACCGGGGCGAAGGGCTGGTCCAGGGCGATGGCGGCGACGAAGGCGGCCAGGTAGGTCGCCACGCCGAGGGTGGGGGCCACCACCAGCGCCCGCCGCCAGGAGGGGGCCCGGCGGAAGGCGACCCAGGCCGGGAGGAAGGCCAGGGCGAAGGCGGCCATGAGGCCCAGGCTGGCGCTGGCCAGGGTCAGCGCCGCGGCCACCAGGAGGTCGAAGCCGCGGTGCCAGACCCATGCCGGCCGGGCATTGGCCCGGTCCCCCTCCGGAAAGAGGCGGGAGCGGACCAGCCGCGGCCCCAGCCACGGCAGCGTGAGGGCGGCGACGACCGCCACCGCGCCCAGTCCCAGGAGGTGGGGCCATCCGGCGAAGTAGAGCTGGCCCTCCATCAGGGCGTGGCTGGCCGCCTCCCCCAGGTCGGAGTTGGCGCCCACCAGCAGTCCGGCGGCCCAGCCGCCGAGGATGAGCACCCCCCAGCCGCTGTTGCCGGCCCGCCCCAGCCCCGCCTTGAGCGCCACGGCGATCCCGGCCCCGGCGAGGCCGGCGGGGAGGAGGCCGAGGCCCAGGGCGCCGCCGGCGAGGACCGCGGCCGCCCCGAGGTGGCCGATGCCCAGGGCCGCCAGCCACTCCTCGCGCAGCCGCAGCCACAGGCCCAGCAGTGGCAGCAGCGCCGCCGCTACCAGACCCGTGGCCAGGGGCAGGCGGAACATCGGGTCCCAGAGCGGGCTCAGGTCCACGGCTCCACCTCCCGGACCCGGTGGCAGGTCCGCTCCAGGAAGGCCCCCTCGTGGCTGACCACCACGATCCCGCGACCGCTGGCGGCGGCGGCGTCGATGGCGCCGGCCACCTGCTCCACCGCCGCCGGATCCAGATTGTTGGTGGGCTCGTCCAGCAGGACCACTGCCGCCCCGGATCCCAGGCGGGCCTGCGCCGCCAGGAGCTGGAACTGGCCGCCGGAGAGCGCATCCAGCCGCCGGTCCAGCCACGTCCCCATGCCGGGGAGGGGGTCGGCGCCGGTGAGGCCCAGGTACTCCCTGGCCGTGAGGGGCACCTCTGCCGGTCGCGGCGGCCTCTGGGGCAGCAGCGCCAGCTCGCCGCCCGAGCGGCGTACACCGCCGGCGTGGACCAGCGGTTCTCCCGCCAGGGTGCGCAGCAGGGTGGACTTGCCGGCGCCGTTGGGGCCGGCCAGCCCCACGATCTCCCCCGGACCCAGGCGCAGGTCCAGGGGGCCGGCCACCGGTTCGGCATAGCCGGCCACCAGGCCGGCGGCCTCCAGCAGGGCAGTCATGGCGGCGCTACCGGGCCCGCTCCAGGGCCGCCACCCAGGCCTCGACCAGGTCCAGGTAGCCCTCGGTTGCGGCATCCACCGGCGGCTCCAGGGGAACCTCGGCCACCGGCCAGTCCAGGCGATCGCCCAGCGTCCCGGGGGCGGAGCCGTCCTGGAAGCGGGTGTGGATCACCACCCCGTCCTCGCCCTCGAACTTGCGGACCAGGTCGCGGATGTGGCGGGCGGTGGGCGGGATCCCCGGCTTGGGCTCGGCGTAGCCGCGGACAGGCACCTCGAACCGCTCCAGGAGGTAGTTGCCGTCCTTGTGGTAGAGGATGGCGCCCGGGTGGTCGGCGAGGCGCTCGCGCCAGTCGTCCAGGCGCTCGTCCACGGCGTCGCGGAAGGCGCTGGCCCGCTCCCAGTAGGCGTCACTGTTGGCCGGATCCAGGCGGGCCATCCGGTCGGCCAGGGCCCCGGCGATCCGCTGCATGCGTACCGGGTCCATGTGGACGTGGGGGTTGCCGGCGGGGTGGACGTGGCCCTCGCTGCGGTCGGCGCTCTCCTGGCCGATGAGCTCCACCTGGGCGGCGGCCTCGAAGTAGCCGTCGGCCCCGCTCTGGATGTCGGCGTTGCCGGCCCGCCGCAGGGCGGCGGGGAGCCAGCCCACCTCCAGGTCCGCGCCCTCGGCCACCAGCAGGTGGGCGTCGCGCAGGGCGCGGACCATGGTGGGCCGCGCCTCGAGGGCGTGGGCATCGCGGTCCGGGGGGGTGAGCACCTCCACGTTCACGGTGTCACCGCCCACGGCGCGGGCCACCGCCCCCATGCTGGAGGTGGTGGCGACGACCTCCAGGGCGGCGGCGCCGCTGGAGGCGAGGAGGAGGATGAGGGTCAGCAGTATGCGTTTCATGATCGGATCTCCCTGTGCCGGCGCCTAGAAGCTGTGGGCGCCGTGGCTGCCCAGGCTCGCCTCGTACTGGAGGTAGAGCTGGTTGAATTTCTCCGAGTCGTCGTCGTGGGCGAGGTCGGCGCGCGCCGCCTGCAGCCGGATCTGCGAGAACTCCGAGGGGCGGAAGGTCACCGCCGCGGTCATCCGCCGGGAGGCGTCCCACTCCGACGTGGAGCCGGGGACGGCCTTCTCGTTGGTCAGCCCGGTGACGTCATAGCGCAGGCCGGCCTCCCAGCGCGGGGCAATGCCGTAGACCCCCTGGAGGTAGGCGCCGTCCTGGGTGAACTCCCGCTGGTCGCCGACCACCGGCTCGGTCTGGTGGTAGGCGATGTCCAGGTCCTTCACCTGGTAGAGGTACTCGCCCTGGAGGGTGAGGTCCCCGGCGCCGTAGTCGTCGGCGTGGTCGTACTTGTAGATGGCCTCCAGGCCGGCGGTCCAGGCGTCGCCGTCGAGGTAGTGGACGTTATCGTCATCCGGCTCGCCATGGAGCTCCTGGTGGTCCGGGGCCCAGGCCAGGGAGGTGCCCAGCTGCAGGGCGTGGTCGAAGCCGAGATCCGGACTCCACTCGGCGAAGGCGGTGTAGAGGCGGGGGCCGAAGGTCTCCTCCCAGGCGCCCTCCAGGGTCTCGCCATTATTGCCGCCGATCTCGTGGGCATGTTCGTGGATGGCGTCCTCGTCCTGGTACTGGCCGATCTTCTCGGCGCCGCCCCCCTGCAGCGCCTCGACGCCCACCCGCAGGTAGGTGGGCAGCGGGGTGAGCCAGGCGAGCTGGACGCCGGTATCCATGATCCCGTGGCCGCCCAGGAGGTTGCCGTAGGCCAGGTTCTGGTCCACGAAGTCCCACTGGTGGGGGTGCTTGCCGTTGTGGTAGCCGAAGTCGGAGAGGAAGCGACCGGCCTTCACCGTCAGGCCCGCCGGGAGGCGGCGGGTGGTGAGATAGGCCTCCTCCAGCTCGACGCCGCCCCCCTCGGAGACGGTGAGGTAGGTGAAGGCGTCGAAGTAGGGGTCGATGCTGCCGGACAGCGCGACCTCCGTCTCCCGCAGGCTGAAGCCGCGGGCCGGGCCGCCGTGGTCGTGGGCATGGCCGTGGTCATGGTCGTGGCCGTGGGCGGCGTGGATCCCGTCCACCTCGCCGACGAGGTCGCTGCCCTCGCCGTCGGCGGAGTCGTTGTAGTAGACGCCGTCGAGGATGACGGAGATCTCGGGGTTGAAGGCCGTGCCGGCGTTCACCGCCTCGCCGGCGTGGACCGGCGTGGCAGCTACCGCGGCAGCGGCCGCGATGAGGGTGCGTCGCATGGTGTTTCTCCCTGGTGCGCGCTGGATCCGGGTCCCCGCCGGTGGTGGGGACCCCTGTCACTGGAACGTGAAATCGACCCTCCCGTGGGGGAGGGGATCAGGCGCGCGGGGGAGCCCGCGGGGGATGGCGGTAGCGCGGGGCGGGCGCCGCCGGGGCGGTTACCGCCGGGACGGCCGGTGCCTCGGTGGTGGCGGTGGTGGCCGGCAGGGCCACCGGACTGCCGGTGGGCGCCGGCTGGTGCTGGGCGTGGAGGCAGAGTTCGCAGGCACCCCCGTCGTGGGCGCCGTCGTCGTGGGCGTGGCCGGCGTGGTGGAGCGCCAGCGCCGTCTGGCCCACGAGCAGGGCCAGCGCCAGGGCGAGGCCCAGCGGGGTCGGCAGGCGTTGGAGCTGGCGGCGCCAGGCGCTCACGGTGCTGTTCGGCTCCCTCGATGAGAGTGGTTCGCTTGCGCGAGTGGTTCGCAAGCCTAGCTCAGGCGGCGGGGGCGGGCAAGGCGGGTTACTCGCCGTCCTTGCCCTCGTCCTTGCCCCCGAGTTCGCCTTCCACCGTGATCCTGGGATCGCTTTCGGGGTGGGGTCGGGCCCAGACCGGCAGGTCGTCGTTGTCGATCTCCGGGCGGAGGTAGCGGAAGCCGCTGGCGTCGCGCAGGCGCAGGGTACACTCGTAGGTGGCGGCGTCGGTGGGGTCCAGCCCCGGGTCGGCATCCACCTCCACCGTTACCTCCTGCTCGACGGCGCGGTCTTCCACCTTGACCTCCTCACGGGCGCGACCGAGGACGGTCTCGTCGGCGTCGCGGACCGAGCAGGTGACCTGCAGGCGCGCCACCGGCTTCATGAGCCGGTCGGCCTCCACCGGCACGGTGAAGGTGAAATCGGCCGCCCCGGCGACGGGGGCGACCAGGGTCAGGGCCAGGCCCAGCTGCGTCGCCCTCATTCGCCACCCCCGGCGGCGCGGCCGGTGAAGCGCAGCGGATCGGTGGTGACCTCCACCGTCTCCGCACCGCGGCCGGTGAAGGTGAGCGGATCGGTGGTGACCGCGGTGGCCGTGGCGATGAGGCCGGCCAGGCCGACGGGGATCAGGAGCCAGCGGTTCACCGGCTACTCCACCTGGTCCAGGGGGTCGTTGTGGTCGCCGGAGCGGGGCGGCTCCTCGGTGTCTCCCATGTCGTCGGCCTCCAGATCGTCGAAGGGGCCGGACCAGTCCTCGGGGGCGGCGATCTGCTCCATGCCCATCTGGTCCCAGCTCTCGAAGTCGACCTCCTCCACCTCGCCGCCGAAGTACTGGATCTCGATGGTCTGCTCGTCGCCGTCCACGGCGACGATCTCGAAGCGGTCGCCCTCTTCGGTGATGTACCACTCGCCCACATCGGGCAGGGGATTGTCGGCCATGGTCCTCTCCTGATTGCGGTGTTCGTTGAGGTGGCGTCATTCCCGTACCGGCGGGAATCCCGAAAGCAAAGCATAGCGCCTGGCGGCAGACCCATCACGGGGTCTGGCGAGTTGCCTCCACCAGCGGTTCCAGCGCCGGCCATGCATTCTCGAGCATGGTCGGTTGTGCCTCCGCCGTGGGGTGGATCGCGTCGCCCTGCATGAGCCGGCGGCGCTCGGCGACCCCCTCCAGCAACCGCGGGACCAGCGCCGCACCGCTCTCCTCGGCCACCCCGGCGTAGACGTCGGCGAACTCCTCGGTATAGCCGCGGCCGTAGTTGGGGGGCAGGCGGACCCCCAGCAGCAGCACCTTGGCCCCGGCCTCCCGGCCGCGCTCGACGATGGCGGCGAGATTCTCCCGCAGCGTCGACAGCGACTGGCCGCGCAGGCCATCGTTGCCGCCGAGTTCTACAATGAGCACGGCCGGGCGGTGTTCGGCCAGGACCTCCTCCACGCGGTCGCGGCCGCCGCGGCTGGTCTCCCCGGAGATGCTGGCGTTGACCACCTCGTGGGGGAACCCCTCGGCGGCCAGGCGGTCTTCCAGCAGGGCGACCCAGCCCTCTTCGCGGTCCATGCCGTGGGCGGCGCTGAGGCTGTCGCCGAGGACGGCGATCACCGGCGCGCCCACGGCCACCGCCGGGGCGGCGAGGACGAGGAACAGGATCAACAGGAGGCGCAGGATGAGCACGCAGGGGACTTCCACGGTGGCCGCGACGGGACTGCGGCGGGAGGTTAGCAGCCCCGAGGGCCGGTTGACCATTCTCGACGGCGTGGATCTCGCCGTCGCCGCCGGAGAGACGGTGGCCATCGTCGGCGCCTCCGGCTCCGGCAAGTCCACCCTTCTGGGGCTCCTGGCGGGGCTGGATCGGCCCACCGCCGGCCGGGTGGAGCTGGCCGGCACCGACATCACCGAACTGGGCGAGGACGGTCGGGCGGCGGTGCGCGCCGGTCGGGTGGGCTTCGTCTTCCAGGCCTTCCACCTGCTGCCGGCGCTCACGGCTCGGGAGAACGTCCTGCTGCCCATGGAGGTGGCCGGGATCGCCGACGCCGGCGCGCGCGCCGACTCCACCCTGGAGCGGGTGGGGCTGACCGCGCGCGCCCACCACCGCCCCCACCAGCTCTCCGGCGGCGAGCAGCAGCGGGTGGCCATCGCCCGCGCCTTCGCCCCGGACCCGGCGGTCCTCTTCGCCGACGAGCCCACCGGCAATCTGGACCAGGCCACCGGCGAGCGGGTCGTCGACCTCCTCTTCGGCATCAACGCCGAGGCCGGCACGACACTCATCCTGGTCACCCACGACCCCGCCCTCGCCGCCCGCTGCGACCGCCGGATCACGCTGGATGCCGGCCGCGCCTCGGAGGCGGCGTGACCCCGGCCCTGCGCATCGGGATCCGCGCCCTGGGCCGGGAGTGGCGCGCCGGCGAGCTGCGGGTCATGGCCCTGGCCCTCATCCTGGCCGCCGCCGGCATGGGGGCGGTGGGGCTCTTCACCGACCGCGTGGAGCGCGCCCTGGAGCGCCAGGCCGGCGAGGCCCTGGCCGCCGACCTGGTGGTGGAGTCCAGCGAGCCCCTCCCCGATGCCTGGGAGGAGGAGGCGCGCGAGCGCGGCCTGAGCACCGCCCGGGCGCTCACCACCATGACCATGCTCCCCGCCGCCGAGGGGTCGCCAAAGCTGGCGCGCCTCAAGGCGGTGGACCGCGCCTACCCCCTGCGCGGCGAGATCGCCATCGCCGAGGAGCCCTGGGCCCGGGAGGCGATCGCCGAGGGCGGCCCCCCCGCCGGCACCGTCTGGCTGGAGGCGGGCCTGACCAATCGCCTGGGTTACCAGGTGGGCGAGGCCGTGCAGGTGGGCGAGGCCGAGCTGGACCTGGACGCCATCCTGGTGCGGGAGCCGGATGCCCCGGTGGGGCCCGGCGGCTTCGCTCCGCGATTGCTCATGAACCGCGCCGACCTCGCGGCCACGGGCCTGCTCACCGAGGGGAGCCGGGCGGATCGGCGGCTGCTGGTGGCCGGGGAACAGGCGGCGGTGGCCGGCTTCCGGGAGTGGCTGGAGCCGAAGCTGGCCGGCGGCCAGGAGGTGACCACCCCCCGCGAGGCCCAGCCGGCCCTGGACGACGCCCTGGAGCAGGCGCAGCGCTACCTCGCCCTGGCCGCCCTGCTGGCGGCAGCGCTGGGCGGCGTCGCCGTGGCCCTGGTGGCGCGGCGGTACAGCGAGCGCCACCGGGATACCGCCGCCATCCTGCGCGC
>JBKGYA010000032.1:0-15381 GCA_046546335.1 Thiohalospira sp. | reverse complement strand
CCGGACGGTGCCCATGCGCCCGGCCAGGCCGTTGGCGATCCGGGTGTGGCTGTGGACCGAGTGGGAGATCCCGTCGATGAGGCCGGAGAGCTGGTGCGAGACCTGCTCGATGTTGGTGAGGGCATCCCCGGCCTCCTGGGCCAGCCCCGCCCCGCGCAGGACCTCGGAGGTGGAGCGCTCCATGGAGCTCACCGCCTCGTTGGCATCGGCCTGGATGGTCTTCACCAGCCCCTCGATCTGGCGGGTGGCATCGGCGGAGCGCTCCGCCAGCTGCTGCACCTCGTCGGCCACCACGGCGAAGCCGCGGCCCTGTTCGCCGGCGGCGGCGGCCTGGATGGCGGCGTTCAGCGCCAGGATGTTGGTCTGCTCGGCGATGTCGTTGATGAGCTCGACGATGTCGCCGATCTCCTGGGAGCTCTCCCCCAGCCGCTTGATGCGCTTGGAGGTCTCCTGGATCTGCTCGCGCCCGCTGTCCATGGCCTGGATGGTGCTGCGCACGGCGTCGCCGCCGGTGCCGGCCAGGTCCACCGACGAGCGGGCCTGCTCCGCCACCTGCTCGGCGTTGTCGGTCACCTCCTGGAAGGAGGCGGAGAGGTGCTGGATCTCCTCGCTGGCGGCGCTCACCTCCTCGGCCTCGCGGCTGGAGGCGCTCGCCATCTCCCGGGAGCGCGACTGCGCCTCCTCGGCCGCGGCCGAGACCTGCTCGGTGGTGTCGTTGATGGCCCGGACCAGGGAGCGCAGGGCGTCCACGGTGTAGTTCACCGAGTCGGCGATGGCGCCGGTGATGTCCTCGGTGACGGTGGCGTTGACGGTGAGGTCGCCGTCGGCGAGGTCGCCCATCTCGTCCAGCAACCGCAGGATGGCCTCCTGGTTGCGGCGGTTCTGCTCCTCCGACTGCTGCTGTTCCGCCCGGGCGGCGGCGATCCGCGCCTGCCCCTCCCGGCGCAGCCGCCAGCCGGCCGCCAGCAGCAACAGCAGGGCCACCAGGCCGGCGGCGTCCCCGGCCGCGGAGAGCAGGCGCCGCTCCTCGCCCAGCGCCTCCAGCTCCCCCTGCAGCCCCTCCAGGGCCCCGGCCAGCTCCGTCCCGGTCCGGTCCACGCGGGCACCGGCGGAGGCGGCATCGCGCAGGGTGGCGGCGTGTCCGGCCAGGGCCTCGGCAGCACTGCTCACCGCCCGGGCATCGGCGCGCAAGTCCTCCAGACGTTCCCCCTCCACCAGGTCATCGACGGGCAGGATCCCGCGACCGGAGTCCCCCTCCATGAGGCCCTCCACGCCCTCGAGCAGCCGGACGGCCTGCTGCCGCAGGTGCCCGGCGCTCGTGGGGGCGGCCTCGGGCCTGGAGACCGTCCGCCGGGCCAGCTGCTCCAGGCGCTGGGCGCGCTGGATCTCGCCGGCCACCACCCGCACCTGGTCGACGGGGCCGTCGGCCTCCACCCGCGCCTCGGCCACCCGCTCCAGCTCCGCCACCATGGCGGGCAGCCGCTCGGTCAGCTCCCCCGCCCGGGTGCGCGCGGCGAGCACCGTCTGGCGCGACTCCGCCAGGGTCTCCACGGCGTCGGCAACCGGGCCCCAGGCCTGGCCAACCCCGCTCACCGCAGCCTCCAGCCGGCGTGTGACGCGGTCATCACCCTCCTGCAGTCCGGCCAGGGCGTCGCGGAAGCGGTTGCGCTGGGTGGCCAGGTCGTGCAGGGCCTCCTCGTCGCCCTCCACGGCGCGGTCGGCCAGGTAGCGCAGGCGCTCTCCGGCCAGCCGCATGTCGTTAATACGCGCGAGATAGGCCTCCTCCTGCTGATTGCGGACCGCGACGTAGCCGTAGAGCCCCACCATCGCGATCAGGGCCAGGATCAGCCCCGTGAAATAGGCGATCACGACGGGGCTGATGCTCGGCCGGAGCCGACGGGCACTGAACCATTTCCTCATGCATCCTCCTTGACGGTTCCACCGGCCTCCAGGAAGGCCGGGTCCTCCAGCAGGGCCGGCAGGGCCAGCTGGTGCCAGAGGGTGGCCTCGTCGGCCCAGGCCCCCTCCTGAAAGCGCGCGGCCCGGCCCGGCAGCGGGGCCGGCTCGCGCCGCTGCCCCTCCTCGAAGGCGCGGATCCCCACCACGTTGTCCACCCGCAGGGCGGTGGCCAGCGCCCCCCGGCGGAGGATCAGCAGGCCGCCGTCGGCCTCTGCCGGTTCGCCCAGCAGCCACGCCCCCAGGTCCACCAGGGTCAGCAGCTCCCCGCGGCGATTGGTCAGGCCGATGAACCATTCCGCGGCGCTGGGCAGCGGCGTCCACGGCAGGGCCGGGGAGATCTCGTCCACCGCCGCCAGATCGGCGAGGAGGTCGTACCCGCCGAGCCGGAAGGCGACGCCGCGCCGGCCGCTCCAGGCGGCCCGCGCCGACTGAAGCGCCTGGCGATGGGCGTGGCCGCGCTGCTCCAGATCGGCCAGCCGCTGGAGGAGGCCGGCATCAGCCATCGCCCAGCACGCCCTCCAGCGCCCGGGCCAGGGCAGCCGGCTCCACCGGCTTGTTGAGGTAGTCCCGTGCGCCCTGGCGCAGGCCCCAGACGCGGTCGGTGGCCTGGTCCTTGGTGGTGACCATGATGATCGGCACCCCCTGGGTCTCGGGGTCGCGATTGAGCTCCCGGGTGGCCTGGAAGCCGTTGAGGCCGGGCATTACCACGTCCATGAGGACGGCGTCCGGGGGCGAACGGCGCACGAAGGTGATGCCGTCCTCGCCGTTGGCGACCACGCTGGCCTGGTGGCCCAGCGCCTCCACCTCGCGGCGGAGGTACTGGGCCTCGGTGGCGGAATCCTCGACGATGAGAATGTGGGCCATGGGCGTCTCCTTACGCCGGGCGCGGGGCGATCTCCTCGAGCACGCCGAGGATCTCGTCACTGGCAAAGGGTTTGGTGAGGTAGTGGTCGGCACCCACCACGCGACCGCGGGCGCGGTCGAACAGGCCGTCCTTGCTGGTGAGCAGGACCACCGGGATATTGCGAAAGCCCTCGCTCCCCTTGATGAGGGCGGTGGTCTGGTAGCCGTCCAGCCGCGGCATCATGATGTCGACGAAGACGACATCGGGCCGGTCCTCCACCACCCGGGCGAGCGCCTCGAAGCCGTCGGCGGCGGTGGTGACCTCGCATCCGGCGCGGCCGAGGATGGTCTCGGCGCTCTTGCGGATGGTCTGGCTGTCGTCGATGACGAGGACCCGGAGGCCCGCATACGGTGGGTCTGTGGCCATGGCGGTTCCCTCCCCGGCCTGTTCCGTCCCTGTGATAAGCGGCTACCATGGTAGCGGGTCGACTGGATTCCGCAAACGGGTAGCCACCATGAGCCGTGAACTGGGCGTGGTCATGGATCCCATCCACGCCATCAAACCGGAGAAGGACACCACCCTGGCGCTGCTGCTGGCCGCCGCCGACCGGGGCTGGAACCTCCACTACATGGAGCCGGCGGACCTCTGGCTCCGCGACGGCCGCGCCTTCGCCAGCCTGCGACCGCTGGAGGTGGCCGACGACCCCGAGCAGTGGTACCGGCTGGGCGAGCCCCGGGAGGCGCCCCTGGACGAGCTGGACGTGGTCCTCATGCGCCAGGACCCGCCCTTCGACATGGAGTACGTCTACACCACCTACCTCCTGGAGCGCGCCCGGGATGCCGGCGTGATGGTGGTCAACGACCCGGCCGCCCTGCGCGACGCCAACGAGAAGGTCTTCACCGCCTGGTTCCCCGAACTGGCGCCCCCCACCCTCGTCGCCCGCAACGCCGCCGCCATCCGCGCCTTCGCCGAGGAGCACGGCGACATCATCATCAAGCCGCTGGACGGCATGGGCGGCCGCGGGATCTTCCGCCTGACCCCCACCGACCCCAACCTCGCGGTGGCCATCGACACCCTCCTGGAAGGGGGCAAGACCGCCATGGCCCAGGCGTGGCTGCCGGAGATCGCCGCCGGCGACAAGCGCATCATCCTCATCGACGGCGCCCCGGTGCCGTGGCTCCTCGCCCGCATGGCGGCACCGGGAGAGACCCGCGCCAACCTGGCCGCCGGCGGCCACGGCGAGCCGCGGGCCCTGACCACCGCCGAGAACGAGCTGGCCTGGCAGGTGGGCCCGGAACTCTGCCGCCGCGGCCTGCGCTTCGTGGGGCTGGATGTCATCGGCGACCGGATCACCGAGATCAACGTCACCAGCCCCACCGGCGTGCGCGAGATCGAGGCCGCCAGCGGCATCGACATCGGCGGCCGGCTCATGGACGCCATCGCGGAGTCCCTGGCATGAGATGGACGGACCGGATCCCTGCCCTGCTCGTCGCCCTGGCGATCCTCACCCTCGCCGCCTGCGGCGACGAGCCGGAGGTCGAGCGCCAGCGCTTCCTCGCCCTGGGCACCCATATCGAGGTCCAGACCGCCGGTGCGGAGACAGACCGGGCACAGGAGGCCATCCGCCTGGTACGGGAGGATCTGGAGACCCTCCACGCCGGCCTCCACCCCTGGGAGGCGGGCGCCCTGGCGCGGGTCAATGAGATGCTGGCGGCCACCGGCGAGTTCACCGCCGACCCCGGCACGCTGGAGGCGCTCGCCGTCTCCCGCCCCCTCTACCAGGACAGCGACGGGCTCTTCAATCCGGCCCTGGGCAAGCTCGCCGATGCCTGGGGCTTCCACCAGGAGACCCCCGATGGCCCCCCGCCGGACGACGAGGCCATCCAGGACATCCTCGACGCCGAGCCGAGCCCCGAGGACATCGAGGTGGACGGGGTGCGCATGACCAACGACAACCCCGAGGTCCAGCTCGACTTCGGCGGTGTCGCCAAGGGGATGGGCGTGGACCACGCCGTGAAACTGTTGCGCGAGCAGGGGGTGGAAAACGCCATCGTCAACGCCGGCGGCGACCTGCGCGCCTACGGCGACCGCGGCGATCGGCCCTGGCGGGTCGGGATCCGGGATCCGCGCGGCGAGGATGTCCTCGCCGGGCTGACCATCGAGGGGGACGAGGCCGTCTTCACCTCCGGCGACTACGAGCGCCACTACGAACACGACGGCAAGCGCTACCACCACCTCCTGGACCCGCGCACCGGCCGTCCCGCCCGCGGCGTCACCTCGGTGACCGTGATCCACGACGAGGGCGCCACGGCGGATGCCGCCGCCACCGCCCTGTTCGTCGCCGATGACGACCAGTGGCCGCGGATCGCGAAGCAGATGGGCATCGAGGCGGTCCTGCGGGTGGACGACGAGGGGGTCCTGCACATGACCCCGGCGATGGCCGAGCGCCTGGAGCTGGAGAAGGACGGGGCCACCACCCGCACCGTGGAGCTTCCGTGAGCGCCACCCGGGACGAGAGCCGGCACCCCCGCCTCGGGGACTGGGCCATCCTGATCGCCGCCGGCGCCCTGGTGGGCGGCCTGTGGCTGGGCGGCCCCGCCGGCGAAGGGAACCGCGCCGAGGTGCGCGTGGAGGACTCCGTGGTCGCCCGCCTGGACCTGCGCCAGCCCGGCACCTACACCATCGACGGCCGGCTGGGTACCTCCGTGCTGGAGGTCGCCGACGGCGCCGTGCGCTTCGTGGAGTCGGCCTGCAGCACCGACCGCTGCATCGCCTCCGGCGCCCACCGCCACACCGGCGAGGTCACCGCCTGCCTCCCCAACCGGGTGACCGTGGCCGTCCGCGGGGGGGCGGGTGACTACGACACCCTCCACTACTGACATGGCCGAGGCGCGGACCCTCACCCCCACCGCCGACGACCGGCGCGTCGCCGCGCTGGCCGCCCTGGCGGTGACCATCCACCTGGCCGAGGCGGCGCTCCCCTCGCCCCTGCCGGGCTTCAAGCCGGGGCTGGCCAACGTCATCACCGTGGCAGCCCTCTTCCTCTGGGGCTGGTCCACCGCCGCCTGGGTCACCGCCCTGCGGGTACTGGTGGGCGGGCTGCTGCTGGGGACCTTCCTCTCCCCCACCTTCGCCCTGAGCGCCGGCGGCGCCGTGGCCTCCCTGGCGGCGCTGGCGGTGGCCGTGCGCCTGCCGGCCACCGGCCCCCTGGGCGCCTCCATCCTCGCGGCGGTGGCCCACACCACCGGCCAGTTCCTGGCGGCCTGGTGGCTCTTCATCCCCCACCCGGACCTGCCGCTGCTGCTGCCGCCACTGCTCACCCTGGCGGTGATCGCCGGCGCCGTGAGCGGTACAATCGCCACCGTCGTCGTCAACGGCCTGCGCCGGGAGTGACCATGTCCGCGGCATCCGTCTCCAGCGGCGATCGCCTGAGCCTGACGGTCTTCGTCGCCGCCGCCCTCCACGCCATCGCGATCCTCGGTCTCGGCTTCGAACTGCCGGACATGGAGTCGAAGAAGGACGAGGCGCTGCCCACCATGGACGTCACCCTGGTCCACAGCGCCGACGAAGAGAGCCCGGAGGAGGCCGACCTGCTGGCCCAGAAGGACCAGAAGGGCGGCGGCCAGGAAGAGGCCGAGGATGCGCGACCGGGCAGCCCCGCCGACAATCCGGCGGTCCAGGAGCCCGGCGACGCCCCCACCAGCACCCCGGCCACTGCGCCGCCGGAGGAGAGTGAGCCGAGCCCGCGGCGGGAGACGCTCACCGCCGAGGACTCGCCGGAGTCCATCGTCCGCCAGCCCCAGCGCGAGCCGGAACCGGAACAGCGCGACATCACCGCCGCCGAGCTCATGGAGCGCAGCCGCGAGTACGCCAGCCTCAGCGCCGAGGTCCGGCGGCTGCGCGAGTCGCTCTCCGACAAACCCCGGGAGAAGTACATCTCCGCCAATACCCGGGAGTACAAGTACGCCAGCTACATGGACGCCTGGCGCTCCAAGGTGGAGCGGGTGGGCAACCTCAACTATCCCGAGGAGGCGCGCCGCCAGGGACTCTCCGGGCGGCTGCTCATGGACGTGGTGGTGGAGGCGGACGGCTCGGTCTCCGAGGTGAACATCCTGCGCTCCTCGGGCAACCGCCTGCTGGACGACGCCGCCGCCCGCATCGTCCGCCTGGCCGCCCCCTTCCCCGAGTTCCCGGAGAACATCCGGGAGGACTTCGACCGCCTCCACATCACCCGCACCTGGGTCTTCGACAGCGAGGGCGGCAATCTGGAAACCGGCGCCGGCCGGTAGTCAGAGGGGGTCGGGGATGGCGCGGCCCGACTTGCGGTGGTACATCCCGCGGTCCGCGAGGTTGAAGAGCGTCTCCGCATCGGCGGCATCCGCGGGATAGCGCGCCCAGCCCACGCTCACGCCGACGCGCACCTGCCCGCCCCCTTCCAGCGCCACCGGGCGGGCCACCTCGGAGGTGAGCTTGGCGACGACCCCCTCGATGGCCTCCACCTCGCCGGCCTCCTCCAGCAGGACCACGAACTCGTCGCCGCCCAGGCGCGCCACGGTATCCGTCTCGCGGACGCTGGCACCCAGCCGGCGGGCCACCTCCACCAGGACGGCATCGCCCACGGCGTGGCCCAGGCGGTCATTCACCGGCTTGAAGTGGTCCAGATCGGCGACCAGCAGCGCCAGCCCCCGGCCGTGGCGGTCGGCCCGGGCCATGGCCCGGGGCAGGAGCTCGGCGAAAACCTTGCGGTTGACCAGCCCGGTGAGCGGGTCGTGGCCGGCCTGGTACTCCAGCTGGACCTGGCTCTCCCGCAGGTCCTGATTGACCCGCTCCAGGTCCCGGGTGCGAGCGGCCACCCGGCTCTCCAGCGTCCGCTCGCTCTCCTGCAGCGCCTCCACCATCTCCTGGCGCAGCCGCAGGGCGTGCTCCTGGGCCTCGTCCCGGGCCCGCTGCAGGGTATTGATGCGGTCGGCCAGCGCCAGGGAGAGCAGGAGCATCTCCAGGGCCGAGCCGATGAGCAGGGCGTTGGCCGTCACCGCATTGGAGGCCAGCAGGCCGAGGTTGTGGAGGGCGATGACGATGACCCCGGCGAGCAGCGCCACCCAGGCGAGGACGAAGAAGCGCGCCCCCGGCTGGCGCTGGTAGAGGGCGGCGGCCCCCAGCGCCAGGGCGCCCACGGCGAAGACCAGGGAGAGGCCGTTCACCACCATCGCCGCCGCGTGGTAGTAGCCGGCGACGGCGGCGAGGAAGGTGGCCGCATAGCCGACGATGACCGCCGGCATGAACCAGCCCAGATGCAGCCGCGCCGGCGTATCGCCCAGGAAGCGCTGGACGAACAGCGCCCCGAAGACGCCGGCCAGGGAGACCCCGCCGGTGGGCGAGAGGTGGGTCAGCCAGGGGTGGTCGGGCCACAGGAACTGGCCCGTGAGGCCCGCCAGCCCCGCCTGGCCCACCGCCAGGGTGCCGATGAAGGCGACATAGATGAGATAGAGCGGATCCCGCAGGGAGAGGTAGAGGAAGAGGTTGTAGATCAGCAGCGCGATGAGGAGGCCGTAGTAGAGGCCCAGAGCGGTATAGGCGACCTGGTCGTGCTGCCAGAGCGCCTCCGCCTCCCACAGCGTCACCGGGACCGTCAACGTCCCCTCGGAGGCGACCCGCAGGTAGAGGGTATACGCCGTATCCGGCTCCAGGTCGAGGTCGAAGAGGTGGTGGCGGTGGGGCAGGGCCCTCTGGCTGAAGGGGATGTGATCCCCGGAGCGGTAGTGGCGCCACTCGCCGCCCGCCGGCGCCAGATAGAGATCCACCCGATCCAGGGAGGCGTGGGCCACCTCCAGCAGCCGCCGCCCCGCGAAGTCCTCGGGGGTGGTCAGCTCCAGGCGCAGCCAGATGGCGTCCCGGGTGAGGCCGAAGTTGGTGGCCCCGGCGTCGTCGCCCTCCAGGGGGCGGAAGCCGCCCTCCCGGTGGATCGCCCGGGCCCCCTCCAGCCCCAGCGGCTCCCCGGCGTGGCGGTGGACGGTAAAGGCCCCGGAGAGGGACTGGCGGGGCTGGTCACCCACCGCCACCGGTTCCGGGGACGCGCCGGCCACCGCCGGGAGGGTCGCCACCAGCGCCAGCAGCAGCATGCCGCACCCCGCTCTCCTCCAGCCCATGACGCCCGCTCCCGTGAAGTCGGTCCATTCTAGTACAAAGGTCGACCGACACCCTTGAGGAAGGGCCGGTGTAACAAAGGTTTTACCCGTATCCCGGCCCGGGCGGGACCGCCCTCGGGCGCTAGCCGGCCATCTCCCCTGCCATCGCACCCAGCCGGGCCAGGGCGCGCTCGAGCCG
The DNA here is from genome assembly GCA_046546335.1 of Thiohalospira sp. GTDB lineage: Bacteria > Pseudomonadota > Gammaproteobacteria > Thiohalospirales > Thiohalospiraceae > Thiohalospira. The sequence continues at coordinate 6,254 of JBKGYA010000032.1, read as the reverse complement.
CGCATCCCAGGGCTGGGCACAGTTCAGGCGCAGGTGGTTCCGAAACTTGCCGGTGGGCGAGAACATCGGCCCCGGGGCGATGCTGATCCCCTCGGCCAGGGCGCGGCGGTAGAGGGCCAGGGCGTCCACCGCCTCCGGCAGCTCCAGCCACAGGACGAAGCCGCCGGCCGGCCGGGTCTGGCGTGTGCCGGGCGGGAAGTGGCGGGCCACCGCCCGGCCCACCCGGTCCACCGCCCGGGCGTAGTCGCCCCGGGCCCGGCGCAGGTAGCGGTCGTAGCCGCCGCGCTCCAGGAAGTCGGCTACCGCCAGCCCTGGCCAGGCCGGCGTGGAGGAGCTGGTGGCGTACTTGAGGTACTCCACCCGGTCGCGGAAGCGGCCGGGCACCGCCCAGCCCACGCGCAGCCCCGGCGACAGGGTCTTGGAGAAGGAGCCGCAGTAGAGCACCCCACCCCGGGTCTCGAAGGCCCGGGCCGCCCAGGGGCGGGGCGATTCGAAGGGGAGATCGCCGTAGACGTCGTCCTCGATGAGCGGCACGCCACGGTCCTCCAGCAGCTCCACCAGGGCGCGCTTGCGCTCGTCGCCGGCGCAGTGGCCCAGGGGATTGCCGAAGTTGGGCATGAGCAGGGCCGCCTTCACCGGCCACTGGTCCAGGGCCAGGGCCAGCGCCTCCGGGGCGATCCCCTCGTCGGGGTCGGTGGGGATCTCCAGGGCGCGCAGCCCCTGGCCCTCGATGGCCTGCAGGATCCCGTAGAAGGTGGGGGACTCGATGGCCACCACGTCGCCGGGCTCGGTCACCGCCCGCAGGGAGAGGACCAGCGCCTCCTGGGCGCCGTTGGTGACCACCACCTCCTCCGGGGTGATCTGGCAGCCGGCATCGGCCATGCGGCGGGCGATCTGCTGGCGCAGCTCCACCGGCCCGGGCGGGAAGGCGTAGGCCAGCTCGCGCCCGCCCCAGCGCGCCGGCACCCCGGCAAAGGCGCGCCGCAGCCCGCGGGCGGGGAGGAAATCGGCGTGGGGCACCGCCGCCCCCAGCCGGGCCACCTCCGGCTCGCTGGCCGCCTGGATCACCCGCAGCACCAGCGCCTGCCCGGTCACCGGGACCGGCTCGCCCCCCGGTTCGGAGGTGGCCGGCCGCTCCGGTGGCTGCCAGGGGTGGCGGCGGACGTAGTAGCCCGAACGCGGCCGCGCCTCGATGAGGCCGCGGTCCTCCAGCAGGTGCTGGGCCGCCACCACGGTGGAGACGCTCACCCCGAACTGCGCGGCGAGCTTGCGCACCCCCGGCAGCCGGTCCCCGGGGCCGTGGACGCCGGCCTCGATGGCCTCCTCCAGCGCCCGGGCCACCGCCTCGTAGCGGTAGCCGGCGGGATCCGCCTCCGTCACAGTTGCCCCCTCCCCGAGCCGGTACAGTTATCAGTCTAGCTCAACTGTACCGATTCATTAACCGATCGACTGGTTCTGTAAGGATCTCCCGTCGCCCCGTAGGCTGTATCGGTGTCAGCGGCGGCCAGCCGCGCCAACGAGGAACGACCATGAGCATCCAGAATCTCGATACCGGCAACCAGTACGGCCAGTACACCCCCGACTTCGTCGACTACTGGGACGATCTCGTCGGCTGGGAGGGGCGCACCGCCTCCGAGGGCGGCTTCTACGAGCAGCTGGCGAAGAACGCCGGCGCCCGCGAGGTGGCCGACGTCGCCTGCGGCACCGGCTTCAACGCCATCAACCTCGCCCGCGCCGGTCTGGTGGTCACCGCCACCGACGGCTCCGAGAACATGCTCGCCCGCACCCGGGAGAACGCGAAGCAGATGGGCGTGACCTTCGCCCACACCCAGGTGGCCGACTGGGTGAAGCTGGACAAGCAGCTGGGCGAGGAGCGCTTCGACGCCCTGGTCTGCCTGGGCAACTCCTTCACCCACCTGTTCGAGCACGAGGCGCGGCGCGACGCCATGGAGGCCTTCTACAAGGCCCTGCGCCCGGGCGGCATGGTCATCATCGACCACCGCAACTACGACTCCATGCTCGACCAGGGGTACAACTCCAAGCACCAGCACTACTACACCGGCAAGGGCGTGGACGCCTACCCGGCGGAGCTCAACCGCTACCTGGCCCGCTTCGAGTACAAGTTCCCGGACGGCGCCCACTTCCAGCTGAACATGTACCCGCTGCGCCAGGACTACGTCTCCCACCTGCTGGAGGACGCCGGGTTCATCAACGTCACCCGCTACGGCGACTTCACCAAGCCCTACGACCGGGAGAACGTCGACTTCGTCCAGCAGGTCGCCTACCGCCCGCGCGACTAGGCCCCCCCCTCCGGCTGGCGTACCCGCCGTGCGCCTGCTAGGAACAGAGGCAGCGAACCGGGAATCCCGGCCGCTGCCTTTCTGCGTCCAGGGGAGGAAAGAGGATGGTGCGCGCACTGCTGCTGTTGCTTCTGACCACGGGCCTGGCCGGCCTGCCGGCCCTGGCTGCGGCCGAGGAGGAGGCCCCCTTCGGCCGTGCCGAGGCCGAGGAGATCGACTACAGCGGCCAGAAGGTCGTCTTCGATGTCGCCGTGGACAGCGTCGATCGCATGAACGCGGTCCTGGACCGCGCCGGCTTCCTGAGCCGGATCAACGGCGAAGACCCCTTCGAGACCTCCGTCGTCATCGTCCTCCACGGCAGCGAGATCCCCTTCTTCGCCGTGGAGAACTTCGAGAAGCACGAGGAGCTGGTCCGCCGCGCCCAGGACCTGACCCTCAACGGCGTCATCGAATTCCGCATGTGCCGGGAGGCCGCCAGCTTCCACGACTACGAGCCCGACGACATCCATGGCTTCGTCACCATGGTGCCCATGGCCGAGGCGGAGATCGTCCGGCTCCAGCAGGAGGAGGACCACGCCTACCTGCAGTATCGCTAGCCGCTTTCTTTACTATCGGAGTCGGCTATTATGAGGGTGCATTTGAAACTCACCACCCAGGGCACCCAGGTCGCTCCCTTTCACAGGCGAGGTCCCCCATGAGCACGGAACAGGACGAAGCCAAGATGCCCCACAAGCCCCAGTTCCCCTCGGCCCCGGGCCAGGCGCGCAAGACGGCCACCGTGGAGGACTCCATGGCGGCGGCCGTCGAACTCAAGGACAGCGGCGTCGAGGCCCGCCGCAAGGCGCGGGAGCACCGCGCCGCCCTGGCCCGATGGGGGAAGGGCGCATTGCCGCCCGAGCAATGGTAGACAGCGGGGCAATCAACCCCTCAGAACGGGGAGTGGCTAATCCGCATAGCGCATTCGGCGGCTCATCCCGCCATCCACCACCCAGTCCTGGCCGGTGACGAAGCCGGCCTCCGGCCCCAGCAGGAAGGCCGCCAGGGCGGCGACATCCGCCGGCTCGCCCACCCGGCCCGCCGGATGCTGGGCGTGGTCCACCGGCCGCAGGGGCTCGGCGGACTGCTCCGCCGGCGAACGCACATCGATCCAGCCGGGGCTGATGCTGTTCACCCGCACCTCGGGGCCCGCGCTGACCGCCAGGGCGTGGGTGAGCGCCACCAGCCCGCCCTTGCTCGCCGCGTAGGCCTCGGTATCCGGCTCGGACTGGTGGGCGCGGGTGGAGGCGATGTTCACGATGGCCCCGCCGGCCTCCCGCAGCGCCGGCAGGGCGTGCTTGGCCAGGAGGAAGGCGCCGGTGAGGTTCACCGCCAGCCAGCGGTCCCAGTCGGCGCGGTCCAGCGCCTCCACCGGCCCGCTCTCCGGGTTGCTGACCCCGGCGTTGTTAACCAGGCCATCCAGCCGCTCCTCCGTCTCGAGGACCGACGCGACCCCGGCCCGGACCGAGGCCTCGTCACTGACATCCAGCACCAGCGGCCGCGCGCCCTCTCCCAGCGCCTGCGCCGCCGCCTCGGCCCCCTCGATATCCGTCACCACCACCCGCCCGCCATCGGCCACCAGCCGGCGGGCGATGCCGTAGCCGATGCCGCGGGCGGCGCCGGTCACGAGGGTCACGCGGGTTCGGGTCATCGGACACTCCCTCCATTCCGCGCTGGCACTGCCGCCCCGCCGATCCTGCGACGAGCGACAACCCCTGGCCAGGCCGCGAACAAAGACGGGCCACCCCGGCGGGATGGCCCGTACTCTCTTCGCGTTTCAGGGTCGACGTTCAGGAATCATTCCCGGAGTCGCCGCCACCGCCGGAGTCCATGCCATCGCCGCCGCCCATGCCATCATCGGCGCCGGAGTCACCACCAGAATCCATGCCATCATCCTGGCCCATGCCACCGCCCTGGTCATCCATGGAGCCCTGCTCCTCGTCCGGCTCCATGCCCTCTTCACCGCCGCCCATGTCGCAGCCGGCGACCAGTGCCAGGAAGCCGAGGGCGAATAGGGCTCGCAAAGCAGTTACGCGCATAGTCACCTCCTCTCTGATATCGACTGGAATCCGGATCCACGGGGATCCGTCGCCTGAGAGAATGCAGGGACCGTTCCAGGTTTTTCCCCGGACCGGGTGGAGGCGAGAGTCCATCGGTGGTCTCATAACGACACATGTGGGCCAGTACGACACGCGCCGGGAAGGCACAAGGGCCCCGGCGAGGAAGACCGGTCTGGCCGGAATCCGCCGAGGGCACTCCCCGAACTCGGAGGAAAGCGGCGACCTATCGAGACTGGCGGCAGCGATGGAAGCGATGTCCGTAATCCTCCGAAGGCCGCTAATGGATGGACTTGGCCATTATTCTCGACCTGCCCCTTTCAGAGCTTGCCCATAGAAAAGACCATAACTATCCTTTTCTACAGAAAACATGACTCCCTCCCGCACGAGGCCCCGCCATGTCCCTTGCCACCGCACCCAACTCTACGCAGGAGGATCGCCGGGTCCTCACCGAGGCCGCCGTCAACACGGCCCGACAGCTCGGCCTCTCCAACGCCGAACTGGCACAGGTCCTCGGCGTCAGCCAGAGCAGTACCAGCCGCATGCGGCAGGGCCACTACCTACTGGAGCCGGGCTCCAAGAGCTGGGAGGCCGCCCTGCTACTGGTTCGCCTGTACCGCTCCCTTGGCGCCATCCTTGCGGGGGACGAGACCGCCATGCGGCAGTGGCTGGACAACCCCAACCGCGACCTCGGCGACGCGCCCAGGGACCTCATCCGCACGACCTCGGGGCTCGTCCACGTCGTCGATTATCTGGACGCCCATCGCGCCGTGGTCTGATGGCCATTCCGGAGAGCGATGAACTACCGGCCCTCGCCGGACCGCTCTGGGGCCGGATCTGGCGAGCCGTCGAGAGCCAGAGCCATGCCCAGACCCGCCAGCTCGTAGGCTCTCGGGAAGAACAGGAGCGCCTGGAGCGATTACTGGAGGGGAGCAAACCCGCCTACCAGGCCGGCACCGAGCACCTGGACTATCTACTCAAGACCCCGTTTCGCTATCAGCCCCCGAAGAAGGGCGGCAGTCGCTTCCGCCGACCCTTCGCCCCCTACGGCGTCTTCTACGGCGCCGAGCACCGCCGCACCGCCCTGGCGGAACTCGCCTATCACCGCTATCGCTTCCTGGAGGCGTCGCCGGGTACTGATTTCCCCAGCGGCGAGGCGACGTTGACGGTCTTCGCCGCGGACTACCAGACCCCGAATGGGCTCGACCTGACGATCCCTCCGCTGGACCGGCAGCGATCCCGGTGGCTTGCGCCAACCGACTACAGCCTCACCCAGACCCTGGGAGACAACGCCTTCGAGGCCGGCATCGGCGCCATCCGCTACGAATCCGTACGAGACCCCGTCCGGGATCCCGACGGCCACTCGGACGGCCGAAACGTCGCCATCCTCGATCCCGCCGCCTTCGACCCACCCCACCACCACTACGCCCAGACCTGGCACCTCTATCTCGGACGGAAAGAGGCCAACGCCCGGCGCGCCCTGGCCGGCGAGGGTGAAGTATTCGATTTTCCGATGGACCGGCTCGTCGGTGATACGGGAGAGGATTGATGGGCCCCTTCAAGGTGAGGGTGGAGCCCAGGCCCTAAGAATCGAAACCTCGGTCCCTGACCCTTTCTTTATCCCAACATCACTCGAGACCTGACCCCTTTTCGCTCTCGAGACCTGACCCCTTTTCGCTTTTCGCTGACCCCTTTTCGGCCGCCGCCGACGGGGTAGTATTCTTCCAGTTCAGCGATCAGGGCCTGTCAGGGTGTGATGGCCTCAATGTCCGCCAGGAACCAGTCCCGGCGGGTCACCTTCTTCTCGCGGTCGTATTCCAGGTCGGAAAAGCTGGTCTGCATCAGCGCTCTCCGGCAGGCG
>JBKGYA010000031.1:0-15415 GCA_046546335.1 Thiohalospira sp. | reverse complement strand
GTCCGGCCCGCCGGCGGCGTTGGCGGCCGCCACCAGGGCGCGGGCAGCGGCGGGCGGATCGGGGTGGCGGGCCAGGGTCTCCGCGATGTCCGTATCCTCCAAAGCGCCGTGGAGCCCGTCGGTGGCCAGCAGCAGGGTTTCCCCCGGCTCCAACGGGGCCCGGCCCGCATCGGCAGCCACGCCGGGAGCGCCCAGGGCGCGGGTGAGCTGGTGGCGCAGGGGAGAAAGTCGCGCCGCCGCCGGCTCCAGACGGCCAGCATCCACCGCATCGGCGGCGGCATTGTGGTCCCGGGTCAGGGCATGGAGCGCCCCGTCGCGGAAGCGGTAGAGCCGGGAATCGCCCACGTGGGCGTACTCCACCGCCCCCGGGCTCAGCCGCACCGCCACCAGGGTGGTAGCCATGTCCAGCCGCCCGGGATCGTGCTCGCCCTCGGCGAGCACGGCAGCATTCGCCTCCTCCGCTGCCTCGGCCGGTGAGGCGCCCCGACGCAGGGCCGCCATGGCCGCACCCACCGCGGTGCGGGCCGCGACCTCCCCGGCGGGCCCGCCACCGACGCCGTCGGCGACCACCGCCGACCCGCTGTCCGGGTCCCAGTCCAGGGCGTCCTGGTCCACCCGGCGGACCCGTCCGATATCCTGTTCGCCGGCCATGAGGAGTGTCGAACCCATGCCCGGGGGATAGCACGCCGCAGCCGCGGTGACAACGCCGCAGCCGAGACGCCCCGCCTACGCGGACCCTTCGGGAAAGGCCCCGGTGGCCAGAAAGGCGGCGGTGAGCCGGGCAGCAGCAGGGCTGAAGAGCAGCCCCATGTGGGAGGCGGGGACCGTGGCATGGGGCACGCCGGGCAGGCGGGTCTCGGCCACCGCCACCGTCCCGTCGTGGGGTCGCTCCAGGGGGCCGAAGAACTGCCCGACGCCGTGGGGACGGGTCCCGGCGATGCTGCCCAGCTCCCGGGCGCCGGTCCAGGGCGGGAGGTCGCCGTCCAGGCCGCCCTCCCAGGCGTCGCCCAGGGACCAGCGCAGGCCCCGGCGGCCGGCCATGGCAGCAGCCACGGCGCTCCCCTGGTGGGGCGTGCCCAGGGTGACCACGCGGCCCGGCCGGGCGATCCCGCGCTCCAGGGCGTACCGGATCACCAGGCCACCCAGGCTGTGGCCCACCAGGTGGAGGGTCGGGTCCCCGGACCGGGGCAGCGCGGCCACGTAGCCGGCCAGGGCGGCACCATGCTCGGCGGCCGTCGCCCGGGTGGTGGGGTAGCGGAAGATCCGCAGGGTGTGGCCGGCCCGCCGGAGGCGGCGGGCCAGCAGCGCCATGTCCGGCCCCGGCATCCAGAGGCCGTGAACCAGGACGACGGTGGCCACGTCAGCCCTCGCTTCCGCTCCCCGACGGCCGGCGCAGCCGGATCCCCAGCTCGCGGAGCTGGGCCTCGCCCACCTCGGAGGGGGCCCGGGTGAGCGGGCAGTTGGCGCTCTGGGTCTTGGGGAAGGCCATGACCTCACGGATGGAGTGGGCACCGGCCATGAGCATCACCAGCCGGTCCAGGCCGAAGGCGATGCCGCCGTGGGGCGGGGCGCCGTAGCGCAGGGCGTCCAGCAGGAAGCCGAACTTGTCCTCCGCCTCCTCCTGGCCGATGCCCAGGGCCTCCAGCACGCGGCGCTGGGTGGGCTCGTGGTGGATACGCAGGGAGCCGCCGCCCACCTCGGTGCCGTTGAGCACCAGGTCGTAGGCGCGGGAGAGGCACTCGCCGGGGGCGCTCTCCAGCCGCTCCACATCCTCGTCCCGCGGGGCGGTGAAGGGGTGGTGGAGGGCGTACCAGCGGTTGTCCTCGTCGTTCCACTCGAACATGGGGAAGTCCACCACCCACAGCGGCCGCCAGCCCTCCTCGACCCGGTCCAGGTCGTGGCCCAGACGCACGCGCAGGGCACCCAGCGCCTCGTTGACCACGTGGTGCCTGTCGGCGCCGAAGAAGACCAGGTCGCCGGCCTCGGCGGCGGTACGCTGGAGGATACCCTCCACCGCGGCGTCGCTGAGGAACTTGAGGATGGGCGACTGCAGCCCCTCGCGGCCGGCGGCCGGGTCGTTGACCTTGATGTAGGCGAGCCCCCTGGCGCCGTAGATCCCGACGAACTCGGTGTAGTCGTCGATGGCCTTGCGGGTGAGGCTGCCGCCGCCCGGCACGCGCAGGGCCGCGACCCGGCCGTGGGGGTCGGTGGCCGGGCCGGAGAAGACCTTGAAGTCGGCGTCGGCCACCAGGTCGGCCACGTCCACCAGCTCCAGGTCGATGCGCAGATCCGGCCGGTCGGAGCCGTAGCGGCGCACCGCCTCGGCGTAGGTCATGCGCGGGAAGGGCTCCGGCAGCGCGGTCTCCAGCACCTCGCCGAAGAGGCGGCGCACCATCCCCTCCATGAGGTCCATGATGGTGTCCTCGTCGACGAAGGAGGCCTCGATGTCCAGCTGGGTGAACTCCGGCTGGCGGTCGGCGCGCAGGTCCTCGTCGCGGAAGCAGCGGGTGATCTGGTAGTAGCGGTCCATGCCGGCGACCATGAGCAGCTGCTTGAACAGCTGCGGCGACTGCGGCAGGGCGAAGAACTGGTTGCGGTGGGTGCGGCTGGGCACCAGGTAGTCCCGCGCCCCCTCGGGGGTGGCGCGGGTGAGCATGGGCGTCTCCACGTCCAGGAAGCCGTGGTCGTCCAGGTAGTCGCGCAACACCCGGGTGATCCGGGAGCGCAGCTTCATCCGCTCGGCCATGCCGCGCCGGCGCAGGTCCACGTAGCGGTGGCGCAGGCGCAGCTCCTCGCCCACCTCGTCGTCGTCCACGTCGAGCATGAAGGGGGGCGTCTCGGCGCGGTTGAGGATGGTCATGGACTCGCCAACCACCTCCACCTCGCCGGTGGGCAGGTCGGGGTTCTCGGTCCCCTCCGGCCGCCGGCGGACCCGGCCGCCCACCTCGATGACGTACTCGCTGCGCAGCGCCTCGGCATCGGCGAAGACCGCCGGGGTCTCGTCGGGGTCGAAGACCACCTGGACGAAGCCCTCCCGATCCCGCAGGTCGACGAAGATGATCCCGCCGTGGTCCCGGCGGCGATGGACCCAGCCGTAGAGCTGGACCGTGGAATCAATGTCGCTGGCACGGACCTCGCCGCAGTAGTGGCTACGCATGTTCTGTCCCGGGCTTTGACTGAGCGTTGACGGGCGGTCGCAAGGACCGACGGAAAGCCGGCCATGTTACGGCCGGCCGGGATTGCAAGCAACTCGGGGGCCCGTCACCAACCGCCGCGAGCAGGCGAACACCCGCAAGACCGCACTCCCGGGATCGATACCGGGATGGTAGAGTAGTCCGATTCCTAAACCGGCCCACGGCAATCAGGACCCGGCCCGGCCCATGGATGAACTGCCCGACAACCTGGCCACCACGGCACTGACCCAGCTCGCCGACGGGGTGATCCTGGCCGAGACCGGGGATCCCCCCCGAATCATCTACGCCAACCCCGCCTGGGAGGCGATGACCGGCTTCGCCCTGGCGGACGTGCGCGGCCATGTCCCGTGGGCCCTGGACGAGCAGAATCGCGACCCCGCCCTGGTCCGCCTGCGCGAGGAGCTGGCCGCCGGCGGCGCCGGCCGGGCGGAGTTCACCGACCGGCGCCAGGACGGCTCCCCCCTGCGCGTGACCTGCTCCGCCTCCCCCCTCCACGATGCCGGCGGCGCCGTGACCCATACCCTCCTCATCTACCGCGACCTGGCCGAGGAGGCGGAGGCCAGCGCCCGGATGCGCCAGCTGGAGGCACTGGTCCGCATCCAGGCGGAGCTGGCCGGCGGCAACCTCGACCTGGAGCAACTGCGCCGGCGGGTGGTGGACATCGCGCTGGAGCTTGCCGGGGCCGAGGGCGCCGTCATCGAGGAGGTGCGCGACGAGGCCCTGGTCTACCGCGCCGTGGCCGGCATCGCCGAGGACCAGGCCGGCCGCGAGATCCCTCGGAAGGGCTCCCTCACCGGGCTCGCCCACGAGCACGGCGAGAGCCTGCTGGTGACCGATACCGAGACCGACGAGCGCCTCTCCCCCGAACTGCGCGACCTCGCCCGGGAGGTGGGTTTCCGCTCCGGGATCCTCGTCCCGCTGGCCCATGAGGGCAGGCCCTGGGGCATCCTCAAGGTCTATTCCCGCGAGCCCCGTCGCTTTGGTGATAGCGACCGCCGGCTTCTGGAACTCGCCTCCGGCGCCCTGGCTGCCAGCCTCCATCGGGTTCGGGACTACACCGAGGAGCGCGAACGGCGCGGCCTGCTCCTGGACGCCGTCCCCGCCCTCATCTCCTACATCGACGCCGACCAGCGCTACCGCGAGGTCAATGCCGCCTACCGCGAGCGCTTCGGCGTGGAGGCCGAGGAGCTGCGCGGCCGGTCGGTGCTGGAGTTCATTGGCCAGGAGGCGTACGACCGCATCCGCCCCTATCTGGAGGCCGCCCTGGCCGGGGAGCGGGTCAGCTACGAGGACGACGTCCCCCTGCCCGACGGCACCACCCGTACGCTCCACGGGGACTACCTCCCCCACCGCGATACCAACGGCCGGGTCGTCGGCCTCTACGCCATCGTCCGCGACATCACCGACCACCGGGATGCCAAGATCGACTACCTCACCGGCCTGCTCAATCGCCGGGAATTCGAGGCCCAGGCCGGACAGCTGCTGGCCGTGGCGGAGCGCTACCAGCACGAGCTGGTCCTGGTCATGGGCGACATCGACCACTTCAAGGCGGTCAACGACGACCTGGGCCACCTGGTGGGCGACACCGTCCTCCAGGGGGTGGCCGAGGTGCTGTGCTCGGAACTCCGCGAGGCCGACCTCGCCGGCCGCTGGGGCGGCGAGGAGTTCGTCCTGGTGCTGCCGGAGACCTCGGCCGAGGAGGCCCACCCGCTGGTGGAGCGGCTGCGCCGCGCCATCGCCGGGCGAAAACTGGCGCCCGACCGGACCGTCACCATGAGCTTCGGCCTGGCCGCTGCCGGCCCCGGCGACTCCCTGCTCGCCCTCCAGACCCGGGCGGACAAGGCCCTCTACCGCGCCAAGCGCGGCGGCCGCAACCGCGTGGAGCGGGACCGTGTCGACCTCGATGGCAACGAGCTGGACTGAGCAAGGACCCCGGTCCCCCAGGGCATCCGCGTACCTGGTCCGAAAATAACTGGCGCCGGCCACCTCCGAGTATGCGGACACCCTGACCGGTCCCCGCGGAGTCCATGCGTCACCGCGCCGGCTGTGGTTAAATCCCGGGCTGGATCCGCAGCACCGAGAGAGGTCGCCATGGAGAAGCGCAAGCTCGTCATCATGCTTCTGAACACGGAGCCGGACCGGCCCTGGACCCTGGGGGCGCCCTTCTTCCAGGCCATCGTCGCGACGACCCTGGACCTGGAGGTGGAGATGTACTTCGCCTCCCGCAACGTGGCGCTGTTCAAGCCCGGCGTGGCCGAGGAGCTCTTCCCCGGCGAGGACAATCAGAAGTCGGTCTACTCCTTCATGCAGGATGCCCACGAGGCGGGCGTGAAGTTCTACGCCTGCGGCGGCGCCATGGACGAGAACGACCTCACGATGGACAACGCCATCCCCGAGCTGGACGGCGCCGCCGGGGGCGCGGCCTTCATCGGCGAGGTCATCGAGGACGACGTCGCCACCCTGACCTACTGACCCCGCCGGGTCCCCGACCGAGAGAGCCCTCGTGAACCAGAGCAGCAACGGCACGGTGGAGGACACCCTGCGTACCCGCCGGGTGGCCATCGACACCTACCGCGAGAACGTCGCCTACCTCCACCGCGACTGCGCCATCTACCGCGCCGAGGGCTTCCAGGCCCTGAACAAGGTCGCCATCACCAACAATGGCCAGACCATCTACGCCGTCCTCAACGTGGTGGACGACCCGGACCTGGTGGGCGACGACGAGGTGGGCCTCTCCGAGCAGGCCTTCGCCCAGCTGGAGCTGGACGAGGGGGCTACAGTACGGGTGGCCCAGGCGGAGCCGCCGCGCTCCATGGAGGCCATCCGGCGCAAGATCGCCGGCGATCGCCTCGAGATCGAGGACTTCCGCGCGATCATCGACGACATCACCGCCAGCCGCTACTCCAAGATGGAGATCGCCGCCTTCCTGGTGGCCTCCGGCCCCGGCGGGCTCGACCGGGAGGAGATCCTCCACCTCACCCGCGCCATGACCGACTCCGGCAGCCGGCTGGACTGGCACGAGCCGGTGGTGGTGGACAAGCACTGCATCGGCGGCATTCCGGGCAACCGTACCACCATGGTGGTGGTCCCCATCGTCGCCGCCCACGGCATGCTCATGCCCAAGACCTCCAGCCGCGCCATCACCTCCCCCGCCGGCACCGCCGACACCATGGAGGTCCTCTCCCGGGTGGAGCTCACCCCGGACGCCATGCATCGCGTGGTCCGGCGCGAACGCGCCTGCCTGGCGTGGGGCGGCACCGCCCGGCTGGCGCCGGCGGACGACATCCTCATCTCCGTGGAGCGGCCCCTGGGCATCGACTCCATGGGGCAGATGATCGCCTCCATCCTCTCCAAGAAGCTGGCCGCCGGCTCCACCCACCTGGTGCTGGACATCCCGGTGGGCCCCACCGCCAAGGTGCGCCACATGCGCGAGGCCATGCGGCTGCGCAAGCTCTTCGAATACGTGGGCGACCGGGTGGGGCTCCACCTGGAGGTCATCATCACCGACGGCGCCGAGCCGGTGGGCCGCGGCATCGGCCCGGTGCTGGAAGCCCGGGACGTCATGCAGGTGCTGGAGAACGACCCCGACGCCCCCCACGACCTCGTCCAGAAGTCGCTGCGCCTGGCCGGCCGGATCATCGAGTTCGACCCCGACGTGCGCGGCGGCCAGGGCTACGCCATCGCCCGGGATATCCTGGAATCCGGCCGGGCGTTGTCCAAGATGCAGGCCATCATCGCCGGCCAGGGGGCGCAGGAGCTGGAGACGACCCCCGGGCAGCTCACCGAAGAGATCGTCGCCGAGCGCGACGGCACCGTGGTCGCCATCGACAACAAGCGCCTGGCCCACGCCGCGCGGCTGGCCGGTGCGCCCATGGACAAGGGCGCCGGCGTCGACCTGCTGGCCAAGATCGGCGACACCGTGCGCGCCGGCGACCCCCTCTACCGGATCCACGCCGAGTTCCGCGCCGACTTCCACTTCGCCGCGGCCTACTGCCGGGAGGACAGCGGCTACACCATCGGTGAGCCCGACCAGATCAGCCGGCTGCACATGGAGCTGTAATGCACCTGGTGACCTTCCCCGATTACCTCGCCACCGGCGAGGCCCTGGCCGCCGAGCTGGGGCTGCCCGCCTCAGCGGTGGAGCTCCACCGCTTCCCCGACGGCGAGAGCCGGCTGCGCCTGCCGCCGCCGGCCCCGGAGCCGCTGCTCTTCTGCCGCAGCCTGGACCGGCCCAACGACAAGCTCATCGAACTCCTCCTGGCCGCCCGCACCGCCCGGGAGGCCGGCGCCGGCCCGTTGACCCTGGTCGCCCCCTATCTGTGCTACATGCGCCAGGATGCCGCCTTCCACCCCGGCGAGTCGGTGAGCCAGCGGATCATCGGGGAGTTCCTGGCCGACCTCTTCGACACCGTGATCACCGTGGACCCCCACCTCCACCGGGTCCGCGACCTGGCCGAGGCGGTACCGGCCCACCGCGCCGTGGCCGTGAGCGCCGCCGACCCCCTGCGCGCCCACATCCGCGAGCAGTGGCCGGGGGTGGTGGTGGTCGGCCCCGATGCGGAGTCGGAGCAGTGGGTCCGGAAGGTGGCGGAGCCGGCGGGGCTCGACTGGGCGGTGGGGGCCAAGGAGCGGCGCGGCGACCGCGACGTCACCATCACCCTGCCCCCGGCGGTGCTGAACGGCCGCGACGTGGTCCTGCTGGACGACGTCGCCAGCTCCGGGCTCACCCTGGCCCGGGCGGCGGAGGCCGCCCTCGCCGCCGGCGCCGCCCGGGTGGACGCGGTGGTCACCCACGCCCTCTTCGCCGAAGGGGCGGAAGAGGCCATCGCCGCGGCCGGTGTAGGCACCGTCCACTCCACGGACTCCATCGCCCACCCCACCAACGCCGTGCCCCTGGCGCCGCTCCTGGCCGAGGCCGTTCGGGGCGACTGACTGCCGTCCCGGGGGTTCAGCCCGGTTCAGCCGTAGCGCTTGCGGCCGCGGCGGCGGGCGCGGCGGCGCTTGTCTTCCTGGCTCTTGGTGAGGGGGTTCTTCTTGCCAGCGTAGGGGTTGTCGCCGGTGCGCAGCTCCAGGCGCAGGGGCGTGCCCTCCAGCTGGAAGTGCTTGCGGAAGGTGTTCATGAGGTAGCGCCGATAGGCCTCCGGCGCCTTCGCCGCCTGGTTGCCGTGGACCACGATGGTCGGCGGGTGGGTCCCGGCCTGGTGGGCGTAGCGCAGCTTGATCCGGCGGCCGCGCACCATGGGCGGCTGATGGGCGGCCACGGCGTCCTCCAGCAGGCGGTTGAGGTCGCTGGTGGGGAGGTCGCGGTCGGCGCTGGCCCAGGCGCGCCGGGCGTCGTCCAGGAGCTTGCCCACGCCGGTGCCGTGCAGGGCGGAGACGAAGCGCCGGCGGGCGAAATCGACGAAGGGCAGGCGGCGGTCGATGTCCCGCCGCACCTTCTCCTTCTGCTCCGCCGGCAGGTGGTCCCACTTGTTGATGGCCAGCACCAGGGCGCGGCCGGCGTCGATGACGTGGCCGATGAGATGGGCATCCTGGTCGGTGATCCCCTCCCGGGCATCCATGACCAGGATGACCACGCCGGCGGCGTCCACCGCCTGGAGGGTCTTGACGATGGAGAACTTCTCCACCGTCTGGTGGACCTTCGACCGGCGACGGACGCCGGCGGTATCGATGAGGGTCCAGCGCTCGCCGTCGCGCTCGAAGGGGACGCGCACGGCATCCCGGGTGGTCCCGGCGCCGTCGTGGACCAGCACCCGCTCCTCGCCCAGCAGGCGATTCACCAGGGTGGACTTGCCGACGTTGGGCCGGCCCACCACGGCGACGGGGATCCCCGGGTCCGGGGCCTCCTCGGCCTCTTCCTCCGGCTCGGGTGCGGGCGGCAGGGCCGCCTCCACGGCCGACACGACGCCCTGGCCGTGGGCGGCGGAGATCACCCGCGGTTCGCCCAGGCCCAGGGCATGGAATTCCGCCGCCGTGGCCTCCTTGGGCAGCCCCTCGCCCTTGTTGACCACCAGGGTGACGGGGACGCCGCGCTCGCGCAGGCCGGCCGCCACGGCCTCGTCGCCGGAGGAGAGCCCGTCGCGGCCGTCCACCAGGAAGAGGACGCCGTCGGCCTCGTCCACCGCCTGCCAGGCCTGTTCCTCCATCCCGGCCTCGATATCGTCGGAGGCGGCGCCCAGCCCCCCGGTATCCACCAGGACCAGGTCGCGGTCGCCCACGCGGGCCTCGCCGTACTGGCGATCCCGGGTAAGGCCGGGGAAGTCGGCCACCAGGGCGTCCCGGCTGCGGGTGAGGCGGTTGAAGAGGGTGGACTTGCCCACGTTGGGGCGGCCCACCAGGGCGAGGATCGGTTTCATGGGGCCATTCTAACAGGAAAGGGCCGACGGCCGGCCCCGCTCGCAGCAGGGCCAGGGCATCCGAGTACTTGCTCCGACAAGGACGCGCGGTCGGTGCAAGTCCCTGATAACCGATACGCCGTATGGGCGCCCCTGCCGGCAGGGCCTCCCTAGTCGCCCCGTTCCTCCAGGCTCAGCCGCTGGAGGCGGCCGGCGCGATCGAGGAGGTAGACCGCATCATCGACCACCACCGGCGCGGCCAGGACGCTGCGCACCGGCTTCTGGCTCAGGCCGTCCGGCTCGGCGGGCGCCGGCGGCTCGGCGTGGAGGTCGTGGCGGCCCACCAGATGGCCCTCTTCGCGGTCGAGGATGTGGAGGTAGCCGCGGTAGTCGGCCACCAGGAGCCAGTCATCCAGCACGGCCGGCGCCGACAGCCGGCGGTAGGCCAGGTCGTCCAGGCGCCAGAGGGTGTCGCCGCTGGCGGCATCCAGCGCCCAGAGCCGGTCCTCGGAATCGACCACGTAGAGGGTGCCATCGTCGATGGCGATCCCGGCATGAGCGGGGATATCCCGATTCCAGCGGGTATCGCCGGAGGCCAGGTCCACGGCGATGGTCCGGCCCTGGTAGGCGGCGGCGTAGACGGTGCCGTCGGCCACCACCGGCGGGGCATCCACATCCACCATGCGCTCCAGCTCGGAACGGCCGCTGGCGGTAGCGACGGTAGCCTCCCACTCCACGGACCCGCTGCGGCGGTCGATGGCCGCTACCCGGCCGCTACCGAAGCCGTCCACGAAGTAACCGTCCACCACCTGCGGTGCGCTGGTCCCGCGCAGGGTCAGGGAGGGCACCGTGCGGTCGTAGACCCAGCGCTGGGAGCCGTCATCGGCGTTGAGGCCGAACAGCTTGCCATCGCTGCTGTGGACGGCGACGACCTCCTCGGTGGCCGCCGGGGCGGAGAGGACCGAGGCGGAGACCTGACCGCGCCACAACCGCTCGCCGGTCTCGGCATCCAGGGCGCGAACCTCGCCATCCCGGGTGACCACGAGCACGCGGCCGTCGCCGTAACCGGTGCCGCCGGTCAGCTCCGTGTCCATCTCCCGCTCCCAGCGGGTAAGGCCGGTGTCGGCCTCGACGGCGCGGACCGTGCCGTCCCGGGAGGCGGCGAAGACCGCCCCGTCCCCCACGGCGGGGGCCAGGCGCAGATGGTCACCCTCGGTACCGCGGCCGATCCGGGTCTTCCACTGGGTCTCGGCGGCGACCCGGTCCGAATGCTCGGGCAGCGGCGACGGGGGATTGACCGGGGTGCTCCCGCAGGCCGCCAGTAGCAGGCTGCCGGCGGCCACCAGGGCGATACGAATCATGATTCCTCCGCGGCGAGGCGACTGGTGAGGTCGTCGATCTTCATGTCCAGGAGCTGCTGCTGGGCGTCGGCCTCCGCACCCTCGCGCGCGGCGCGATAGGCCTCCAGGGCCGGCTTCAGCTCACCCTCGTCGGCCCGGGCATCACCCTCGATGGCTCGTGCGGTCGCAGCATGTGCCGGATTGGCCTCGGCCACCTCGGCGGCGAGCTCGGCGGCCTCGCCAGCGCGATCCAGCTCCAGGAGCAGGCGGGCGCGCCGCAGTTCCGCCGCCGGTCGCACGGCCGACGGCTCGGCCCGTTCCCCCGCCCATTCGGCCAGATCGGCGGCGCGCTCGAAATCGCCCTCGTCCGCCGCCACACGGGCCCGATAGAGGGCCGCCAGGGCAGCGTACGGCGTGCCGGAGAACTCCTCCATGAGCCGCTGGCCCAGCTCGTCGGCGGTCTCGGTAGAGCCGCTACCGTCCTGGAGCTGCAGGCGGCTGTAGAGGGCCGCCGCCCCCTCGGCCTGACTCGCCTGATGGTCTAACCAGAGCTGTACCCCGACGATGGCCAGGACGACGATGACGACTCCGACGATGATGAGCCGGCCCCACCGCTGCCACCACTGCTGGAGCGCCTCTGCCCGCTCCTCGTCTGTTGCACCATTTTCCATGCTGTCCTCCTCTTGCGCACGCGCGCACGGCGCGCCGCCTTAACCGAGCGATTCGGCCGCACCAATGATCCCCTTCAACCGGTCCGCCGCGGCGTCCAGTCCCAGCCGTTCCTGCTCGCCTTCACCCTGCAGGGGGCGCCAGCTCACCTCGCCGGCCTCGGCCTCGTCGTCCCCGAGTATGAGGGCCACGGCGGCGCCGCTGCGATCGGCACGCTTCATCTGCGACTTGAAACTGCCCCCGCCGCAGTGGCGGACCAGGCGCAGCTCCGGCAGCTGGTCGCGCAGGGCCTCGGCCAGCCCGTCGGCCTGCTCTGCCGCGCGCTCACCGGCAACCACCAGGTAGGCATGGGGCGTGGCGCGCCCCGGGAGATCCGGGTCGCGCTCGGCCATGAGGGCCACCAGCCGCTCCAGGCCGGCGGCGAACCCGGCCGCCGGGGTGGAGGGCCCACCGAGCTGTTCCACCAGGCCGTCGTAACGGCCGCCGGCGCAGACCGTGCCCTGGGCGCCCAGGTCGTCGGTGATCCACTCGAAGACGGTCTTGGTGTAGTAGTCCAGGCCGCGGACCAGGTGGGGATTGATCGTGTATTCCACCCCCGCGGCGTCCAGGCGGCGGCAGAGCTCGTCGAAGTCGTTACGGGAGGCCTCGTCCAGGCTGTCCGCCATGCGCGGGGCGCCCTCGAGGACGGCCCGAGTATCGGGATTCTTGCTATCCAGGATCCGCAGGGGGTTGGTCTCCAGCCGCCGCCGGCTGTCCTCGTCCAGTTCGTGCTCGTGCTGGCGCAGATAGGCCACCAGCTCCTCGCGGTAGGCCGCCCGGGACTCGGTGGAGCCCAGGGTGTTGAGCTCCAGGCGCAGCCCCTCCAGCCCCACGGCGCGCAGCATACGGGCGCTCATGAGGATCAGTTCGGCATCCAGGTCGGGGGTGGCGATGCCGAAGGCCTCCACCCCCACCTGGTGGAACTGGCGATAGCGCCCCTTCTGGGGCCGCTCGTGGCGGAACATGGGGCCCATGTACCAGAGCCGCTGAGCCCCCTGATGGACCAGGCCGTGCTGGATCCCGGCCCGGACCGCGCCGGCGGTGCCCTCCGGCCGCAGGGTGAGGCTGTCGCCGTTGCGGTCCTCGAAGGTGTACATCTCCTTCTCGACGATGTCGGTGACCTCGCCGATGGAGCGCTTGAACAGTTCGGTGAACTCCATCACCGGCAGCCGCAGCTCGCGGTAGCCGTAGGCGCGAACCACGCGCCGGACCGCCGCCTCCAGCTGCTGCCACCAGGGGGTCTCCGCCGGCAGGCGATCCCCCATGCCGCGGATCCCGCGAAGGGGCTCGATGCGGCCCTCAGCCATGCCCGCCCTCCTCCAGCTGGCGACGGTAGCGGCGGGCGCCGGCCGGATTGTCCAGCGCCCGTTCGATGCGGATCCCCAGCTCCAGGGCCTCCTCCCCCGGCTCGTCCACCCGGTCGAGGTAGCGCTCCAGGAAGCCGCGGGCGGAGAGATGCTCGCCCTGTTCCATCCGCAGCTCTGCCATCTCCCGCAGCAAGCGGTCGGGATGGTCATCCCGGTCCAGGGCGCGGCGGTAGTACTCGGCGGCCTCGTCGAACCGCTCGGCCTCGCGCAGGCACTGGCCTGCATTCGCCAGCGCCTCGGTGCGCCGTTCGTAGACCGGGTCTGCGGCGGCGGTCTCGAAGGCCTCCACCGCGGCCTCCACCTCGCCCTGGTCACAACGGAAGACACCGACGTTGTTGTTCAGCGCCGGGTCCTCCGGGGCGGCATCCAGGGCGGCGGCATAGTGCTCCCGGGCCCGCTCCGGCTCGCCCAGCCGCCGATAGAGCTCGGCCAGGTAGTGGCGGGCCTCGGCGTGGTCCGGGTCGAAGCGCAGGGCGCGCTCGAGCTTGCTCCGGGCGCGCTGGTGGTCCCCCTGCTCCAGGTAGGCGAGCCCCAGACGGGCATTGGCCTCGGCCGCCTCGGCGGACTCCGTCTCCTCCCGCTCCGGCCCCGAGCCACAACCGGCCACCAGGAGGGAAGCGACCACGAACAGGGCGAACGGCCACTGCCTCATGCGGGCCCCTCCGCTACCACCGGCACCTGGCGGAAGCGCCGCCTGGTCTTGTCCTGGAACCGGCCGGCGAGCTGCCCGCAGGCGGCGTCGATGTCCTCGCCCCGGGTCTTGCGGGTAACGGTGACGTAGCCGGCCCGGATGAGGCGGTCGCGGAAGTCGTTGACCGCCTCCAGGTCCGGCGCCGAGTACCCCGAATCGGGGAACGGGTTGAAGGGGATCAGATTGATCTTGGAGGGGATCCCCTTGAGCAGCCGGGCCAGCTCCCGGGCGTGCTCCGGGGCGTCGTTGACGCCGCGGATCAGGACGTACTCGAAGGTGATCCGCCGCCGGGCCTCCCCCTCCACGTAGTGGCGGCAGGCCTCCAGGAGCTCGGCGATGGGATACTTCCGGTTGAGCGGTACGAGCTCGTCGCGCAGCTCGTCGTTGGGGGCGTGCAGGGAGATGGCGAGGCTGGTGTTGCTCACCTCCCGCAGCCGGTAGAGGGCGGGCACCACGCCGGAGGTGGACAGCGTCACCCGGCGGCGCCCCAGGCCGTAGGCGTTGTCGTCCATCATGATTGCCATGGCGCGGACGACGTTGTCGAAGTTCAGCAGCGGCTCGCCCATCCCCATGAGGACCACATTGGTGAGCACCCGGTTACTGGAGCGCGGGTCGTGGCCCAGCGCCTGGGCCGCCACCCGCACCTGGGCGATGATCTCCGCCGAGGTCAGGTTGCGGTTGAAGCCCTGGTGGCCGGTGGCGCAGAAGCTGCACTCCAGGGCACAGCCCACCTGGGAGGAGACGCAGAGGGTCCCCCGGCCGTCCTCCGGGATGAAGACCGTCTCGATGGCGTTGCCGTCCGCCAGCTCCAGCAGCCACTTGCGGGTCCCGTCGCTGGCGGTCCGGTCGGCGATGACCGTGGGCACGTCGACGCGGGCGTGCTCCGCCAGCCGGGCGCGCAGCGACTTGGAGAGATTGGTCATCTCCCCGAAGTCGCTGACCCCCATCTGGTGGATCCATTTCTGGACCTGCGCCGCCCGGAAGGGCTTCTCGCCGAGCCCGGTGAGGAACTCGGCGAGGCCCTCACGATCGAGACCCAGGAGATTGGCGGGACCCTCGGTGGCCATGGCGGCGGGCTCTCCGGCGGCCTGCTCAGCCGCGGCTGTGGATGTCGTTGCTGTCGAAGAAGAAGGCGATCTCGGTGGCCGCCGTCTCCGGGGAGTCGGATCCGTGGACGGCGTTGGCGTCGATGCTCTCGGCATAGTCATGGCGGATGGTGCCCGCCTCGGCCTCGGCCGGGTTGGTCGCGCCCATGATCTCGCGATTCTTGCGGATGGCGTCCTCACCCTCCAGGACCTGGACCATGATGGGCCCGGAGATCATGAACTCCACCAGGGCGTTGAAGAAGGGCCGCTCGCGGTGGACGGCGTAGAAGCCCTCGGCCTGCTCGCGACCGAGGTGGGTCATGCGGGCGGCGACGATCTGCAGACCGGCGCGCTCGAAGCGCGAATAGATCTCGCCGATGACGTTCTGCGCCACCGCGTCGGGCTTGATGATGGAGAGGGTACGCTCGACAGCCATGCTGACTCCCTGAATGGACGCTGGATCACGGATTGGAAAACCCGCGATTATACGCAGCCGCCGGCACGGCTGCCAACGTGGGGCGCGCCCTGGGTCGGGGCAGCCCCCAACTCTCCGGGAAAGGGCCTGGTGGTTGGTACAAGTCCCGGATACCAGGTCGTCGGCAGCAGGGATGCTGCCGTCGAGCCGACAGGGACGTCTTCACGGCGTACCTGGTATCCGGGACTTGTGCCAACCACCCTTGAGCAGATAGACGACC
>JBKGYA010000030.1:0-15497 GCA_046546335.1 Thiohalospira sp. | reverse complement strand
GCGCGGGAAGAGGGTGATGCCGAAGCTGGCCGTGAGGCGGTGGCGACGCCCGCCGATCTCCAGCGGGCGGGCCAGATCGGTTCGCATACGCTCGGCCAGACGGTCGGCGGCGGTGGCGGCGGTTTCCTGGTCCGCCTCCAGGTCGAGCAGGAGGATCACCAGCTCGTCCCCGCCCAGATGGGCCACCACATCCTCGGTCCTCAGCTGTCCGCGCAGGCGCTCGCCCACGGCGCGCAGGATCTCGTCCCCGGCCTCGGTGCCCTGGGTGTCGTTGATGCCCTTGAAGCCATCCAGGTCGAGGTGGACCACGGCCCCCTGGCGGCCGGTCCGGGAGAGGCGGCGGTATTCCTCCTGCAGCCGCTCGTGCAGGGCTACGCGGTTGGGCAGGCCGGTCACCCGATCCCGGTAGGAGAGCTCCGCGATACGCGCCTCGGCCGCCTTCTGGTCATTGATATCGCGGGCGATGGTGGAGTAGTGGGTCGGCTCCTCTCCGGGGGCGGCGGCATGGGCGATGATGACCTGGGAGAAGGGGTGGACCTCCTGCCCGCCGTGGATCCGGATCTCGGTCTCGCCCTGCCAGCGGCCCTCCCGCCGTGCGGTGGGGAGCCCCTCCTCCCGGATGCGGTGGCGGGAGGACTCGGGGTGGAGGGTATCGATCTCCCGGCCCACCGGGTCGAAGCCGAGCCCGGCCCGGGTGGCCGGGTTGGCGTAGGTGACCCGGCCGGCGGGGTCCGCGATGCCGATGAAATCGGGCGTGGCCTCGAGGATCTCCAGTAGCCGATCATTGGCACGGGCCTGGTCGTAGTGGTCCAGGGCGGCGCTGAGGTCGGCCGCCAGCTCCTCCAGGAGGGTTACGCGATCCGGGGTGAAGAAGCCTTCCTCGCCGGCGTAGACCAGCAGCACCCCGGTTACCGAACCGCCCCGGTGGATGGGAAAACCGCCCACGGAGACCAGCCCGTGGGCCCGGGCCGCTGACTGCCACGGCGCCATGGTCGGCTCCGCCTGGATGTCCGGGATGAGGACCGGCTGGTCCTCGCGCAGCACGCGGCCGCCGGGGCCCCGACCCTCGGGCTGATCGGGATCGGCGGTCACGCGGATGTCCTGGACGTAGTCGGCGGCCTCGCCGAAGGCGGCTACCGGCTGGAGGTCGCCGCTCTCCCCGGGCAGGCCGATCCAGGCGAGCCCCAGGCCGCCGAGGCGGACGATGATGCGACAGATCTCGCCGTAGGCTTCGCTCGGGACCGGCTTGCGGATCAGCAGCCGGTTACTGGCGCTGACCGCGTGATAGAGGTCCCGCTGGTGGCGGAGGTCGGCTTCGGCCCGGACCTCGGCGGTAATCTCCCGGAGAAAGGCGAAGAACCAGGGGGATCCCTCGTGGTGGAGGACCCCTACGGTGGCGTCCAGGACAATGATCCGGCCGTCCCGATGGCAGGCGCGGATATGCCCCCGCTCCCCCATGCGGACCACCGCCGCCTCCTGCCGGGCGAGGGAGTCCAGGTAGTGAGTATGCTGATCGATCTTCTCCGGAGGCAGCAGGGCGTCCAGGGTACTGCCCTGCACCTCCGATTCCCGGTAACCGAAGATCTGTTCTGCGGCCCGGTTGAAATGGCAGATGTGCTGATCCGGATCGAGGATGATGACGGCATCCGGGCCCTCCGCCATGAGCGAGCGGCCGATGGCACCGGCGATCTCCGGGGGGACGACCTCCGCTATCATGGCATCATTCCCCGATCCCTGGCATGGGTACCCATCAAAAATAGCACTCTCGGTGTGGCCTCGGCCAATCCATGCGCAATGGGATGTGACCCCCTTCTCGGCCTGGTGATTCCGGCTGCGTCAGGCCGCGTTGTTGCTTTACAGTCATGCGCTGGCGCCTTAAGATCGCGGAGTTATGTCGGCGAAGCTCCCGGGGCCTACGGACCCCGTCCATCTGGCCCGGAGTGGTCAGGCCCTCTCCGGCACCCTGCGGGTGGCGGAGCTGAGCCGGCTTGCGGAGAGCGTCCGCGAGCCGAGCGGGGAAGTGGCCTACGAGCTGCGATTCGGCGAGGAAGAGGGCGTGCCGACCCTCCGGGGCCGGATAGCGGCGGAGGTGACCGTGACCTGTCAGCGCTGCCTCGGGCCGCTGAAGGTCCGGGTGGAGGCCGAGCCGCAGCTGGGCTTCGTCGACTCCGAGGCGGAGGAGGCGAAGCTCCCGGAGGGACTCGAGGGCGTGGTCCTGGAAGAGGGCGAGAACATCCGGCCCGGCGACCTCATCGAGGATGAGGTGCTGCTGGCCCTGCCGCTCTTCCCGGCCCACGATACCCGGACCTGTCCGCCGTGGGAGGATCCGGTGGAGCTCTCCCCGGCGGAGGAGCAGGAGAATCCCTTCGCCGTCCTGGCCGGCCTGCGTAGCGGGCAGGACGGCGAACACTAGCTTTCATTACGACGACCCATTCAGGAGTTCCATCATGGCCGTTCAGCAGAACAAGAAGAGCCCCGCCAAGCGCGGCAGCCGCCGTTCCCACGACGGGCTGCGCAAGGAGGCGCTCAGCGTCGACAGCACCACCGGCGAGACCCATCGCCGCCACCACGTCTCCCCGCAGGGCTTCTACCGCGGCCGCAAGGTCGTGGAGACCGACGACGAATAGCGCCCGCAAACTGCCTCGACGACCGCGCGAACACATGGCGGATCAGTGCACCATTGCCGTCGACGCCATGGGCGGCGACGAGGGGCCGGACGTAACCGTTCCCGCCTCGCTGGGGCTGCTCGATGCCCATCCCCGGGCCGAGGTCATCCTGGTGGGGGACGAGGAACGCCTCCGGGTCGCCGTCGAGCAGCAGGGCGGCGACCGGCAGGGGCGCCTGAGCTATCGCCACGCCTCCCAGGTGGTGGCCATGGATGAAGGGGCGTCGCTGGCCATGCGCAACAAGAAGGACTCGTCCATGCGCGTGGCCATCGACCTGGTCAAGGAGGGCCGGGCGCAGGCCTGTGTCAGTGCCGGCAACACCGGCGCGCTGATGGCCACGGCGCGCTTCGTCCTCAAGACCCTCCCGGGGGTGGATCGCCCCGCCATCTGCACCACGCTCCCCACCATCGAGGGCCACGTCCACGTCCTGGACCTGGGGGCCAACGTGGACAGCCGCAGTACCAACCTCTTCGAGTTCGCCGTCATGGGGTCGGTCCTCGCCGGCGCCGTGGACGGCCGGGAACAGCCCAGTGTCGGCCTCCTCAACATCGGCGAGGAGGACATGAAGGGCAACGAGGTGGTCAAGGAGGCGGCGCGGCTGCTGGGGGAGAGCGATCTGGCCTACCACGGCTTCGTCGAGGGCGACGACATCTTTCAGGGGACTACCGACGTGGTGGTCTGCGACGGCTTTGTCGGCAACGTCATGCTCAAGTCCACCGAGGGGGTTGCGCGGCTCATCGCCACCAACCTGCGCGCCGAATTCCGCCGCAATCCCCTGACCAAGCTGGTGGGACTCATGGCCAGGCCGGTCCTCAACCGCTTCCGCAGCCGCATCGACCCGCGGCGCTTCAACGGCGCCAGCCTCGTGGGGCTGCAGGGCATCGTCATCAAGAGCCACGGCAACGCCGATACCTACGCCTTCGGGCAGGCGCTCCACGAGGCGATCCTGGAGGTGGACAAGGCGGTGCCGGACCGCATCGGGCAGGAGCTCGAGCGGGTCCTGGTGGAAGGAAGAACGGTTTGACCAGCGCGCGCATCACCGGCACCGGGAGCTACCTCCCCGAACGGGTCCTCACCAATGCGGAGCTCGAGCGCATGGTGGAGACCTCCGACGAGTGGATCACCGAGCGCACCGGGATCCGGGAGCGGCGCATCGCCGCCGAGGGGGAGACGACCTGCGATCTCGGGGAGGCCGCAGCGCGCCGGGCGATGGAGGCGGCCGGTGTGGTCGCCGACGAGATCGACCTCATCATCTTCGCCACCACCACGCCGGATCGGGTCTTCCCGAGTACCGCCTGCCTGCTCCAGGAGCGCCTGGGGGTCCACGGCAGCCCCGCCTTCGACATCCAGGCGGTCTGCACCGGCTTCGTCTACGCCCTGGATGTGGCCGACAAGTTCATCCGGGCCGGCGGCGTGCGCAATGCGCTGGTGGTCGGCGCCGAGACGCTCTCCCGGATCACCGACTGGACCGACCGCTCCACCTGCGTCCTCTTTGCCGATGGCGCCGGCGCGGTGGTGCTCTCGGCGGCGGAGGAGGGGGGGATCCTCTCCACCCATCTCCACGCCGACGGCGCCTTCAAGGACCTGCTCACCGTCCCGGCCGGGATCTCCAGCGGCTACGACCAGGTCCAGGCCGGCGAGGCCTACATGCACATGAAGGGCAACGAGGTCTTCAAGGTCGCCGTGAACACCCTCGGCTCCATGGTGGACGAGACCCTGGCGCACAACGGGCTGGCCAAGTCCGATGTCGACTGGCTCATCCCCCATCAGGCCAATATCCGCATCATCCAGGCGACGGCCCGCAAGCTGCGGCTGGGCATGGAGCGGGTGGTGGTCACCGTGGATCGCCACGGCAACACCTCCGCCGCCTCCATCCCGCTGGCGCTGGACGAGGCGGTCCGCGACGGGCGTATCCAGCGCGGGGAGCGACTGCTGCTGGAGGCCTTCGGCGGCGGCTTCACCTGGGGCGCGGCCCTCATCGAGTACTGACCCGGTTCACCAAGGCGCAAGGAACTCCCGATGGCAATCGCATTCGTCTTCCCCGGCCAGGGCTCGCAATCGGTGGGCATGCTCGCCGACCTGGCCGAGTCGGCCCCCGAGGTCCGGGCGACCTTCGACGAGGCCTCCACCGCCCTGGGCGAGGACCTCTGGCAGCTCGTCCAGGAGGGGCCGGAAGAGACTCTGAATCGCACCGATCGCACCCAGCCCGCCATGCTGGCCGCCGGCGTCGCCGTCTGGCGCGCCTGGCAGGCGCGCGGCGGCGGGCGCCCCGTGGCCATGGCCGGCCACAGCCTGGGCGAGTACACCGCCCTGGTCTGCGCCGGCAGCCTCGCCTTCGACGAGGCGGTGCGCCTGGTCGCCGACCGCGGCCGCTTCATGCAGGAGGCGGTCCCCGCCGGCGAGGGGGCCATGGCCGCCATCCTGGGGCTGGACGACGAGACCGTCATGGACCTGTGCGAACAGGCCGCCCAGGGCAATGTGGTCCAGGCGGTGAACTTCAACGCCCCGGGCCAGGTGGTCATCGCCGGCGATACCGCCGCCGTGGAGCGGGCAGTGGCGGCGGCGAAGGAGGCCGGGGCCAAGCGGGCCGTGACCCTGCCGGTCTCCGTGCCCTCCCACTGCAGCCGCATGCACCCGGCCGCCGAGCGCCTCGCCCAGCGGCTCGAGGGGGTCGCCCTGGAGGCCCCGGATGTCCCGGTCATCCACAACGTGGATGCCGCGCCGGCGAACGACCCGGCGGCCATCCGCGAGGCGCTGGTCCGGCAGGTCGAGAACCCGGTCCGCTGGGTCGCCAGTGTCCAGCGCATGGCCGCCGACGGCGCCACCGACTTCATCGAGGCCGGGCCGGGCAAGGTCCTCGCCGGCCTCATCAAGCGTATCGACCGCAACGTGTGCCCCTGGGCGGTGGCCGATGCCGCCGGCCTGGAGGCAGCACTGCAGGCAGAGGAGGACAACGCATGAACCTGGACAACGAGATCGCCCTGGTCACCGGGGCCAGCCGCGGCATCGGCCGCGCCATCGCGGAGCGGCTGGGGGCTGCCGGGGCGACGGTGGTCGGCACCGCGACCTCGGAGAAGGGCGCCACCGCCATCGGCGACTACCTCGAGGAGGCCGGGATCACGGGTGGCGGTTACGCCCTGGACGTGACCGACCCGAGCTCCATTGATACCGTTCTCAAGCAGGTCACCGAGGCCTTCGGCGCGCCCACCATCCTGGTGAACAACGCCGGCATCACCCGGGACAACCTCCTCATGCGGATGAAGGACGAGGAGTGGGACGAGATCATGCGGACCAACCTCGACTCGGTCTTCCGCATGTCCCGGGCCTGCCTGCGCGCCATGATGAAGGCCCGCCACGGGCGCATCATCTCCATCAGCTCGGTGGTCGGTGCGGTCGGCAACGCGGGCCAGGCCAACTACGCCGCCGCCAAGGCCGGCGTGGTCGGCTTCACCAAGTCCCTGGCCCGGGAGGCGGGGCCGCGCGGGATCACGGTCAACGCCGTGGCCCCGGGCTTCATCGATACCGACATGACCCGCGCCCTGGAAGAGCAGCAGCGCCAGTCGCTGCTGGAGCAGATCCCGGCGGGCCGGCTGGGCGACCCGGCCGAGATCGCCGAGGCGGTGGCCTTCCTGGCCTCGCCGGGTTCCAGCTACATTACCGGCGAGACCATCCACGTCAACGGCGGCATGTACATGGCCTGAGGCGCACGCAAAAGTACTTCAGGGTCAGCAAGTTACAGTCGAATTCTTGGATGGATTCCAGGTTTTCGGTTGCTCTGGCATAACCCCTGGCAATCCCCTACAATACGCCGCGGCGCCTGGCGGTGCCGCCCAGATCCAAATCCGGAGGCAGAACGGACATGAGCACTGTGGAAGAACGAGTCAAGAAGATTGTGGTCGAGCAGCTGGGCGTGAAGGAGGACGAGGTCACCACCTCCGCCTCCTTCGTTGATGACCTCGGCGCCGACTCCCTGGACACCGTGGAGCTGGTCATGGCCCTCGAGGAGGAGTTCGAGACCGAGATCCCGGATGAGGATGCCGAGAAGATCACCACGGTCCAGCAGGCCGTCGACTACATCAATCAGCACAAGGAATAGCCCCGTTCTTCCGCACAGCGGCCCGGGATCGTGCTGCCGGGCCCGCCCGAACCTGACAGCCTGGGGGAGACGGCGTTGACTAAACGACGCGTAGTGGTCACCGGTCTGGGTACCGTCTCGCCGGTGGGCCTGGACGTTAAGAGCTCGTGGGAGAATATCCTGGCGGGGCGGAGCGGCATCGGCCCCATCGAGCGTTTCGATGTGAGCAGCTTTCCGACCCGCATCGGCGGGCCGGTCCGAGACTTCGATGTCACCCGGTACATCTCCGCCAAGGATGCCAAGAAGATGGATGTCTTCATCCACTATGGCATCGCGGCGGCGGACGAGGCCCTGGCCAGTGCCGGGCTGGAGGTCACCGAGGACAACGCCGAGCGCATCGGCGTCTCCGTGGGCTCCGGCATCGGCGGCATCGGTGGCATCGAGACGGGCTACGAGGGCTTCCTCAAGGGTGGCCCCCGCAAGATCTCGCCCTTCTTCGTCCCGCAGGCCATCATCAACATGGTGGCCGGGCACATCTCCATCCGGCACGGTCTCAAGGGGCCGAACATCTCCCTGGTGACCGCCTGCGCCACCGGCACCCACAGTGTCGGCGAGGCGGGGCGCATCATCGAATACGGCGACGCCGACGTGATGATCGCCGGCGGTGCCGAGATGGCGACCACGCCCACCGGGCTGGGCGGCTTCTGCGCCGCCCGGGCGCTGTCCACGCGCAATGACGAGCCCGAGCGGGCCAGTCGGCCGTGGGACACGGATCGCGACGGCTTCGTCCTCAGTGACGGCGCCGGCGTCATGGTCCTGGAGGAGTACGAGCACGCCAAGGCCCGGGGGGCTCCCATCCTGGCGGAGCTGGCCGGGTACGGCATGAGTGGCGATGCCCATCACATGACCTCGCCCTCCGAAGGCGGCGAGGGCGCCAGCCGCTGCATGAATGCGGCCCTGCGCAACGCCAGCCTCAACGCCGAGGATGTGAACTACGTCAACGCCCATGGCACCTCCACCGATGCCGGCGACCTGGCGGAGACCCTGGCGGCCAAGCGAACCTTCGGGGACCGCGCCTATCAGGTCCCCATGAGTTCCACCAAGTCCATGACCGGCCACCTGCTGGGGGCAGCCGGCGGGGTCGAGGCGCTCTACACCGTCCTCGCGGTCCGCGACCAGGTGGCGCCGCCGACCATCAACCTGGAGAATCCGGGGGAGGGCTGTGACCTGGACTACGTCCCGAACACCGCCCGGGAGATGCCCATCGAGGTAGCGCTGACCAACTCCTTCGGCTTCGGTGGTACCAACGCCACGCTCGTCTTCCGCCGCCTGCGCTAGGCCACGCCGCCGCCGCCATGCCGCGACCGCGTAAGCCGCTCGTCCAGCGGCTCGACGGGACCCTCGATGGCGGAGGGCTGGCCGCCCTTGCGCGGACCCGGCCGGACCGTTACCCCTTCCTGCTCCAGAGCGTCGCTTCAGGTACGGCCCGGGGACGCTACGACCTGCTGCTGGCCTTCCCCGGGGAACGGCTGACCCTCTCCCGCGATCGCGATCTGGAGGGCCCCCACGCCGACGCCGGAGACTTTCTGACCGGCCTGGATCGCTGGTTCCTGGACGAGCAGCGGCCGCGGCCGGAGGGGGTCCCCTTCGCCGGTGGCTGGTTCCTCTATCTCGGCTACGAACTCGCTGGCGAGGTGGAACCCTGTCTGGATCTGGCCCCCGCCGAGGAGCCCCTCCCGGCCGCCACGGCCGTACGCGTCCCTGCAGCCCTCATCCGCGATACCGCCACTGGCGCCCTCTGGTGGGCCACTGAGGATCCGGAGGGTGCGCCGATGGCGGCCGTCGAGGCCGATATCGCCCGGCCGGCCGTCGCCGAGGGCCCGTTTCGCCTGGAGGCACTGGAGGAGGATCCCGCCGACCGGTATCTGGAGGCCGTGGCGCGGGCGCGACGCTACATCCGGGACGGCGATATCTTCCAGGCCAACCTGGCGCGTACCTGGCGGGGACGGCTGGGGCCGGAGACGGGGGCGGACGCCCTCTACACCCACCTATCCCGGGCCAATCCCGGCCCCTTTGCCGGGCTTGCCCGGCTGGAGGAGGCCACGGTGATCAGCTCTTCGCCGGAGCGCCTCCTGGCGCTGGCCGGCAACCGCGCGAGCATGCGCCCCATCGCCGGCACCCGGCCCCGGGGCGAGGGGGCCGGCGATGCCGCCCTGCGGGCGGAGCTGGAGTCCCACCCCAAGGAACGCGCCGAGCACATCATGCTCGTCGACCTCATCCGCAACGACCTCGGCCGGATCTGCCGGCCCGGGAGCGTCACCGTGGATGAACTCATGACCCTGGAGGAGTACGCCCACGTCCACCACATCGTCTCCGAGGTAGGTGGAGAGCTGACCCGGGGAACCGGTCCGGGCGAGGCCATCCGCGCGACCTTCCCGGGGGGAACCATCACCGGCTGCCCCAAGGTCCGGTGCATGGAGATCATCGCCGAGCTGGAGGGTGGCGGGCGCGGCGCCTATACCGGCAGCATGGGGTATCTGGATGCCGGCGGCGACCTGGACCTGAATATCCTCATCCGGACGCTGGTCCAGTACGGGGAACACGTGACCCTGCGCGCCGGCGCGGGGATTGTCGCGGATTCCGAACCGGAGGCGGAGCTGGCCGAGACCCGCGCCAAGGCGCGGGGCCTGCTGGCTGCCCTGGAGGGGGGCGGGGCATGAGCTGCCTGCTGGACGGTCGCCCGGCGGAGGCACTGCCCCTGGACGACCGTGGGGTGAGCTATGGCGACGCCCTGTTCGAGACCCTGCGCGTGGTCGCCGGCCGCCCGGAGGCCTGGTCCGATCATCTTGCACGTCTTGCCCGGGGCGCTGCCCGACTGGGGCTGCCCGACCCGGACCAAGGGGCGCTGGCCGCCGATGTCGCACACCTGTTCGAGGATGGCGGCGACGGCATCCTGCGGCTCTGGTGGAGCCGGGGCTCCGGCGGGCGCGGCTACCGTCCGCCGGAACCGGCCACGCCGCGGCGCATGGCCTGTCGCTTCCCGCCCGCGACGGCGCCGGCGGCGACCGCCACCGTGCGCCATTGTCGCACCCGCCTGGCACGCCAGCCGCTACTCGCCGGCCTCAAGCACGCCAACCGCCTGGAGCAGGTCCTGGCGCGCAGCGAATGGAACGACCCCGACATCCACGAGGGCCTGGTCTGCGACACCGACGGCTGGCTGGTGGAGGCGGTGCAGTCCAACCTCTTCTGGGTCCGGGAGGGGGTGCTGGAGACGCCCGATTTGTCGGAGTCCGGGGTCGCTGGCATTATCCGCAACCGGGTCCTGAACCTGGCGAAGGGGGCCGGCCTGCCCGTCCGGGAGGTGCGCCGACCACCGGAGGCGCTGACCGCCGCCTCCGAGGCCTTTTTGACCAACAGCGTCGTCCACCTCTGGCCCATCGCCCGCTGCGAGGGCCGGGAATGGCCGGCACCGGGACCCGTGGCCCGGGAACTGGTCCCTCGACTGTCCCAAGACCTGGAGCAGCGACCGTGAACCTCAACCGCCTCCTCGGCTTTCTGCTGCTGGCCGCCTCCCTGGGCGGTGGCTGGATCTGGATGGGGCTGGATGGCCTTGCCGACCAGACGCTGGGGGTGGAGGAGGAGACCGTCATGGAGGTCTCTTCCGGCACCTCGTTGAAGGAGATAGCCGCCGGCCTGGAGGAAAAGGGGGTCATCGATTCGGCCTGGCAGTTCGAATGGCTGGTCCGGTTGCACGGCGACTCGCGCACCATCGCCGTGGGCGAATATCCCCTCCGGCCGGAGATGACCGTCGGTGAACTGGCCGACCGATTGCTCAAGGGCGAACTCAAGCAGTACGCCTGGACCCTGGTGGAGGGATGGAACATCCATCAGGTGCTGGCCTCGCTCCACGACCACCCGGCGGTGGAACATACCCTCCCCGAGGATCCGAACGCACTAATGGA
Organism: Thiohalospira sp.; assembly: GCA_046546335.1. Lineage (GTDB taxonomy): Bacteria > Pseudomonadota > Gammaproteobacteria > Thiohalospirales > Thiohalospiraceae > Thiohalospira. The sequence continues at coordinate 4,794 of JBKGYA010000030.1, read as the reverse complement.
CTCCCTGGGCGAACCATCGACCCATCCCGAAGGTCGATTCCTCCCGGACACCTATTTCTTTACCCGCGGAACCACCGACCGGGAGCTGCTCCGACGTGCCCGGCAGGCGATGCGGCAGGCCCTGGCGGAGGTCTGGGAGGGCCGTCCCCGCAAGGAACTGCCCCTGGACTCTCCCGAGGAGGCGCTGATCCTCGCCTCCATCGTCGAGAAGGAGACAGCGGTCCCCGAGGAGCGGCGCCGGATCGCCGGCGTCTTCACCCGGCGCCTGCAGCAGGACATGCGGCTGCAGACCGATCCCACGGTGATCTACGGGATCGGGGCCGGCTTCGACGGCGACCTGACCCGCGATCACCTGGGCGCGTCGGGCAACGAGTACAACACCTACCGCCACGGCGGACTGCCGCCCACCCCCATCGCGATGCCCGGCCGTGCCTCCCTGGAGGCGGCGGTGGATCCGGGCGAGGGGGAGGCCCTCTACTTCGTCAGCAAGGGGGATGGCAGCCACCACTTCTCGGCGACCCTGGAGGAGCACAATCGCGCCGTACGCCGATTCCAGCTGGGGGAGGAGGACTGATCACATGGTCGAAACGGGCGAACGGGGGCGATTCATCACCGTCGAGGGGATCGAGGGGGCCGGCAAGAGCACCCAGATCGAGGCCATGCGCTACCTCCTGGCCGAAGAGAACGGCCTGGAGGTGATCACCACCCGGGAACCCGGCGGCACCGAGGTGGGCGAATCGGTCCGTTCCCTCCTGCTGGAGGGCCCCGCGATGGCGGTGGATACCGAGCTGCTGCTGCTCTTCGCTGCCCGCGCCCAGCACCTCGACGAGGTGATCCGGCCCGCCCTGGCGGCCGGGCAGTGGGTGATCTGCGATCGCTTCATCGATGCCACCTACGCCTATCAGGGCGGTGGTCGCGGGGTCGCCCGCAGCCGGATCGCCGCCCTGGAGGGCTGGGTCCTCGGCGACCTCCGGCCGGACCGCACCTTCCTCTATGACCTCCCCGCGGAGGAGGGGCTGGAGCGCGCTGGCCGCCGCGGCTTCCTGGACCGTTTCGAGCGCGAGGAGGTGGACTTCTTCGAGCGGGTCCGCGCCACCTACCTCGACCGGGCCCGCGCCGAGCCCTACCGGATCTGCCGGATCGACGCCTCGCGCCCGGAGACCGAGGTCCGCAATGCCACCGCCGGCCGCCTCCGGGAGCTCCTGGACGAGGGCCCGCAGTGACCGCGCCGCTGCCCTGGCAGGCCGAGGCGTGGGAGCGGCTGAGCCGGGCCCGGCGGGTCGGGAGGCTGCCCCACGCGCTTCTCTTCACCGGCCCGGAGGGGATGGGCAAGGGCCATCTCGCCCGGGCCCTGGTGGCGGCGATCCTCTGCGAGGCCGATGGCGACACCGCCTGCGGGGAGTGTCGCAGCTGCCAGCTGCGCCTGGCCGACAGCCACCCCGACCGCCTGGTACTCCAGCCGGAGAAGGAAGGGGGGGCCATCGGGGTGGAGGCGGTGCGCGAGGCCATCGCCTTCCTCCAGCGCCACGCCCACTACGGCGTCGGCCGCTGCATCCTGGTGGAGCCGGCGGAGGCGCTGACCACCAGCGCCGCCAACAGCCTCCTCAAGACCCTGGAGGAGCCCACCGCCGGCAGCCTGCTCACCCTGGTGGCGAGTCGTCCCGGTCGGCTCCCCGCCACCGTTGTCAGCCGCTGCCAGCAGGTCCACCTGGCGCCGGTGGCGACCGATGACGCCACCAGCCGGGACTGGCTGGACCGGAACCTGGGGCCGGGCCACGACGCGGCGAAGCTCCTGGCCCTGGCCGCCGGGGCCCCGCTGCGCGCCCGGGATCGAGCCAGCGAGGCGGCCACCGTCGACTTTGCCGAGTGGCAGGCCCTGGCCACCGGTGAGGCCGATCCGGTGACGGTGGCCGGGCGCTGGCAGCGCGAGCCCGCCACCGCACTCACCGCCGTCGTCGCCTGGACCGAGGACCTGCTCCGCCTCGCCGCGGGGGCCGGTGAGGCGTTGCGACAGCCCGACCATCAGGCCGCCTTGCAGCGCCTGGCCGAGGGCGTAGACTGGAGGCGGCTACTGGAATTCCACGCCACCGCGGTGAGCACCCTGGACGGCCTCACCCGGCGCAACCTCAACGCCGAGCTCGCCCTGGAGGGGGTGCTGGTGGCGTGGACGGAGGCCACACGCAGACCCAGGAGATAGGCATGGACGCCACCCGCGAACGGATCCTCCATCTGGATCTCTCCAGCCGTACCGAACTCTACGCCGCCTACATGCCCTTCATCCGGGGCGGCGGGCTCTTCGTTCCCACCCGCGCCGACCATCCCCTGGGGGATGAGCTCTTCCTGGTGGTCCAGCTCCCCGAGGAGCCCCAGGCGCTGCCGGTCACCGGCCGGGTGATCTGGCGCACCCCCGCCGGTGCCGCCGGCCACCGGCCCGCCGGGATCGGCCTCCAGCTCCAGGGGGACGACCACGGTGCCATCCGCGCCCGCATCGAGGACCTCCTCGCCGGCGCCCTGCAGTCCGATCGGCCTACCCACACCCTGTAGCGGGGTGGGTTACGGGGCAGGGCGTCTGCATACTCGGTCTGGAAAGGAGTCGCGGACGCCCCGGGCAACGGGGTCGCTGCCTTTGTTATAATTCCCGACTCCTGCAGGCCGAAAAGACCGGAGCCATGACCGAACCGACCCTCGTCGACTCCCACTGCCACCTGGACCGCCTGGAGGGCGCCGAGCAGCCCGGCGCCGTGGCACAGTACCTGGCCGACGCCCGGGACCAGGGGGTGGGCCACGTCCTCTGCGTCTCCATCGACATGGGCAACGTCCACGACGTCCTGGCCATCGCCCGGGAGAATCCCGGGGTCTCCGCCTCCGCCGGCATCCACCCCAACGAGGAGCCGGATCCGGAGACCGAGCCGGATGCCGCCGCCCTGCGCGAGCTGGCCCTGGACCCGGTGGTGGTCGCCGTGGGGGAGACCGGCCTGGACTACTTCCGCAGCGGCGAGGACGAGGACATGGGCTGGCAGCGGGACCGCTTCCGCCGCCACATCGGCGTGGCGCGGGAGGTGGGCAAGCCGCTCATCATCCATACCCGCGCCGCCGCCGAGGATACCCTGACCATCCTGCGGGAGGAGGGGGCCGAGCAGTGCGGGGCGGTAATGCACTGCTTCGCCGAGGATCGCGACGTCGCCCGCCGCGCCCTGGACATGGGGTTCTACATCTCCCTGGCCGGGATCGTCACCTTCAGGAACGCCGCGGAGCTCAAGGAGGTGGCGAAGATGGTGCCGGAGGATCGGCTGCTGGTGGAGACCGACGCCCCCTACCTGGCTCCGGTCCCCAACCGCGGCAAGCCCAACCGACCGGCCTGGGTGCGCCATACCGCGGAGCACGTGGCCGAACTCCGGGGGACCTCCCTGGAGGAGCTGGCCAGGACCACCACCGCCAACTTCCACCGCCTCTTCCCCCGGGCCGAGGGGGCGGCGGCCGCCTGACTCATCAAGGGGTTACGAACAACTCCTGAAGTCGTCTCTAGAGTCCGGCGGCCACCGCGTCCACCGCCTCCAGGGCGCGCCCGATGGTCGCCGGGGCGGTGTGGAAGTGGGGGGAGAAGCGGATCCCGCCGCCGCGATGGGCGCAGAGGACGCCGCGGTCCATGAGCCCCTGCCACAGCGCGGCGTTGTCCACCCCGGTATGGCGGAAGGTGACGATCCCGGCCATGCGCTCCGGGTCGGTGATGGGCTCCAGATCGGGGTGGGCCGCCGCCCGCTCGAACACCTCGCGGGCGCGCTGGCGCACCAGCGCCTCCACCCGCTCCATGCCCACCTCCTCGAAGACCGAGAGGCTCGCCGACAGCGCATGGATCCCCAGCATGTTGGGGCTGCCGGGCTCGAAGCGCCGGGCCGAGGCCGCCGGCTCCCAGTCGGTCCGGTCGAAATCGCCCACGTGTTCGACCATGTGCCACCCCCACTGGTGGAGGGCGAGGCGCTGGCGCAGCTCCGGCCGGCAGTAGAAGAGCCCGATCCCCTCCGGTGCCAGGAGCCACTTGTGGGCGTCAGCGGCGATGAAGTCCGCGCCGATGGCCTCCACGTCCATGGCCAGCGCCCCCAGGCTCTGGATGGCGTCCACGCCGAACAGCGCCCCGTGCTCCCGGCAGGCCCGGCCCAGTCGCGCCAGGTCCAGGGCTAGCCCGCTGGCGTACTGGACCGAGGAGATCGCCAGCAGCCGCACTCGGCCCTCGGCCAGCACCGCCTCCAGCGCCGCCTCCGGGTCGTCGCGGCCGGCCAGCTCCACCTGGACCAGCTCCACGCCCCGATCGGCCAGCGCCTGCCAGACCACACGGTTGGAGGGGAACTCCTCGGCGGAGGTCACGACCCGATCGCCGGGCTGCCAGTCCAGGCCGGCGGCCACCAGGGAGAGGCCCTCCGAGGTATTCTTCACCAGCGCGATATCCTCCGCCGAGGGCGCCTTGATGAAGGCGGCCAGGCGCCGGCGCAGCCCCGCCTCGGTCTCCAGCCACTGGAGATAGCGGCGGGAGCCCTGATGGGCGTTCTCCGCGGCGAACCCGGCCACGGCGTCCCGGGTACGCGCCGGCCAGGGGCCGATGGCGGCGTGGTTGAGGTGGACCAGCTCCGGGTCCAGGGGGAATTCCGTATCGGGGTCGATGTGCAGGCGCTCCAGCACGGCAGCTCTCCGGTTTCGGCGGTCGGCGCCATTCTAGCGGCTTGCGCCGGTCCACCGGGAGGGCCCGGCGGGATATCCGGCCTCCATAGAGGTACGCGGATGCCGTGGCTCGACCCCCCA
>JBKGYA010000029.1:0-15760 GCA_046546335.1 Thiohalospira sp. | reverse complement strand
CTGGGTCTTTCCCCGTTCCAGAACGTGGTCCGGGATGGGCGTGTCCTCCGTAAAGTCGATGGGTGCGGCAGGTTCACCGTGGCACCAGCGGCCCCATGCCGTCCGGAAGGCCGTGTCGATGTTGGTTGCGAACTGCAGGTACTGGCTCAGCGGGGCCCTTTGTACCATCGAGCGGAGGGACTGCCGGAGCTGATTGATGGCCTCCGTCTCTTGGGAGCAGCTAATGGCCAGTGCTCGGTACTGCGAGAAGTCCCGGACGATGAAATCGCCGAGTCCGACGTTCTGCAGATGACTGGCAGCGTGGCGTCCCGCAAAGGTCTCGCCCGGGCAGGTGATTACCGGGACACCCATCATGAGGGCCTCGACGGTAGTCAGGCCGCCGGTATAGGGCCACGGATCGAGGGCGATATCGATCCGGTGGTAGGTTTGGAGGAGTTCCTGGTGGGGGCTCCAACCCTCGAGTACCAGACGTTCGGGTCCGATCCCGAAGTGTGCGAAGAGATCGAGGACCCATTCCTGAACCGTCGGGTCCTTGAGCCGCATGTCCTTGAGTAATAGGCGGCTAGCGGGCACCGCTGACAGGATCGAGGCCCAGAGTTCGGCCACGGTCTCGTTGAACTTGTGTATGTTGTTCATGCAGCCATAGGTAAAGGGCTCCCCCTGGAGAGCGGGCAGACGATTGACCTCCGGTAGCTTCGGTGGCCCCGTATAACAGACATAGCCTCCGGGGAGGCGGATGAGTTCCTCGGTATAACGGTATTCGGAACCCGGCGGAGTCTCGACGGCATCGCTGAGGAGGTAGTCCATGGTCGGCAGGGCCGAGGTGTCGAACAACCCGCCAACCCACTTGATCTGCACCGGTGCCACGCGTCGAGCTACCACCGGAAGGACATTGCGGTCACTGTGACCGGCCATTTCGACCAGGATATCGAGTTCGTCTTCCAGCAGTTGGTCGTGGACCTCATGGTGCGACCAGGCAGCAACGTTGACGTAGCGAGTGGCGATCTCCCGGAAGCGATTGGCCACCGGGTCCCCGGGGGAGCCCTCGCGAATGGCATACAGGTAGAGTTCGTGGTCGAAATATTCGGCGAGGAAGCGCATCCCCGTGATGCTCATCCACCCAGCGGGGTGAGCACGAAACCCGTTGGAGATGAAGCCGATCCGCAAGGGGCGATCGGGATCCGGATCGCGCCGGAAATTGGTATTGCGGGGGAGGTGATCGATACACGCCCTGCGCCATTCACGGTAGAGGTCATCGATCTCCGCCAGGGAGACGTCCGGCCGATAGTGGGCGAACATCAGTAGGTTCGACCAGATGAGGTTGTACCCTGGATCTTTTTCCAGAGCAGTTCGGAGCTGCCCCATGGCGCCTTCCTTGTCCCCCAGGTCGAACAACGGCATACCGAGGTCATTGAGTAGTGGAGTGGGGATCTCGGTGCCGGCGGCAATCTGGTCCTCAAGGAATTTGCGGGCCTCGGCCCGTCGATGCAGCCCGATGAGGGCCTGGAAACGGATCCGGATCAGCTTGATGTCATCGGACCATTCTGCGGCCTGATTATCGAGTACCTCCAGCGCCTCCTCATGGAGACCCGCGGACTGGAGGATATCGGCATGGTGAGAGACGACGGCATGCACCGTTTCCCCGCCCCGGCGCATGGCTTCCCGGGAGAGCCGAACGGCCTCATCCCGGTTACCGTCCCACGACGCGAGCTGGGCACGAAAGCTGTAGGTGCGGTAGTGAGCTGGGTGGTTGGCCTGCAGGTGGTCGACCAGACGGCGAACGGTGGGGATTTCCCCATTGCTTACAGCGCGGGTGAGCGCCTCGACCGTCTGGATCAGATCTTCCTGTTTTTCATTCGAGCCGAATGATGGGGTGCGCGCCCCTGACCTGGCGGACCGCTTCTTGTGTTTCTTCCGCTTGCTCATGACTCGGTTGTTTCTCCGGCAAGGGTGTGTAGTGGCGTTCCCTTCGGCGCTACGATGTCGTCTCGGCATCCTAGCACAGCGAGGAGGTAGACCAAGTGGTCCAGGGCGGGGAAGGAGAAGGGCTTGCATGGGAGGCTGTCATCCCGGTCCGATTGCGGGGAGTAGAGGAGCGGCCAGAACCGGCATCCCGGCAGCATGGCAATATCCGTGTGCTGAGGGTCCTCACGTTGCCGGAGGACTCCGTAGTAGGCGATGAGGCGGCAGATCGTGCTCGCCATCGGCTGGAAGCCAAGGTGGATCTGTTGCTGTTCACCCTGGCTGGACAGAACCGGTCAGCGATTCCGCGGAAGAGGGTCTGCCTCTTTCGCGACGGGCTTCGAATGGAAGTAGCCGAATCGATCTCTACGGGGAGCCTTATGGAGGTAGAACTCTGGTTGACGGATGAACAGCCGCAACCCCTGTGCTTGAGTGGTGTGGTTACCGGTGGGTCATCAGAAGGGAACGACGGGATCTTCCTTTCCTTCCAGGAGCTTTCCGAGGAGGAGTCCGATCTCCTGGAGCGCTTTATCTTCCAGCAGCACCGCCGCGCCGTGGCCGCCGCTCGCCGGGAGCGGCACGGAGACGGTTGACTGTCGGTCACGGGGGACGTGATCTGCCGATTTTTTGACATCCTTGAACCGGGCTGTTAACAATTTCACATAAGATCCTGATCGGTCGTCTACGACCGGTGCGCCGGGGAGGGGAGGACGCGGCATGCAGCCTGCGCAAGTCATCGTGATGGAGCCCGACGCCGAACGACGGGCCGCCATGGGGGCGGTTCTGCGCTTCCTGGGTTGGTCGCCGCGGGCCGGCGACGAGGGGTGGCCGGAGCCGTCGGCCGTGGCCTTCGGTCTGGTGGGTCCGGGGGCCGATGGCGAGCAGCGGCGGCGCTTTGAGGCCCATTGCGGTGCCCATCCCCTCATCCGGGTCATGGAGGGCGAGCACGCCGACCCGGAGGGGCTGGCGGTCCGCTACCCCCTGGAGCAGGCGGAGCTGGAGGCAGTGCTCAACCGCGCCGGTGTCCACGCCGCGGCGCACGGCCCGGACCCGGGGCGCGATCTGGTGGGCAACAGCGAGGCCATCCGCCACGTACGCCGGATGATCCACCAGGTGGCCGGCTCCGACGCCAGCGTCCTCATCCTCGGCGAGTCGGGCACCGGCAAGGAGCTGGTGGCGCGCAGCCTCCACCGCCTCTCGCCCCGCGGCGAGGGGCCCTTCGTGCCGGTGAACTGCGGCGCCATCCCCGGCGAGCTCATGGAGTCGGAGCTCTTCGGCCACGAGAAGGGCGCCTTCACCGGCGCCGTCTCCAGCCGCCAGGGCCGCTTCGAGCTGGCCGGCGGCGGCACCCTCTTCCTGGACGAGATCGGCGACATGTCGGTGGCCATGCAGGTCAAGCTCCTGCGGGTCCTCCAGGAGCACAGCTTCGAGCGGGTGGGCGGTACCCGCAGCCTCCCGGCGGATGTGCGCGTGGTGGCGGCTACCCACCGCGACCTGGAGGTGCAGCTCGCCGACGGCGCCTTCCGCGAGGATCTCTACTACCGCCTCAACGTCTTCCCCATCGAGATGCCGCCGCTGCGCCAGCGGCGCGAGGACATCCCGCCCATCATCGAGGCCATCATCGAGCGGATCCACCGCGCCGGCCGCGGCTGGATCCGCCTGACCCCGGCGGCGCGCCAGGCGCTGGCGGCCCACGACTGGCCCGGCAATGTCCGCGAGCTCTCCAACCTCCTGGAGCGGCTGGTGATCATGCACCCCTACGAGGAGGTGGATATCGCCGACCTGCCCGAGCGCTACCGCGACGACGCGGCCGCGGGCCCGGCGGCGACCGGCGGCACGGCCACCCTGCCGCCGGAGGGGATCGACCTGCGCGGCCACCTGGGCGAGGTGGAGCAGGCGCTCATCAGTCAGGCGCTGGAGGTCAGCGACGGCGTGGTCGCCCGCGCGGCCAAGCTCCTGCAGCTGCGCCGCACCACCCTGGTGGAGAAGCTGCGCAAGTACGGCCTGCAGCGGGAGTCCACCTCGGCATGAGGGAGGCGGAAGTGGCGGCGGACGGCCATCCGGAACCATCGCCGGAGCAACATCCGGGTCGGAAGCCGGACCAGCAGAAGGAGCTGGAAGCGGCCTTCCAGGCCTTCAATCGGCTCTCCGAGCAGCTCACCGAGTCCTACCGCGATCTGGAGCAGCAGGTCGCCGCCCTGACCCAGGAGCTGGAGCGCTCTCGCGCCGCCCACTCCGAGGAGCTGGCCGAGAAGGAGCGCCTGGCCGAGCGGCTGGAGCGGCTGGTCCGCGCCCTGCCCGCCGGCGTGGTGGTGGTCGGCGGTGCCGGGGTGGTGGAGGAGGCCAACCCGGCGGCCCGGGAGCTGCTGGGCGAGCCCCTGGAGGGCCAGCCGTGGGCGGCGGTCATCGCCCGCGCCTTCGATCCCGAGGGCTCCGGCTACGACCTGCGCCTGCGCGACGGCCGGCTGGTGAACCTGGCCACCTGCCCCCTGGGCAACGAGCCGGGTCAGATCCTCCTGCTCACCGACGTCACCGCCGACCGCGCCCAGCAGGAGCGCAGCCACCACCAGAAGCGGCTGCTGGCCATGGGGGAGATGGCGGCGAGCCTGGCCCACCAGGTCCGCACGCCGCTCTCCTCGGCGCTGCTCTACGCCGGCCACCTGCGCCGGACCGATCTCGACGGGCAGCGCCGGCAGGCGGTGGCGGAAAAGATCACCAGCCGCCTCCAGCGGCTGGAGAAGCTGGTCAATGACATGCTCATCTTCGCCCGTGGCGGCATCGGCGGCGCCGAGCGGCTGCCCGCCGGGGAGCTGCTGGAGGCGGTGGCCGCTGGCGTGGCCGGCGAGGCGGAGGCCGCCGGCGTGGAACTGATCACCCAGCCCAACGGGCTGGAAGAGGCCGAGCTGCGCTGCAACCGCGAGCTGCTCACCAGCGCCGCCCAGAACCTGGCAAACAACGCCGTCCAGAACATGGATGGGGGTGGCCGGCTGCGCCTGGCCCTGACTCGGCCCGATCCCGACCAGCTGGATCTGGAGGTCGGGGATACCGGGCCCGGGATCCCCGAAGAGACCCGGCAGCGCCTGTTCGAACCCTTCTTCACCACGCGCTCGGGCGGGACCGGCCTCGGCCTGGCCGTGGTCCAGGCGGTGGCCCGGGCCCACCACGGCGAGGTCCTGGTGGAGAGCGAGGAGGGGGCGGGCTCCCTATTTCGCCTGCGGCTTCCGCTGGGTTTGGGTGGCGACCAACAAGAGGAGAACGACAGGGCATGAGTGAACCGGTCATCCTGGTGGTGGAGGACGACGAATCCCTGGCCGAGGCGGTGGTGGATACCCTGGAGCTATCCGGCTACCGGCCGCTCCATGCCGCCGACGGTCGCGCCGCCCTGGAGCGGCTCCAGACGGAACCGGTGGACCTGGTCCTCACCGACGTCTGGATGGAGCCCATGGATGGCGATGAACTCCTGCGGCGGGTCAAGGCCGAGCGGCCCGACCTGCCGGTGCTGATGATGACCGCCTACGGCACTATCGAGAAGGCGGTAACCGCCATGCGGGAAGGGGCGGCCGACTATCTGGTCAAGCCCTTCGAGGCGGAGGTACTGGTCAACACCGTTGCCCGCTATGCCGGCCGCTACGGTGCGGGGGCCACGGAGCTGGTGGGCGATGACCCGAAGACTGCCGAGCTGGCCGACCTCGCCCGTCGGGTGGCGGCGAGTGATGCCACTACCCTCATTACCGGGGAATCGGGGACCGGCAAGGAGGTGGTGGCGCGCTACCTCCACGGCTGTTCGCCTCGGTCCGAGGGGCCCTTCGTGGCGGTGAACTGCGCCGCCATCCCCGAGACGATGCTGGAGGCTACCCTCTTTGGCTACGAGAAGGGAGCCTTTACGGGAGCCCACCAGGCATCCCCGGGGAAGTTCGAGCAGGCCCAGGGCGGGACCCTGCTGCTGGACGAGATCTCCGAGATGGATCTCGGCCTTCAGGCCAAGCTGCTGCGGGTGCTGCAGGAGCGGGAGGTGGAGCGTCTGGGGGGCCGGAGGGTTGTCGCGCTGGACGTCCGGGTGCTGGCGACCTCCAACCGGGATATGAAGGCGGAGGTGGCCGCCGGCCGCTTCCGCGAGGACCTCTACTACCGGCTCAACGTCTTCCCGCTGCCCATCGCGCCGCTTCGGGACCGTCCCCGTGATATCCTGCCCCTGGCCGAGCACCTGCTGGAGCGCCACGCCCGCCAGCTCGGGCGCGCCATCCCGCGGATCGGCGAGGGGGCCGCGGAACAGCTGCGGCGGCACGACTGGCCGGGCAACGTCCGCGAGCTGGACAACGTCCTCCAGCGGGCATTGATCCTCCAGCCGGGTGACGAGATCCTGACGCAGGATATCCACTTCGAGCCGGGGACCGTCACTGCCTCGACGCCGCCGCCCTCCGCCGAGCCGGCATCCACCGGCGGCGTGTCCCAGGAGGGCGATCTGGAATCGGAGCTGCGCCAGCGGGAGCAGACGAGCATCCTGGAGGCGCTGCGCAATGCGCCCAGCCGCAAGGAGGCGGCGGCGCGGCTGGGGGTGAGTGAACGGACGCTTCGCTACAAGCTGGCGCGCCTGCGCGAGGACGGGGTGGAACTCCCCGGCTAGCCTGGCGTGGAAACTGCATTGTTTCCGGAGCCGATGAGCCCGGGAGCGGGAGTAGAGACCGATGAACAATATCGACCCGTCTTCGATGATGGCGGAGATGCAGCGCCTCGCCGCCCAGGCCCAGGGCGGCATGGATCGCCCCGATGCCCCGGCCGTTCCGGATTCCGGCAAGGGGTCCGGGGAGGTCGAGGGGAGCAACGAGGCCGAGGCGCCCAGCTTCACGGAGCTGTTCCAGCGGTCCATCGACCAGGTGGACCAGCTCCAGAAGGCCTCCAGCGATGCCAAGGAGGCCTTCCAGGCGGGCGACTCCAATACCAGTCTGGGTGACGTCATGATCGCCGGGGAGAAGGCGGGGCTTGCCTTCCAGACGCTGTCCGAGGCGCGCAACAAGATCCTGGAGGCCTACAAGTCCATCCAGAGCATGCAGGTCTGATGAGCGGTCGGGGCTGAACACGCATGGAAATGGCCAGAGCGCCCAATATCAGCGCCCAGCTCGAGGGCTTCACCCGCCTGCCGCGTTCCCGGCAGGCGGGTCTCATCGTGGGTGCCGCCGCCATCCTCGGCATCATCATCTCGGTGCTGATGTGGTCGCAGCAGCCCAGCTATGCTCCGCTCTTTACCGGCCTGGAGTCCAAGGAGGCCGGTGAGGTCGCCGAGGCGCTGGATCAGGAGGGAATCCCCTACGAGGTGGACAGCGACGACGGTCGCATCGATATCCCGGCCAGCGATGTCCATCGCACCCGGATCAAGCTCGCGGCGCAGGGGCTGCCCAGCGGCGGCTACGACGGCTTCGAGATCATGAAGGAGAACGAGGGCTTCGGGGTAAGCCAGTTCATGGAAAAGGCCCGCCACAACCGGGCCCTGGAGGGGGAGCTGGCCCGCTCCATCATGAGCATGGGGAGGGTGGACCAGGCGCGGGTCCATCTGGCCCTGCCCGAGGACTCCGTCTTCGTCCGGGATCAGAAGGAGCCGAAGGCCTCTGTAGTCGTCCACGTCGGGTCCGGTGGCGATTTCGGCGACGAACAGGTGCAAGCGGTCACCAACCTCGTCGCCTCGGCCATTCCCGATCTGGAGGCGGACAACGTTTCCGTCGTGGATCAGGGCGGGGAGATGTTGAGCGGTCGTGAGCGCGACCCCGAAGCGGCGGAGGACGAGCGCCAGTTCAACTACGCCCGTCGGCTGGAGCGTGCCTATGCCAGCCGGATCGAGAACATCCTCCAGCCAGTGGTGGGTCGCGACGGGGTGCGCGCCCAGGTGACCGCCGAGGTGGACTTCACCAAGACCGAGCGCACCCAGGAACTCTTCAACCCCGATACCGGCGCCGTCCGCTCCCGCCAGGAGAACCGGTCCACGCAGCAGGAGGGCGAGGCTGCCGGCATCCCCGGGTCGTTGTCCAATGAACCCCCCGGGGCCGCCACCGCGCCGGAGGAGGTGAATCCCGAGGAGGGCAGCGGCGGAGGTGATGGCGAGGGTGAGAGCCAGGTCCTCAATGAGGACTCCACCATCAACTATGAACTGGATCGGACCATCACGCACTCCAATACGCCGGCGGGGGCGCTCAAGCGTCTGTCGGTAGCGGTGGTGGTGGACCACGAGCAGACCACCAACGAGTCCGGCGAGGAGGTCACCGTCCCCCGGGACGAGGAGGAGGTCCAGCGTATCGAGTCCCTGGTGCGCGATGCCGTCGGATTTGACCCCGGCCGCGGCGACAGCGTCAATGTCGTCAGCGCCTCCTTTGCTCCGGGGGACGACCCCACCGAGGTACCGTGGTGGGAGCAGCCCTGGGTCTGGGATATCGCCAAGCAGGTGGTGGGCGCGGCCCTGGTCATCTTCCTCATCCTCGGCGTGCTGCGGCCGGTGCTGCGCAACCTGGCGCAGCCCCCGAGCCACGAGCCCAGCGAGGAGGAGGAGGACGAGGCCATGGCGGAGCTGGAGCGCCAGAAGGCCCAGATGCAGGAAGAGCTCGAGCGCGAGATCCAGGTGGCCGACTACGAGACCAACCTGCAGACCGCCAAGACCCTGGCGCGCCAGGATCCCAAGCGGGTGGCGCAGGTGGTACGGTCCTGGATCGGATCCGAGGAATAACGCTGGCGGAGGTGAGTCATGGCAGAGGCGGCAGCGGACCAGCAGCAGGAGGTCAAGACCGAACTCCCCAACAAGAAAAGGGCTCTTTCAGGGGTGGAGCGGGCCGCCATCCTGTTGCTCTCCCTGGGTGAGCAGGACGCCGCGGAGGTCATGAAGCACCTCGGCCCCAAGGAGGTCCAGGGGCTGGGGCAGACCATGGCCCAGCTGGGCGGTGTTACACGCGACCAGGTCAGTGACGTCCTCTCCGAGTTCTGCGATACCGTGGACAGCCAGACCGCCCTGGGCGTGGAGGCGGACGAGTACATCCGCAACGTCCTGACCAAGGCCCTGGGCGAGGACAAGGCCGACAGCCTCGTCGACCGCATCCTGCTGGGCAAGGGGTCCAAGGGGCTGGAGTCCCTGCGCTGGATGGAGTCGCGCGCCGTGGCCGAGATGATCCGGGTGGAGCATCCGCAGATCATCGCCATCGTGCTCTCCTTCCTGGAGGCGGACCAGTCGGCGGAGGTGCTCTCCATGCTCCCGGAGCAGGTGCGCACCGACGTCACCCTGCGTATCGCTACCCTGGACGGTATCCAGCCCAACGCCCTGCACGAGCTCGACGAGATCTTCGAGCGCCAGTTCGCCGGCGGCAATACCTCCAACCTCAAGTCGGCCAATCTGGGCGGGGTCAAGAAGGCCGCCGACATCCTGAACTTCGTCGATTCCAACGTGGAAACCGGCGTCCTGGACAACATCAACGATGTCGACCCCGAACTCTCCCAGAACATCCAGGATCTGATGTTCGTCTTCGACAACCTCGCCGACATCGACGACCGTTCGGTCCAGGCGCTACTGCGCGAGGTCCCGTCGGACACGCTCATCACCGCGCTCAAGGGCTCCGAGGACGCGGTCAAGGACAAGGTCTTCAAGAACATGTCCAAGCGCGCCGGCGAGATGCTCAAGGACGACCTGGAGGCCAAGGGGCCGGTCCGCCTCTCCGACGTGGAGGAGGCGCAGAAGGAGATCCTCGGTATCGCCCGGCGCATGGCCGAGGCCGGCGATATAACCCTGGGCGGCAAGGGCGATCAGTATGTCTAGCGTGATCCCGGCCGCCGAGGCGGAGGCCGCGGCGCGCTGGTATGCCCCGGACATGGACGACCCGGAGGGCCGCCGCCGGAAGGAGGAGGAACAGGCGACCGCAGAGGCGGAGGCGGAAGCGATCGCCGAGGCCGAAGAGGAGCCGGAGCCCGATCCCTGGCCCACGGAGGAGGAGCTGGCCGCCCTTCGCGAGGAGGCGCGCAGCCAGGGCTACGAGGCCGGCTACGAGGCAGGGTATGCCGCTGGTGAGGAGGCCGGTACGGCCGCTGGCAATGAGGCTGGCCACCAGGAGGGCCATGCCGCCGGTTACGAGGCCGGGCTGGCCGAGGGTCGAGAGGCGGCCGAGAGCGAGCGCCAGCAGTACGCCGACGCCGCCGCCCGCCTCGAGGCGATCACCGCCGCCTTCGCCCGCCCCCTGGAGCAGCTGGACGAGTCCGTGGAGGAGCAGCTACTGGCCGTGGTGGACGCGGCGGCCCGGCAGCTCGTACGCCGGGAGCTCCACCGGCATCCCGACGAGGTGGTGGCCGTGGTCCGGGAGGCCCTGGCGGAACTCCCCGCCCAGGCGCAGGCCTATGAACTGCATCTCCACCCCGAAGATGCCACCCTGGTGCGCGAGGCGCTGGGGGTCCGGGAGGACGACACCGAGCGCCAGTGGGAGCTGGTGGAGGACCCCGGCCTGACCCGCGGCGGCTGTCGCGTGGAGAGCGAGTACACACGCGTGGATGCCACGCTGGAACGGCGCCTGGCGGCGCTCTCGGCGCGCCTGCTGGGCGGGGAGCGAGGCGATGACCGCGAACGCGCCGGCGGCTGATCGCCGCGAACTGCTCCGGCAGCGGTTGGCCCGCGCCGAGGAACGTCTGGAGTCCGCCCCCCTGCGCCCCCGTGTGGCCGGGACCCTCACCCGCATGGTGGGTATCACCCTGGAGGCCGTGGGCCTCCAGGCCCCCACCGGTGCCCGCTGCCTCATCGAGAACCCCGACAGTTCGGAGGTGGAAGCCGAGGTGGTTGGCTTCCACGGCGACCGCCTCTATCTCATGCCCACTACGGAACTCGGCGCCGTGGTCCCCAACGCCCGGGTCGTCCCCACCGGCCGGGTCCAGGAGGCGCCGGTGGGCGAGGGCATGCTCGGCCGCGTGGTGGATGGCGGCGGGCAGCCCCTGGATGGCCGGGGGCGGCTGGAGGTCCACGACCGGGTGCCGCTCACCAGCAAGGGGGTCAATCCCATGGCGCGCGCCCCGGTGCTCGAGCCGCTGGATACCGGCGTCCGCGCCATCAACTCCATGCTCACCGTGGGCCGGGGCCAGCGCATGGGGCTCTTCGCCGGTTCCGGCGTCGGCAAGAGCGTGCTGCTGGGGATGATGACCCGCTTCACCAGCGCCGACGTGGTGGTGGTGGGGCTCATCGGTGAGCGCGGTCGGGAGGTCAAGGACTTCATCGACAACATCCTCGGCGACGAGGGGCTGGAGCGCGCCGTGGTGGTTGCCGCCCCGGCGGATACCACGCCGGTGATGCGGCTCCACGGTGCCGCCGAGGCCCACGCCATCGCCGAGTACTTTCGTGACCAGGGCCGGGATGTCCTCCTGCTCATGGATTCCATCACCCGCTATGCCCAGGCCCAGCGCGAGATCGCCCTGGCCGTGGGAGAGCCGCCGGCGACCAAGGGCTATCCGCCCTCGGTCTTCGCCAAGCTCCCTGCCCTGGTGGAGCGGGCCGGCAACGGGCCGCCGGGTAGCGGCACCATTACCGCCTTCTACACCGTCCTCACCGAGGGCGATGACCAGCAGGACCCCATCGCCGATGCCGCCCGCGCCATCCTGGACGGCCATGTGGTCCTCTCCCGTCGTCTGGCCGAGAGCGGCCACTACCCGGCCATCGATATCGAGGCCTCCATCAGCCGGGTCATGCCGGACATCACCAGCGCCGAGCATCAGAAGTCGGCTCGCCGCTTCAAGCAGATCTGGTCCACCTACGAGCAGAATCGTGATCTCATCAGCATCGGCGCCTATACCCGGGGCTCCGATCCGGCCATCGACCAGGCCATCGACTGGCAGCCCCGTTTGATGCAGTTCCTGCAGCAGGACATGCGCCACGGGGAGGCGCTGGGGGAGAGCATCCAGGCGCTCCACCAGGTCCTGCCGGCCCAGAATGGTTAAGGGGGGGTGACAGCCGGCCATGGCGGATCGCAGCGAACGCATCCAGCCGGTCGCCCGACTGGCGGACAACCGCGAGTCCCGGGCGGCGAAGGAACTCGCCGAGGCCCAGCAGAGGCTGGAGCAGCAGCGCCAGCAGCTCACCAACCTCCACGGCTATCAGGCGGAATACCGGCAGGCGCTGGGGATCGCCGGTCGTCAGGGGCTCCGGGCCCAGCAGGTGCGCGACTTCCGCCGGTTCCTGACCCAGGTGGATCAGGCCATCGCCGGCCAGCAGCAGGTGGTGGAGCGGGCCGAGGCGGATGTGGAGCAGGCGCGCCGGAAGTGGCTGGCCGCCCGGACCGAGACCCGCCGCGTGGAGACCCTGCAGTCCTGGTACGCCGAGGAGGAGAACCAGCGCGAGCAGCGCCAGGAGCAGAAGGAGACCGACGAGCGCGCCGGCCGCCCGCCGGGCGGGCCAGCCCGTTAACACCCCTCGTGCCTTTCTGGCACAGCCGTTGCACCAGTTCTCGCGGGCATATCTGCGAGGAAACAACAACCATGTCAGCCATCGCGGCGCAGAACACCATCGCTGCCCAGGGAACGGGCCGTCCGTCCGCCACGCAAGGGGGCTCGGACGGCGGGGGGGACGGATTCTCGATGCTGCTGCAGGCCCTGCGCGGGTCGGAGGGGAGCGGCAAGGGGTTGCCGGTGGACGGCTCCGAACTGCCGGACGACGGTAACCCCTTTGCCGACGCCGATCCCGATCTGCTCAAGGCCCTGTTCGGGCTCGAGGGGGAGAGCGCCAAGGCCCTAACCGAACTCTCTGCCGAGGAGGGCGAGGCCCTGCTGGCAAAGCTCGAGGAGATGCTGGGCGAGATGGAACTGGGGGATGGCAAGGCCGTGGGGGAACAGCTCGCGAAACTGCTCCAGTCGGGAGAAGGAGGGGATGCCGAGGCCCTGGCGAAGCTTCTCGAGTCCGGTGAGGGGTCGGATGCCGAGGCCCTGGCGAATCTCCTCCAGTCCGGTGAGGGGGACCAGTCCCTGAAGGGGCTGCTCCAGAAGATCGCCGATTCCGACGAGGGGATGGGCGCCGCCCTGCGCGGGATCGAGGGCGGCAACGATCCCGCGGCTATCCGCCGGGCCGCCGCGGCGTTGCTGGCCAGTGCCGGCGAGGCCGGTAGCGGCAGCGGCGGCAAGGGCAGCCTGGAAGCGCTGCGCCAGCGGCTCGAGGGCCTCGACCTGCCGGCAGAGACGCGTCAGCGGCTGGAGGCGGCGCTCCAGGGTCGCTCGCAGGGCTCGAGTCAGTTCCAGAACGGACAGCAGGGTGCAGAGGTCCGGCTCGATGGCGGCGAGAATCGGGGCGAGAGCCGTCTCCAGGCCTTCCTGCGCGCCGGCCTCCAGTCCATGGGCAACAACAACCAGAACGAGGTTGCCGGTAGCGAGCGCAGCCCCGCCCTCAAGGCGCTGGATGGCGAGAGCCTGGTGGGCCGCCAGGGTTCGTTGCTCGGCTCTTCGACCGGTGCCGGCAGCGAGTCCGGTCGCGGCGGGGATACGGCGGCCCAGCGGGTCGCAGCCATGGGGCTGGGCACCCAGGCCGGTAGTGGTGGCGGCTTCGGTGCGTCCACCGGCGGCTTTGGCTCGGGCTCCGGTTTCGGCGCCTCCACCGGCGGTTTCGGCTCCGGCTTCGCCGGTGCCTCCACGGCGGGGACCATCGCCAACTCCCCTCTGGCTGCGTCGGTGAACGGTCAGGGCTGGGATCAGGCCCTGGGGGAACGCGTGGTCTTCATGGCCCGCAACGGGATCCAGAGCGCGAATGTCCGTCTCCATCCCCAGAACCTTGGTCCGCTGGACATCCGCGTCTCCGTGCAGAATGACCAGGCCAGCGTGAACTTCAACGTCCAGAACGCCACCACCCGCGAGGCGGTGGAGCAGGCCCTGCCGCGGTTGCGGGAACTCTTCGAACAGCAGGGCATGGACCTGGTCGATGTGGATGTCTCCGACCAGGACCAGCAGTTCGCCGAGGAGAGGCATTCCCACCCCGGAGGCGGTGAACAGCAGGCCCCGGGGGAAGCCGGGGCCGATGGGGGGGATGAGGGTACTGCGATCAGCGTGACCCCCGATGAGGTCGCTGCACGCGGTGGTGTGGACTACTACGCCTGATGCGGCTTGCCTACGGCGGCGCCTTGGGAAACAATGGCGGCAGCAAGGTCGGCTGCCGGTGACGGTGGCCCGGGCCGCCACACGCCGCAGCCAACGGGAAGACGAACATGGCCAAGAAGGAAGTCGACGTCGACGTGGGCAAGGGGGGCGGGGGAGGCCTCTCCACCGGCAAGCTGGTCACCATCCTGGTGGCTGCCCAGATCCTCCTTATCGGCGGGCTGGTAGCGGCGCTCTGGTTCGCAGGCGTCTTCGGGAATGATGGTGGCAATGGGGGCGGGGAGACCGAGAAGAAGGCCGAGGAGCGGGAGACCCACTACATCGAGCTGGGCGATCCCTTCACCGTCAATGTTAGCGGCGGCAATGCCCAGTTCATGCAGGTGGGCGTCCAGGTGATGAGCCGTGACTCCAAGGCAGAGGGTGCGGTGGAGGAACACATGCCCGTGATTCGCGACCGCATCAATACCATCCTGGGGGCGCAGAATGCCGAGGAGGTCCGGAGTACCGAGGGCAAGCAGGCGCTTCGCAAGGCCATCCTGGAAGATATGCGCAAGGTGCTGGAGGAGCGTTACGGCGAGCCCGCCATCGAAGAGGTCTACTTCACCAAGTTCGTGATCCAGTAGGCGCTCGAATGGCCAGCAGTGAACTACTCTCCCAGGACGAGATCGACGCCCTCCTCCACGGTGTTGGCGACGAGGAGGGGGGAGAGGATGAGGCGGATACCGGGACCGAAGGTCCGGTCTCCTTCGATTTCGCCAGCCAGGATCGGATTGTCCGTGGGCGCATGCCCACGCTGGAGATGATCAACGAGCGCTTCGGCCGTTCGTTCCGGATCAGCCTCTTCAACATGCTCCGCCGCAGCGCCGAGATCTCGGTGGGCGGGATCCGCATGATGAAGTTCGGTGAGTACGTCCACACCCTCTTCGTCCCCACCAGCCTCAACATCGTCCGCATGAAGCCCCTGCGCGGGACGGCCCTCATGGTGCTGGACCCCAAGCTGGTCTTCTCGGTGGTGGACAACTTCTTCGGTGGCGGCGGGCGCTTCCATACCAAGATCGAGGGGCGCGAGTTCACCCAGACCGAGCAGCGGATCATCCAGATCCTCCTGCGCCAGGCCTTCAAGGACCTGCAGGAGGCGTGGGCCCCGGTGCTCTCCCTGGAGTACGAGTTCCTCAACGCCGAGGTGAACCCGCAGTTTGCCAATATCGTCTCGCCCACCGAGATCGTGGTGGTCTGCAGCTTCCACGTGGAGATGGATGGTGGTGGCGGCGACCTCCACATCACCATGCCCTACTCCATGCTCGAGCCCATCCGCGACCTGCTGGATGCCGGCATCCAGAGCGAGCGGCTGGAGGTGGATGAGCGCTGGCTCTCCACCATGCGCGAGGAGGTGGAGGGCATGGATGTGGAGGCGAGCGTCGAGCTCGCCGAGACGGAGCTGACCCTGCGCGAGGTGATGAACCTCCAGCCAGGCGATATCATTCCCGTGGACCTCCCCGAGCAGGTGACCATGCGGGCGGAGGGCGTGCCCGTCCTGCGCGGGCAGTACGGGACCCGGGAGGGTCGCTGGGCGATCAAGATTTCCGAATTCGTGGAACGGCCGACCCAGGGCGGAACCACGCGCTAGGGGCGTCCCGACAGGAGGCAGAGCAAGGCCATGGCCGACGACGAGCAGGACAATAACGAGAACGGGACCGGGACCGGGGAGAATGGGACCGGCGAG
>JBKGYA010000028.1:0-16404 GCA_046546335.1 Thiohalospira sp. | reverse complement strand
AGCGGCTCGCCCACCCCGGGGTAGTCCCCCTCGGCGATGTGTCGCTCCACCACCCGGCTCGCCACCGGGGCGCGGATCCGGGTCAACCGCAGATCGCGCTCGGCCCGCCCGAGATCCGAATCGGCGCCGTCGAGCCGGGCGCGGAGCTCGTCCCGGGCGGTCTCCGCCTCGTCGAGATCGGATTCGGAGACGTACTGCTCATCGGCCTGGGCGCGGAGCCGCTCCACCTGGCGCTGCTGGTTGCGCAGCCGCGCCTGCAGCCGTTCCACCTCCGCCCGCGCCGCATTGCGCGCCAGCCGGAAGGGCTCCGGATCCAGAACGGCCAGCTCGTCACCGGCCTCCAGGCGGTCGCCGGTGTCCACCGACACCGCCATGACCCGGCCGGCCACCTCGGCCCGAAGGGTGGGGGCCGTCCGCGCCCGGATCCGGCCGGTGGTGTCCTCGGTGACATCCACGGCCTGCTCCCGCGCCGTATCGGCCTGGACCAGCATGTCCCGGTCGCTGGCCATCTCCTGGCGATCCTCCTGTTCCTCCCCGCCGCAACCGGCGAGCAGCAGCGCCGCGAGGGCCCAGGCGGCGGTGCGGGGGAGGAGGGGAGCGGGGCGGAAGGGGGGCATGGGCTACTCCCGGGAGTCGGGCCGGCGGAGTATGCCGGCCAGGAGGATGTCCACCAGGGCATCGCTGTAACGCTCGGGCTGGTTCTCCATTGCCACCTCGTTATCCCGTTCCAGCGCCTCGCGGTTCATGAAGAAGAAGAGATCGGCCCCGATCAGGGCGGAGACCAGCACCGCGGGGTCGAAATCCTCCCGGAAGGTCCCGGCCGCCTGGCTCTCCTCGATGATGGAAACCACATAGCGAAAGTGGTTCGCCAGGACGTTCTCCGCCAGCTCCCGGCCGCGGGGGTTATCCCGGTCCTGGATCTCGCGCAGGATCAGCCGGCTGAGATCCTCGCGTTCAAAGAGATGCCGGAGATGCTGGCGGGCGAAGCGGCGCAGCCGCTCCTCCATACCCCCTTCCGGGGCGTCCAGTTCCTGGCGCAGCGCCTCGAGCCCCTCCTGGCAGGCGTTTTCCAGGACCGCCTGGTAGAGTTCCTCCTTGGTCCGGAAGTGGTAGAGGATGTTCGCCTTGCTGGTCCCCGCCGCCTCGGCAATGGCGCTCAGGGAGACGCCGTCGAAGCCGCTACTGGCGAAGAGGTGCTCGGCCGCCTCCAGGATGGCGACGATACCCTGGCCCCGCTGGACCGCCTCGGATTCCATGTTCATGGCTCCAACCCCCCTTCGTAATATGCACTGTATTTTCTTTTATTGTCAGTTACCTGGGAATGACACCTGAACCGTCTTGCCAGGTGTTTCACCACGCACGCGCCCCGGCGCAGACACAGGACTGACCAACTGGTTAATTGCATTCTGGATCGTCGTATCCGGCAAGGCAAGGTACTGCCCGCGCGCTCGCGCGCCGATCCCGATGATGGCGGCTCCAACAAGAAGGCTCCAACGGCCACAGAGAGCGACGGGGAAACCCGGGTTAAGGACCGAGGCCGTTCCGATGAGTATATCGGCGAGTATCGGCGAGAAGGTCAACCGGCCGGATACGCGACATTCCAGCCGCGCCATGCATCGAGAACCTGGCAAGTCCAGCAGGTCTCCCGGCGCGGTCCCCGGACCATTGACCCGCTGAAGGCGCAGCCCGACGGAGTGCGGGGGAGCGATGATCGGGCCGGATTGCCCCTGCCGGATCCCGGCCATTACTTCGCATAATGTATATTATGTAAAGTCTCGCGAAAGACTGGTCGCCGGATGACCCGGGGAATCTGTCCCGGCCGCCCCCGCTGTGCCACAATGCGGCCATTCCGGTTGTTCGAGGTGGCATTCCATGACGGGTCGATTCCGGGGAGTTCCTGCCCTGGCCCTGGTCGGTGTCGGCCTCCTGATGGTGCTTGCCGGGTGCTCCCGGGAGGTCTATCTGGAGCCCACCGAGGATGTAGTCGAGGTGCGCCAGGCCGGTGACCGGCAACTCACCTGCGGGGATCTGGACCGCCGCATCGGCGAGCTCTACGACCAGGCCATGGAGTTCGCCCCGGAGAGCTTCCACCAGGACCGGGGCAATGCCGTCGCCGGCGGTATCGGCACCTTCGCCTTCAGCCCGGCCTATCTCTACATACTGCGCAACGAGATCGTCGACAAACCCAGGCAGCGGGAGCGCTTTGACGCGGTAACGGAACGCATCGAGTGGCTGCAACAGCTCAAGGCGCGCAAGCACTGTTTCGAGTACTGAGCCAGCCGCAGGGGCGACGGGCATAACGAGATCGAGAAGTCATCGGGGGAAAACGTGAGCCGCGACGCCATTACGCCGCTTCGCTATCGAGTCCATCCCGTTCGGCCGTCCGCGCACGAGTTCGCGGTAGAACTCACCGTCCCCGAACCGGCGACGACCGGGCAGCGCCTGATCCTCCCCGCCTGGATCCCCGGCAGCTACCTGGTCCGCGACTTCGCCCGCCACATCGTCGAGATCGCCGCCGAGGACGGCGACGGCCGGCCGGTGGCGCTGACCAAGGAGGACAAGCAGACCTGGCTTGCGGCCCCGGCCAGCGGGCCGTTGGTCGTCCGCACCGTGGTCCACGCCCACGACCCCTCGGTCCGCAGCGCCTGGCTGGATCGCCGGCGCGGCTTCTTCAACGGAACCTCCCTCTTCCTGGAGCCCGAGGGCCACGCCCATCGCCCCTGCGAGCTGCACCTGGAACCGCCGGCCGAGGACTCGGTGGATGGCGAGTGGACCGTGGCCACGGCCCTGAGGCCGGTCGGGGCTGCGGAGGGCGGCTTCGGGAGCTACCGCGCCGCCGACTACGCCACCCTCATCGACAGCCCGGTGGCCATGGCGCCGCTGGCGCGCGTGGGCTTCGAGGTCGCCGGCGTCCCGCACACCATTGCCATCAGTGGCCAGCATCGTGCCGACCTCCAGCGGCTGGCCGAGGATGTCCAGCGGATCTGCGAGGAGCAGGTGGCGGTCTTCGGCGAGCTGCCGGTCACCGAGCGCTACGTCTTCTACCTCCACGTGGTCGGCGACGGCTATGGTGGCCTGGAGCACGCCGACAGTACTGCCCTGGTCGCCCGGCGCGACCACCTCCCCCGCCCCGGCGGCGACGTGGATCCGGACGGCTATGCCGAGCTCCTGGGGCTGTTCAGCCACGAGTACTTCCACCTCTGGAACGTCAAGCGGATCCGGCCGGCCGCCTTCACCCCCTACGACCTGCGCGGCGAGGTCCACACCACCCTGCTCTGGGCCTTCGAGGGGATTACCTCCTACTACGACGACCGCGCCCTGGTGACGTCGGGGCGGATCGGCCGGGAGGCCTACCTGGAGCGGCTGGGCCGACTCATCACCCGGGTCATGCGCGGCAGCGGCCGGCATCGGCAGTCGGTGGCGGACTCCAGCTTCGATGCCTGGACGCGCTTCTATCAGCAGGACGCCAACGCCCCCAACGCCATCGTCAGCTACTACGCCAAGGGGGCGCTGGTCGCCCTGGCGCTGGATCTGCTCCTCCGTCGCGACGCGGGGGTCCGGCTGGACGATATCATGCGCCACCTCTGGGCCAAGCATGGCCGCCCCGGCATCGGCGTCCCCGAGGAGGGCGTCCGGGAGGCCGCCGAGTCCGTATCGGGGCTCGATCTCGAGGCCTTCTTCGACCGCTACGTCCACGGGACGGAGGACCCGCCCCTGGCGGAGCTGCTGGCCTCGGTGGGGGTGGCGCTCCATGCCCGGGCCCGCGCCGGGCAGGACGACCGGGGTGGTACGGCGCCCGGCAATGCCCCGCCCCCGGCCTGGATCGGCGCCGTCGTCACCGACGAGCAGGGGCGCGCCCGGGTGCGGACCGTCCACGCCGGCGACCCCGCGGAGGCGGCCGGGCTCGCCCCGGGAGACGAGCTGGTCGCCGTCGCCGGCCTGCGGGCCACGGCCGCCGGCCTGGACGAGCTACTGCGGCGCTACCCCGCCGGCGAGGCGCTCCCGGTCCACGCCCTGCGCGAGGATGAACTGATCACCACCACCCTGCGGCCAGCGGAGGCACCCCGGGACACCTACTACCTGGCGTTCGAGCCGGAGGCAGGGGCGGCCGAGAAGCAGCGCCGGGAGGAATGGCTTGGCCACCCCTGAGGCCAGCACGGACGAGGTGGCCGGCGTGATCCTCTGCGGCGGTCGGGGTCGGCGCATGGGGGGCCGCGACAAGGGCCTCGTGCCCCTGGGGGGCCGCCCCCTCGCGGAGCGGGCGGCGTGCGCCCTCGCCCCCCAGGTGGCGCGGCTCTGCATCAATGCCAACCGCAACCGGGAGACCTACGCGGGACTCGGCTGGCCCCTCTGCCCGGATACGGTGGCCGACCTCCCCGGCCCGCTGGCCGGCTTCCTGGCGGGGCTGGAGCAGTCGGGTAGCTGGCTGGTCACCGTTCCCGGGGATACGCCCCGGCCCCCGGCCGATCTGGTCGAACGCCTCCTGGCGGGCGCACGGGAGGCCGGGGTGCCGGCCGCCCTGGCGCACGACGGGCAGCGGCGGCAGCCGGTCTTCGCCCTCATCCACCGCGATCTCCGCCCCCGACTGGAGGCCGCCCTGGCCGCCGGCAATCCGGCCACCGGGGCGTGGCTGGACGAGGTGGGCGCCGTGGAGGTGCCCTTCCCCGCCGCCACGCCCTTCGCCGGGGTCAATACCGAGGCGGAGTGGCGGCAACGGGAAGCCGAGGGGGTCTGACGCCATGAGCCAGGGCATCCGAACGGGATATCCCGACCACTGCTGCACGCCGTTACGCCTCGGCAGGGGCTGATCGACCATGGGGATGGAGAACTTCCACGTCCTGGTGGCCGACGACCTGCGCTCCATGCGCAACGTCATCAAGTCCATCCTGCGCAATATCGGCTTCTCCACCATCTACGACGCCGAGGATGGGCAGCAGTCGCTCCACCTGCTGCGCAACGAGACCGTCCATCTGGTGATCTGCGACTGGAACATGCCCAAGATGACCGGCCTGGAACTCCTGGAGACCATGCGGGCCGACAGCAATCTCGCCGACATCCCCTTCATCATGGTGACCGCCGAGAACAGCAAGGAGCGGATCACCCAGGCCATCGAGGCCGGTACCGACGAATACGTGGTCAAGCCCTTCAACGAGGAGACCCTGCGCAAAAAGATCGCAAATGCCCTGCGCCGCCACGGCTCGTAGCGATACCCCCGCTTTAACGAGCCGAAAGAATTGCTGTAAAGTGGATGGACCTCCCGGGAAGTCCGCGGTCGTTTCGAAGGTCCCCCCATGCAGACAGAATCCATCGACGGGTTCATCCCCCCGTCGAGAATGGAGGTCCGTTCGCTCCTCCGCGAGGGTACGGCCCAACTCCACGCAGCCATCGAGGCCACCCCCGTCGTCACCCGCGTGATGGGGGACTCCATCACCGAGGCCGACTACCGGGCCCTGCTGGGCCGGCTCCACGGCTTCCATTCCCCGCTGGAGGCGGGGCTCGAGGGGTGTTGCCCCGCACTGGCGGTGGAACGCCCCTTCCGCCCCCGAGCGCCGCGCCTGGCGCGCGATCTCCGGGCTCGCGGCATCGACCCCGGCGGCCTGCCTCGCTGTCCCCGTACGCCGGTCCCGCAGACCCGGGCCGAGTTCCTCGGGATTGCCTGGGTGCTGGAGGGCTCCGCCCTGGGGGCCCGGGTGATCCGTCGGCAGGTGGGGGAGCGACTCGGACCCGACGCCATCGGCCCCTTCCACGCCGAGGAGAACCCCGATGACTGGCGCGACTTCCTCGCCCGCCTGGAAGACGGGGTCTGCACCCCCGACCAGCGGACCGAGGCACTCCGCGGGGCCCGGGCGACCTTTACCAGCCTCCTGCACTGGCTGGAAGAGGCCGCGTCGTGAACGGGGTCGACCTGGACAATTGCCACCAGGAACCCATCGGTACTCCGGGAAGCATCCAGCCCTTCGGGGCGCTGCTGGTCCTCCAGCCGCCGACCTATACCATCCGTGCGGCCAGCGCCAATGCCGGGGAATTCCTCCCGCAGGGGCCCGATCCGGCCTCGCTGCCCGGCCGACCGCTGACGGACTGGCTCCCCTGCGCCGAGGCCCTGGCGACCCTGGAACGGAGCCTGGAACACCGTACCCGCGCAACCACCACCCTCGCCGTGGAACCGTTCCAGGGAGAGACCATCCTGCACCTGACTGCCCATCGGCAGGCACAGGGGCTGGTGGTGGAGCTGGAGACGACCCCCCCTGCCGGCCCGGCGCAGACGCGGGCGACCATGGATCGCCTCCACCATTTCATCGAGAAAATGCCCGGCTGGCGGGAGCCCGACGCCCTGCTGACCTTCGCCGCGCGGGAGGTGCACCGCCTCACGGGCACGGCGCGCGCGATGGTCTATCGCTTCGACCCCGACTACAACGGCACCATCACCGCCGAGATCACCGACGGCCGCCCCCGGCGGTACCAGGGCCAGCGATTCCCGGCCAGCGACATCCCGGAGCAGGCACGGGCGCTATATCGACGCAACCGGGTCCGGGTGATCCCGGATACCGGCTATACCCCGGTCCCGCTCCTGGCGGAGGCAGATCATGTCGAGCCGTTCGACCTCGGGCTCGCGCTGCTGCGCAGCGTCTCCCCCATCCATCTGGAGTACCTCCACAACCTCGACGTCGGTGCCACGCTGGCCATCTCCATCCTCGACGAGCACGGCGACCTCTGGGGCATGCTCGTCTGCCACCACGATGCGCCGCTCCCCCTCCCCCCGGAGGTCCGCGATTTCAGTGCCATGCTGGGGGACTTCCTCTCGGCCCACCTTCCCCTGCTCCGACTGCGCCTGGAGCAGGAGGCCATCGAGGCGGGCCAGGATCGGATCAACGCGATCCTCGCCGATCTGCCCAGGGCGGATGACCTTGTCCCCTACCTCCATCAACAGGGCGAGGCGCTGCTGAAGGCCTTCGAGGCCGAGGGGATGATCCTCTGCCTCCGCGGCGAGTGCCATGCCATGGGGGAGACCCCGCCCGCGGAGATCCGGACGGCCCTGGAGGCCACGGTGGCGAACCCCGAGTCGGGCGAGGGGATCACGGCGACCAACCGGGCGGCCGACTGGATCGAACATCCCCGGGACCCCGGCTGGGTCGCCGGGGTCCTCTACGTCCCGCTGGCCAATTACGGCAACGACTACCTCTGCCTCCTCCGTCGGGAACAGATCGAGACCATCGACTGGGCCGGCAACCCCAACAAGGCGGTGGAGCGCAATCCCGATACCGGCCGGCTCTCCCCGCGCAAATCCTTCGAGCTGTGGCAGGAAGAGGTGCGCGGGCAGAGCCTCCCCTGGGAGGAGCACCACCTCAGGATGGCGGAGAAACTCTCCCAGCTCGTGGGCCTGCACCAGGGCTACAAGGTCCGGCAGGCGCTGGAGACCGAGGCCCGCCTCCAGCACCAGGCCCACCATGACGCCCTGACGGGGCTACCCAACCGTACCCTGCTGCTGGATCGCATCCAGCAGGCCATGGAGCGGGTCGACCGCTACGGCCACAGTCTGGGACTCCTGTTCGCCGATCTGGACGGCTTCAAGGCCGTCAACGATTCCCTCGGCCACGAGGCGGGGGACCGCGTCCTGGAGGAGGTCGCCAGCCGCCTCGCCGGCGAACTGCGCGATTGCGATACCGTTGCTCGACTGGGCGGTGACGAGTTCGTCATCCTGGCCGAGGCCGGCCCACCCGATCAGGCATCGGTCGCCCTGACCCGCATCGCGGAACGGGTCATCGCTGCGGTGATTCGCCCCATGGATTCGGCGGATGACCCCGTACGGCTGGGCACCAGCATCGGAATCGCCTGTTACGGCGTTGAGGATGAGTGCAGACCGCCGGCCACGGCCGATCAGCTGCTGCGCGAGGCGGATGCCGCCATGTACCGGGCCAAGCGCAGCGGCCACAACGGCTACGTCTTCGCCGGCGGCGCCTGAGGGGCGCCGGGACGCGGGCGGACCGCGACCGGTAGCCGGGCCGGGGAACCCAGCCGCGGCAGGTCGGCCAGGTCGTGGACACGTGCGGCCTCGCTGCCCCGCCAGAACAGGAGGCGGCCGGCCAGCCGCGGCGGCTTCGGGGTGCGCCGGTCCAGGGCCGAGAGCCACGCCGGCCCCGGCAGGCGATTGCCGAAGCCCCAGGGCGCCGCCTCGGCCCCGGCCAGCACCAGCTCCCGAAGGTAGTCCGGCCAGTGCGCCTCGGGCGGCAGGGTCACCACGACGCCCCCCCAGGCGAGTCGGCCGGCGGCTGGCCCGGCCTCCGGGACGGCCTGGTCCACCAGGGGCGCCCACGGCCGCTCCGGATCGGGGTCCGTGCCCAGCAGCAGGACCTCGTCTCCCGTCTGTCGCCAGGGAGCCAGCGCCATGAGTGTCGGGAGCGGATTACCAATTGCCGGGAGAAGCCAGGAGACGGGCGGCGGACCACCACCGGGTGGCCCGGGCTCCCAACGGGGGAGGCTCTCGCCGGGCTGCCGTCGCCCCATTCCGGCCAGCGCGGAGGGAGCGGGCCGGCGAACCTCAACGCCCTGCCGCATCCTCCCCTCGCTCCTCCAGAATACCGGCTACCACCGATGGGGCGCCCTCCTCCACCCCCTTCTCCAGTAGCTGGACCTTCGTCTTCCCGCCCTCGGCCGCCCGCTGCAACCGCTGGCGGCCCTCGTGGTCCGGTCCGACCAGCACCGTAGCGGGACCCGGAAGGTCGTCCAGGAGGCGGCTGGTATCCAGGTTCGGCTCATCGGCGTAGTAGCTCAGCAGCGCGGCGGCGGTGACATCCACCGCCTCGCAGTGCAGGAAGCCGATAGCGGAGAGTGTCTCGTCGGACCGCCCCTGCTCGCGCAGTTCCCGCGCCTCTTCCAGTAGCGGTTCCAGCGGGCGTCCGTGTTCCTCCTCGTACCGCTTGGTCTCTTTATCCCGGCGCCAGACCATCGGGTCAAGGAGAATGGCCGTCCCCAGAGCCGGGTGACGGCTCCTCGCCAGGAACCAGGCTACCTGATTCCCGCCCCGCCCCGAGCCCAGGAAGTGGACCCGGGAGATACCGCGCTGCAGGAGCCAGTCGAACCAGCCGCCCACCTCGTCCATGCCGTCGCGGTGGAGCCGGCGCCAGACGCCGCTGCAGTCGGCGTCCCCGCCCGGGCGGGCCACCAGCACACCATAACCGGCCCTGGTGAGTGCCTCCTGCAGGGATTTCCGCCCCTCCTCGTCGGCCCGCACGGTATCCGGGTAGAGCAGCACCACCCCCCGGCCCGCCTTTGATGGAGCGATATATTCCGCCTCCAGTGTACCCCCATTGAAGGGGCGTTCCACGGTCTCGGCGACTGCGCTCGAGGTCCCCAGGACCAGTAACAGCAACATCGAACCGTATTTCACGGTACACCCTCCGTCCCTCGGAACTCCGATCCTACCGCCATTGTAGGCGCCGGGGCGAGCACCGTGATCCGCAGAATCATCCCCTCCTGTACCGGGACTTCCAGTTGCTTCTTCCTCGAACTGGCTCGGCGGCAAGGGCCATCCTGGCCGGGTTCGGGGTTCGGCGCTTGCGTCGTCCCGGGGTGGCGATTACATTCAACAAAACCGTTGAAAGCGAATGGACCATGGCCGAACACCTGCGACAGGAACTCTCCGATCAGTTCGCCCGCATCGGCAAGGCGCTGGGCAATGGCCGCCGCCTGGAGTTGCTGGAACTCCTCTCCCAGGGTGAGCGCAGTGTCGAGGCGCTGGCCCACACCTCCGGCCTCTCCGTGGCCAACACCTCCCAGCACCTGCAGCAGTTGCGCCAGGCCGGTCTGGTGGAGGGTCACAAGTCCGGACAGCACGTCTACTACTCCCTGGCCGATCCGCGCGTGGTCAGCCTCCTGGAGCTGGTCCACCAGCTAGCGGAATCGCGCCTGGCCGAGGTCTCCCGGCTGGTCCACAGCTACCTCGCCGTGCACGACGAGCTGGAGCCGGTAACGCCGGATGAACTCCTGGATCGGGCCCAGGAGGGGCTGGTCACCGTCCTCGATGTCCGCCCGCCGGAGGAGTTCGAGGCGGGCCATCTGCCCGGGGCGGTGAACATCCCCCTGGAGGAGCTGGAGGCGCGGCTGCCGGAGCTGGCCCGGGATCGGGAGGTGGTCGCCTATTGCCGCGGCCCCTACTGCCTGATGGCCTACGAGGCGGTGGAGCAGCTGCGTTCGGCCGGGTTCAGCGCCCGGCGCCTGCGCGAGGGCTACCCGCAGTGGCGGGACGCCGGGTGGCCAGGGGATGATGGTGAGGGGAACGGACCGACCGGCAACAATCCGGGCGATTGAGCGGCTACCCTCTTCCCCTTTGCCCCTGGCACGTTATGATGCTGGATCTGTGCCGCGATTCCGCGCCCCGCAACCTTACAGGCTACCATGAGCTCGACCACCTTTTCCCTGGAAGTCCGCCCTCAGATCCCCCGGAAGCTGGAACGCCTGCACGAACTGGCCGATGACCTCCTCTACTCCTGGGACCGCCAGGTCCGCGGCCTCTTCTTCCGCCTGGACCAGGAGCTGTGGGAGGCCTGCGGCCACAATCCCAAGGTCTTCCTCCGCCGGGTCTCCCAGGAGACACTGGAACAGGCCGTCCAGGACCGGATCTTCATGGAGGACTACAATCGGGTCCTCTCGGTCTACGACACCTATCACCAGGAGGGGATGCGGACGCACATCCAGCCCTACCTGGATCCGGAAAAGGACCTGGTGGCCTACTTCTGCGCCGAGTTCGGCTTCCACGAGAGCTTCCCCATCTACTCCGGCGGGCTGGGCATCCTCGCCGGAGACCACTGCAAGGCGGCCAGCGACCTGGGATTACCTTTCGTGGCCGTGGGTCTGCTCTATCGCCAGGGCTACTTCACCCAGACCATCGATAACCACGGCCACCAGGTCGCCCACTACGCCCCCACCGATTTCGGCACCCTCCCCGTCCACCTGTGCCGGGACGAGGCCGGCGAGGAGCGGCGAGTGACGGTGGGCATGCCGGGGCGCGAGGTACTGCTGCGGCTGTGGCACGCCAAGGCCGGCCACATCACCCTCTACCTGCTGGACAGCGACCTCCCGGAGAACGCCGAGGCCGATCGCGCCATCACCTACCAGCTCTACGGCGGGGACAGCCACACCCGGATCCAGCAGGAGATCGTGCTGGGCATCGGGGGCGTCCGCGCCCTGCGCGCCCTGGGGCTGCAGCCCACGGTCTGGCACATCAACGAGGGCCACTCCGCCTTCCAGATCCTGGAGCGGTGCCGGGAACTGGTAGCCGGGGGGCTGACCTTCGAGGCGGCCATGGAGGCGGTGGCCAGCGGGACGGTCTTCACCACCCACACCCCGGTTCCGGCCGGACACGACATGTTCGATGCCGGCATGATGGAGGAGTATTTCTCCGGGTATCACGAGGAGTTGGGAAAGGATTTTCAGGCGTTTTATGAACTCGGGACGACCCCCGATAACGGCGACGTCTTCAACATGACCACCCTCGCCCTCCGCGGCTCCCGCTTCAACAACGGGGTCAGCCGTATCCACGGCGGGGTCGCCGCCGAGATGGAGGCCGAGATCTGGCCGGAGGTCCCGCCGGAGGAGAACCCCATCCGCCACGTTACCAATGGCGTCCACGTCCCGACCTTCCTGGCCCGGGAGTGGGGCAACCTCTTCGACATGCGGCTGCGCGAGTGGCGCAACGAGCTCCTCAACGAGGACTACTGGGAGGTCATCGACCAGATCCCCGACCACCGCTACTGGAGTCTGCGCCAGAGCCTGAAGACCGAACTCCTGGACGAGGTGGTCGCCCGGGCGGAGAACCAGTACCGGCGCAACGGCTACTCCGAGGCGATGATCAAGCGGATCACCCACTACGCCCGCCAGAGCGAGTCCGATACCCTGGTGCTGGGCTTTGCCCGGCGCTTTGCCACCTACAAGCGGGCCACCCTCATCTTCTCCGAGCTGGAGCGGCTCAAGGAGCTGATGAACGACGCCGACCGGCCGGTGCTGCTCATCTTCGCCGGCAAGGCCCACCCCTCGGACAAGCCGGGGCAGGAGCTCATCCGCCGGATCCACGAGTACGCCCTGCAGCCGGAGTTCATCGGCCGGATCCTGCTCCTGGAGGGCTACGACATGGCCCTGGCGCGGAAGCTGGTCACCGGCGTGGACGTCTGGCTCAACACCCCGGAATACCCCATGGAGGCCTCCGGGACCTCCGGCCAGAAGGCGGGCGTCAACGGCGTACTCAACCTCTCCGTCCTCGACGGCTGGTGGGGCGAGGGCTACGACGGCAACAACGGCTGGGCCATCGTCCCCCACGACCCCGGCTTCGACCCGCACTACCGCGACAGCGAAGAGGCCCGCGACCTGGTGGACATCCTCGCCCGCGAGGTCATCCCGCTCTACTACCAGCGCAACCACCACGGCTACTCGGCCCCATGGGTGCAGCGCTCCAAGGCGGCCATGAAGACCACCATCCCGCGCTTCAACGCCCAGCGGATGGTCATGGACTACGTCCGGGACTTCTACAGCCCGGCCCGGGATCAGGATGCCCGCCTGCGGGCCCGGGACTTCGCCGCGGCCACGGAACTGGCGAAGTGGAAGGGCCGGGTCCGGGAGGCCTGGGAGGGCGTGGAGCTCGAGGTCGTGGAGGAGCCGCCCGCCGCCCTCCCCCACGGCGACAGCCTGAAGCTGCAGGTCCGCGCCCGTCTCAACGGCCTGACCCCGGACGACGTCACCATGGAGTGCCTGGTCGCTCCGGTACGTCGGGAGGACAGCCCCTTCCGGCCGGAGGATCGCTTCCACCTTACCCCGGAAGGGGAGGACGAGGAGCCGGGGACCTGGATCTTCAGCCTGGACCTCACCCCGCGCCTGGCGGGGCTGCAGCACTACCGGGTGCGGATGTACCCCAGCCACCCCCGCCTGAGCCACCCCTTCGAGACCGGTCGCATGGTCTGGCTCTAGGACCCCGGGGCTCCGCCCCGGGCGCGGCGGCCCTCAGCCGGTTCGGCCGTAGAGGGCGTTGAGCCGGGCCAGTTCGGCCGCCCGGCCCTCGGGGATCCAGCCGCGCTCCAGCCGCCAGGTCCAGTTGCCCTCCACCGTGCCCGGCACGTTCATGCGGTGCTCGCTGGACAGCCCCAGCAGGTCCTGCATGGGGACGATGGCCAGGCGCGCCACCGAGGCCAGGGCGGCCCGGACCAGCGCCTCCGGCGTCTCCTCCCCCGGCCAGCCCAGATACTCGCGCACGTGTTCGGCCACCGCCGGCTCCAGCCCCTGGAACCAGCCGGCGGTGGTGTCGTTGTCGTGGGTGCCGGTGTAGACCACCGAGGCGGTCCGGTGGTTGTGCGGGAGGTAGGGATTGTCGGCCCCGCCGCCGAAGGCGAACTGGAGGATCTTCATCCCCGGGAGGCCGAAGTCGTCGCGGAGCGCCTCCACGTCGGCGGTGATGACGCCCAGGTCCTCGGCCACCAGCGGCACATCGCCGAAGCGCCGGGCCACCGCCCGCAGGAAGGCGTGGCCGGAGGCCGGCTCCCAGTGGCCCTCCAGGGCGGTCTCCGCCTCGGCGGGGATGGCCCAGTAGGCGGCCAGCCCGCGGAAGTGATCGATGCGCAGGAAGTCGAAGAGCTCCAGCTGAGTGCCCAGCCGTTCCAGCCACCACTGAAACCCCTCCGCCTCGAGCTGCTGCCAGTCATAGAGGGGATTGCCCCACCACTGCCCGGTCTCGGAGAAGTAGTCCGGCGGCACCCCGGCCACACGGCGTGGACAGCCGGCCGCGTCCAGGTCGAAGAGGTCCCGGCGGGCCCAGACATCGGCGGAGTCCAGGGCGACGAAGATGGGCATGTCGCCAAACAGGGCGACCCCGCGCTCGGCGGCGTGGTCGCGCAGGGCGCGCCACTGGCGGAAGAAGCAGAACTGCTCGAAGACCACCCGTTCCACCACGGCCGACAGGCGCTCGGCGGCCGCCTCCATGGCCACCGGCTCGCGGTCCCGCTCGCCCACCGGCCACTCCCACCAGGGGGCGCCGCCCTGCTCCTCGCGCAGGGCGATGTAGAGGGCGAAGTCCTCCAGCCAGTCCCGGTGCTGCTGCCGGAACTCGGCCAGCTCCGCCTGCTCCCCCTCGTCCGCGCGGCCCCGGAAGCCGACGAAGGCGGCCTGCCGGCACTCCTCGCGCCACGCCTGCGCCGCCTCCCGGTCGGAGGGGGGTGCCGTGCGATCCAGCCAGCCCGCCTCCATCAGTCCCTCCACATCCACCAGGCGCGGGTCGCCGGCGTGGACCGAGAGGGTCTGGTAGGGGGAGCCGTCGGCATGGGTCGGCCCCAGGGGCAGCATCTGCCAGACCGAGAAGCCGGCCTCGGACAGCCAGTCCACGAACCAGCGGGCCGGCGCCCCCAGGTCCCCGTTGCCGGGGCTGTCGGGGAGCGAGGTGAGGTGGAGCAAGACGCCGGCGCGGCGGTATGCCGTGGGGTCGGCAGTCATTGCGAGCGCCCCGGCTGCATCGCCCCGCCCCGCGCCTGGGCACCGCCGCCGTGGGCGAAGGCGTGGCTCAGGTGCTCCGGCGGGTCGAGGCCCAGGCGCTCGTAGAGGGCGATGAGCTGCAGCCGGTAGAGGTGGTCGAACTCGGAGACGATCCCGGAGGGGTTGTAGTCGCCGAACCACCAGAACCAGTCGGAACTCTCGCAGATGGCCAGCTGTACCTCGGCGCGTTCCCGCGCCGCCGGGTCCAGGCCGTCCACGGCGCCGTCGAAGGCCTGCTTCGCCTCCACCAGCAGCTCCCAGCCGCGGTTCTTCTCCCGCTCGCCGATCCAGGTGGAGAAGGTGCCCCAGACCCAGCTGCCGGCGACCACGCGCGGCAGGTGGCGCGCCGGCAGCTCGGCGGCCTCGGCGAAGGTGGTCAGCTCCAGCTCGGGGTGGTCGGCCAGCCGGCGGTAGAGGGCGGAGAGGAAGTACCACCCGTTGGCCGGATAGTGCTCCCAGGCGTTCTCGCCGTCCAGGATGATGGGGATGATCGCCTGTCCGCGGTCGGCGCAGTGGCTGACGATGGTCTCCAGGTGGCCCACCAGGTTGGCCACGGCATCGTCGCCGTGCCAGTCGGCGTACTCGAAACCGATGAGATCGGAGAGGCCGTCGTCGCGGAAGAAGCAGCGCATGCTGCCCTCGCCCACGGTGTAGGCGCGATGCCACTCCGGATCCGGATCCACCTTCATCCCGGCTTCAGTGAGGCTGTTGTCCAGGACGCTGCCGCCACTGGCCGCCCAGGCAAAGCCGGCGGCCTCCAGCTCCGCCAGGGTGGCATCGCTCACCGATCCCTCCGCCGGCCAGCAGCCCGCCGGCCGGAAGCCGAAGGCCTCCTCGAAGACGGTCAGTCCGCGCTGGATGTGCCAGCGCGCCCGCTCCGCGCCCCCGGGATAGCGACTGGCGGTGGGCAAGGGCGCATCGGGCCAGGCCTCGGTGACGCTGGTCAGGTCCTGGAGGAGCGGCAGGATGGGGTGGGCATACGGGGTCACCGATAGCTCCACCTGGCCCGCCTCGGCCAGTGCGCGGTAGCGCGGGATCACCCCCTTCAGGAGCTCCCCGATGACCACGAGCAGCTCCCGCCGGTCGTGGACGGTGAAGCCGCGCGCCTTCTCCATGAGCCGTTTTACCCGGGCATCGCTGCGGCGGACGCTCTCCCCCAGCCAGGCCAGGTGGTACCAGGTCACCAGATCGGCCAGAAAACGGTCGCTGATATCCAGACCGCTCCCCGGATGCTTCTTCACCCAGCGTCCCAGCTCCGCCAGCGTGGCGAACGCGGTCCAGCGCTCGATGAGATGGGCCTCGTTGGCGCGCAGACACCAGTGGACCAGGCGCTCCCGGTCACAGGCATCCTCGGGCAGGGTGGGATCGGCCAGGGCGCGCAGCAGCGGATCGTGGATGGGCCGGCCATCCCGGAGGTGGCCGGCCACCTGCTCGGCGTAATCCGCGATCTGCTCGATAAGGGTGGGCGAGAAGTTCACCACCGCCCGCGCCGCCGGGATGGCCTCCAGGTGGGCCGCCATGTCCACGTAGTCCTTGGTGGCGTGGAGATAGGTCCAGGGCAGGCGGTATTCGCCGCTGCACGGGTCCAGGTAACTGGGTTGGTGCATGTGCCAGCAGAGGACCACCTTCACCGGCGCCTCCTGATTGTGGGTTCCCATCCGGGGGTCTCCGTGGTCGGGTTCATCGGACATGGTGGACACCCTGCCCGAGCATCTCCGGCGTGACCAGGACCACCCCGCCGGGGCTGACGTGGAAGCGCTCGGCATCGGTGGCGGGATCCTCGCCGATGACGGTCCCCGCCGGCAGCCGGCAGTGCTTCTCGATGACGGCGTTGCGGATCCGGCAACCCGGCTCCACCCGGACCTCCGGGAGGATCACCGAGGACTCGACCTCGGCCCC
>JBKGYA010000027.1:0-16711 GCA_046546335.1 Thiohalospira sp. | reverse complement strand
CCATCGCCGATCACCCCCGGCTACTGGAGCGCCCCATCGTGGTCAACGGCGATCGGGCCGCCATCGGCCGCCCGCCGGAGAAGGTGCTGGAGATCCTGGAATGACGGCCCCTGGCAGCAGGGACGCGCGCGAGGTCCTGATCCTCTATTACAGCCGCCACGGGGCCACCGCGGCCATGGCCCGGGAGATCGCTGCCGGGGTGGATGGTGTCAGCGGGATGGCCGCCCGCCTGCGCACCGTCGCCCCGGTCTCGGCGACCCCGGAGGCGGTGGCCCCGCCGGTCCCCGATGACGGGCCTCCCTACGCCCGTCCCGAGGACCTCGCCGAGTGCGACGGCCTGGTCATGGGCAGCCCGACGCGCTTCGGCAACATGGCCGCGCCGCTGAAGTACTTCCTGGACGGGACCAGCGCCCAGTGGCTCGGCGGGGCACTGGCCGGGAAGCCGGGGGCGGTCTTCACCTCCACCGCCTCGCTGCACGGCGGCCAGGAGTCCACCCTGCTGACCATGGCCCTGCCCCTGCTCCACCACGGCCTGCTCTTCTGCGGGCTGCCCTACACCGAGGAGCGGCTGTCCACCACCACCTCCGGCGGCACCCCCTACGGCGCCAGCCACGTCGCCGGGGCGGATGCGGGCCGGCCGGTGGATGCCGACGAGGCCCACCTCTGCCGCGCCCTGGGCGCGCGCGTGGCGGAGATCGCCCTCACCCTTCACCGCGGCCGGGAGAAGACCCGTGGCTAGAAAGACCTACATCGCGCGGGTGGTCACCCTGGCCGCCTGGTTCGCCCTCTTCATCCTGTTGCTGGCCTGGTACCTGTGGCTGGCACCATCGACCCACTTCCACCCGTCGCTGGTGCTGGTGGTCGTCGCCGGGCCGCTGCTGCTGCCCCTGCGGGGGCTCCTGGCCGGGCGGGCCTACACCCACGCCTGGACCACGCTCCTGATCCTGCTCTACTTCGCCCACGGCGTGACCGAGGCCATGGCCAGTCCGGATGCCCGGATCCTGGCCGGGATCGAGATTGCGCTCTCGGTGACGCTGTTCACCAGCGCCATGCTCTATGCTCGCTGGCGCGGCAAGGAACTCAACCTCCGTCCGCCGAAATGAGGTCACGCACGAAGGGGATGGTCAGCCGCCGCTGGGCGGCGAGGGTGGCGCGATCCAGCCGCTCCAGCCAGGAAAAGACCTCCGCCGGCTCCCGGCTGATCCGGCGCAGGAGGTAGTTCGCCACCGCCTCGGGCATCTCCATGCCGCGACGACGGGCCCGATCCATGAGGGCCCGGCACAGACCGGCGTCGTCCAGGGGCTGGAGGTGGAAGACCAGGCCCCACGCCAGCCGGCTGCGCAGGTCTTCCAGAACCAGAGGCAGCGCCGCCGGCGCCGCGCTGGCGGCCGCCAGAAAGGGGGCGCCGGCCTCGCGGGTCCGGTTGAAGAGGTGGAACAGCGCCTCCTCCCAGGCGCGATCGCCGGCCACGGCGTCGAGGTCGTCCACCGCCACCACGGCCATCCCCTCCAGTCCCTGGAGGGCCTCCGGAGTCAGCCCCGCCGTACTCAGGGGGAGATAGGCCACCGGCTCGCCGTTCCGGCCGGCGGCCACGCAGGCGGCCTGGAGGAGGTGGGTCTTGCCCCTCCCCGGGCCGCCCCAGAGGAAGAGCGGGCCGGGCTCGCGGGCGGCCACCGCCGCCACCGCAGCGGCGTTGGCCCCCGGTTCGAAGCCCTCCAGATCCGCCGCCTCGTGGAATCCCACCGGCAGGATGAGCTGCTCGCTGTCCGCCGCCATCTACTGCCCCGCGTAGGTCTCGCTGTCGAGGTATCGCCGATGGGCGTGACGCAGCAGCACGGCAATGACCGCCGCCGCCGGCAGCGCCAGCAACGTGCCCACGAAGCCGAAGAGCTGACCGCCGGCCAGGACAGCGAAGATCACCGCCACCGGGTGGAGGCCGATGCGATCGCCCACGAACCAGGGGGTAAAGAGGGCGGTCTCCAGCACCTGGGCGAGGCCGAAGACCGCTGCCACCCCCAGCAGGACCCACAGCTCCTGGAACTGGAACCAGGCGACCACGCCGGCGACGGCGATCCCCACCACCAGCCCCAGGTAGGGGATGAAGCTCACCACCCCCGCCAGCAGACCGATGAGGACCGGGGCGTTGATGCCGAGCATCCAGAGACCGGCGGCATAGACCGCCGCCAGCGCCAGCATCACCGAGAGCTGGCCGCGCAGGAAGGCCCCGAGGGCCTCGTCGGCATCCCGGCTCAGGTCAACGATGGTGGGCTCCCAGGGGCGCGGGAGAAGTTCGCGGAGGCGGGCGATCAGATTGTCCCAGTCGCGCAGGAGGTAGAAGGTCAGCACCGGGATGAGCAGTCCGTTCGCCAGCCATGCCAGGAGTGCGAGGCCGGAGCTGGAGGCCGAGGCGAGCACGGTCTGTGCCCAGCCGCCGGCGGCTCGCCAGTGCTCCCGCGCCAGCTCCACCAGGCGGGTGAGGTCCAGTTCCGCCAGGACCGGGAATCGCCCCTGGGCCTGCTCCACCCAGCCCGGGAGCCGCTCCAGCAGTTGCCACAGCTGCTCCCCGGCCAGGGGCAGGACCACCATCACGGCGGCCAGCACGGCGATCGCCAGCAGCAGGAAGACCACCACCACACCCAGGGTCCGCGGCAGCCCCCGAGCCTCCAGGCGGTCCACCATCGGGTCTCCCAGATAGGCCAGCAGAGCGGCCGCGGCAAAGGGGGTCAGGACCGGCGCCAGGAGCCAGAGCAGCCCGGCGACAAGCACGGCGATGGCGACGGGGAGCAGGTCCCGGTTGTTCATCACGTTCCGTCCTCCTTCGAGACATTCCCGGTGACAGCCATCCGGTAGAAGACATAGAGGTAATCCAGTCCCGAGGCCAGGGTGGTGGTTACCACCAGCAGGGTCCCGCCCGCCACGACCTCGGCCGGGACGGGGAGAGGGACCAGAGCCGCCAGCACCAGCAGCAGGTAGCCGGCCTGCATGATGGTATTGAGCTTGCTGATCCGCCGGGCGGCGACGCGGTAGGCCCCGCGGCGCCACCAAAGCCAGCCGGCCCCCGCCGCGATGAGCGCGTCCCGGCCGATGACCAGCACCGCCAGCCAGCCCGGGATGGAACCCAGCGCCCCCAGGGTGAAATAGGTGGCCAGCATCAGGAGCTTGTCGGCCAGTGGATCGAGGACGGCGCCCAGGGTGCTGCCCCACCCCTGGCGGCGCGCCAGCCAGCCATCCATCCCGTCAGAGAGAGCGGCCACCAGCACCAGGATCAGCGCGGTGCCGAAGGCCCCCGCCAGCATCGCCACGACCGCTGGCGGGACCAGGGCGATCCGGAAGACGCTGATCGCATTGGGAAGCCAGGCCAGGGTCATGGCAGGTGCCGGTAGTGGAGGACATCTCCTGCATCCGTGGGCCGCCGGGTCCGGACCAGCGTATCCCCCAGGCCAATGGCCTGGATGAGTCCATCGGCATCGCCGCGCAGGGTGACCTCCAGACGCAGCTCGTCGCCGCCAACGCTCCGAACCTCCACGCGGCGGACAGCTGAGAGGTCGGTCAGATATTCCCGGAGGTCGACGTAACTTTCGAGATCTCGTGCACCGGTGATGGCCAGGGTCACGCGACTCCCCTCACCGCCCCCTCCGGCGAAGGAGGCCGCCAGGGCCTCGGCCGTTCCGTCAATGCCGGCGTCGGTCACCTCCACGGGGAGGTCACCCTTTACGGACCAGCGGCTGGTCTGCTCCCCTCGCAGCAGCGTCCAGTCCGCCTCCCAGGCGCCGTTGGCATCCTGTCGCACCCGGCCCATGAGCACGGCATCGGTGGCGTAGCGGGCCGAGGCGTCCCGCACCGGCTCCACGAAGCCGGCGGCTACGTCCGAGGGCTCCACGGCCCGACGATCACGCAGATCGTGCAACGGCCAGCGCAGGGGGATCCCCCGCAGCCGGGCGTGCTCGACCATCGCGCGGTGGACGGGGTGGTCACTATCCGGCCCCAGCAGCCGCCGCTCGCCCCCCTCCTCCACCGCCAGCCAGACCAGGGTCGCCGGCCGCATCCGCCCCCAGACCGGGAGATCCTCGGCCTCCAGCAGCTGGCGCACCGCCTGCGACTGGAAGCGCATCCAGAGGGTAAGGTCCTCTCCCTCGTCCTCCTCGACATAGCGGTACTGCTGCAGATAGCGGCCGGGCTCGGCCACCGCCTCCGCGATTCCGGACAGCTCTCCGCTGCCGGTGCTACCCGAGACGCGGACCAGGACCTGGCGCAGACCGGCACGCAACGCACGCTCGCGCTCCTCTGCCCCCTGGCCCTCCACCCCGACCCGCGTCTCGTAGAGACCCTCCACGGTCGCCGCCGGGGCACCGCCGGCCACGAGCAGCAGGAGGAGGAGGATGAGGAACCGGCACAGGGGTCTGAACGAGGGCATCATGGTCCCGGATTATCGCCCACCACCGGGCGCGGTTCCATGCCCCCCGGCGACTCATTACAATTGGTCCATCCGCACACCCCCGAGGAGACCCCCTTGAGTGCCGACGACCCCGAGACCGGCCCCGGCCTCACCTATCGCGATGCCGGCGTGGACATCGACGCCGGCAACGCACTGGTGGACCGCATCCGCCCCGCCGTGGACCGCACCCGGCGGCCGGAGGTGCGCGGCGGGCTGGGCGGCTTCGGCGCCCTGGTGGACCTCCCCGCCGGCTACCGCGACCCCGTGCTGGTGGCCGGGACCGACGGCGTCGGCACCAAGCTCGCGCTGGCCGAGCGGCTCGGCCGCCACGACACCATCGGTCGCGACCTGGTCGCCATGTGCGTCAACGACCTCATCGTCCAGGGGGCGGAGCCGCTCTTCTTCCTGGATTACTACGCCACCGGCAGGCTGGAGGTGGATACCGCGGGCGACGTGGTCACCGGGATCGCCGCCGGCTGCGAGGAGGCCGGCTGCGCCCTGGTGGGGGGCGAGACCGCCGAGATGCCCGGCTTCTACGAGGACGGCCGCTACGACCTGGCCGGCTTCTGTGTCGGGGTCGCCGAACGCGACCGCCTGCTGGACGGGACGAGCTGCCGGGCGGGGGACGTCCTGCTGGGGCTGGCCTCCTCCGGCCCCCACTCCAACGGCTACTCCCTCATCCGGCGGCTGCTGGATACCACCGGGGCCGACCTGGACCAGCCCTGCGGCGGGACGACCCTGGGCGAGGCCCTGCTGACCCCCACGCGGATCTACGTCCGGCCGCTGCTGGAGGCACTCACTGCCCACCCGGGTGCCATCCACGCCCTGGCCCACATCACCGGCGGCGGCCTGCCGGAGAACCTCCCCCGGGTGCTGCCCGACGGACTGGGGGCCCGCGTGGCGTCCGACCGCTGGCAGGCGCCGCCGGTCTTCGACTGGATCCGGGAGAGCGGCCGCATCGAGCCGGCGGAGATGTTCCGCACCTTCAACTGCGGCATCGGCATGGTGGTGGCCGTGGCGGCGGACGAGGCCGAGGCGGTGGCCGCGACCCTGCGCGCCGCCGGCGAGACGGTGACCGCCATCGGCGAACTCACCGCTGCCGGGGACAGCCCCCGGGTGACCATCACATGACGGGACAGGCGCCCACCACGCCCCTGCCCATCGTCGTCCTCATCTCCGGCGGCGGCACCAACCTGCAGGCCATCCTGGACCGCGCGGCCGCCGGGAGCCTGCCGGTGGAGGTCCGGGCGGTGATCAGCAACCGCGGCGATGCTGGGGGACTGGAGCGCGCCCGGGCCGCCGGCGTACCCACCGAGGTCGTCCGTCATCGCGATTATCCCGACCGCGGCGCCTTCGACGCCGAGCTGGCGCGGCACATCGACGCCCGGGAGCCGGCCCTGGTGGTGCTGGCCGGCTTCATGCGGATCCTCACCGACGACTTCGTCACCCGCTACACCGGGCGCATGCTCAACGTCCACCCCTCCCTGCTGCCGCGCCACAAGGGGCTGGACACCCACCGCCGCGCGCTGGAGGCCGGGGATCGCGAGCACGGCTCCAGCGTCCACTTCGTCACCCCCGGCGTGGACGACGGCCCCGTGGTGGTCCAGGCGCGGGTCCCGGTTCGCGCCGACGACACCCCCGAGGCCCTGGAGGCGCGGGTGCGGCCCTGGGAGTACATCATCCTCCCCCAGGCCATCCACCTCTTCGCCGAGGGCCGGCTCCGGCTGGAGGGGGAGACGGTCCTGCTGGATGGTGCCCCCCTGGAGGCACCCCTGGCGCCGGAGTCGACGCCGGAGGGAGTGACCGGATGAGGCGAATGGTCACCACCCTGCTGCTCACCGCCGGCCTGTCGCTGGGGACCCTCCCGGCCACCGCCGGGGAAGGGGCGCCCTTCCCCGGCGACGTGGAGCTGGAGTACCGCGTCAAGCGCAGCGGCTTCGACCTCGGGACCATGGAGCGCACCATCACCCGTGAGCCCGTGGACGGGGAAAGCGGCCACGAATACCGCGTCGCCTCGGTGGCCCGCCCCGGCGGCATGGCGCGGCTGCTGTTCAGCGGCGACACCCGGGAGAGCAGTCGCTTCCTGTGGGACGACGACGGCATCCGGCCACTGGAGTACCGCTACCGCCAGCGCACCGGCAAGGACAAGGACATCCGCCTGAGTTTCCACTACGGCGACGAGGTGGTCCGGGAGGCGGTCCGCGGCCGGGAATGGGAACTCACCGCCGGTGCCCAGGATCTGGTCAGCGCCCAGTTCACCGTCATGCGGGGGCTGGCAGCGGGCGAGACGGAGTTTGAATTCCCCGTGGTGGACGAGGACGGCCTGGAGGGCTACCGCTACGAGGTCACCGGGGAGGTCGAGCGCGAGACCCCGGCCGGCACCTGGCAGACCGTGCGGGTGGAGCAGATCCGGGACAAGCCCGGCAAGCGGCGCAGCATCTTCTGGCTCGCCCCGGAGCTGGGCTACCTGCCGGTGGCCGTGGAGCAGCACAAGGGCGATGACCGCAAGGGGCTGCTGGAACTCAAGAAGGCGCCGGAGGCGGACTTCTCCGACTTCACGGAATGACCGCCCTCACGACCGGGGCAGCGTAACCCCGCGCTGGCCCTGATACTTCCCCCCGCGATCGCCGTAGGAGGTCCCGCAGACCTCGTCCGACTCCAGGAAGAGGAGCTGGGCCACCCCCTCGTTGGCGTAGACCTTGGCCGGCAGCGGCGTGGTGTTGGAGAACTCCAGGGTCACGTGCCCCTCCCACTCCGGCTCCAGCGGCGTGACGTTGACGATGATCCCGCAGCGGGCGTAGGTGGACTTGCCCAGGCAGATGGTGAGCACCGAGCGCGGGATCCGGAAGTACTCCACCGTCCGCGCCAGGGCAAAGGAGTTGGGCGGGATGATGCAGACATCGCCCTTGAAGCTGACGAAGCTCTCGTCGGTGAAGGCCTTGGGGTCGACGATGGCCGAGTTGATGTTGGTGAAGATCTTGAATTCGTCGGCACAGCGGATGTCGTAGCCGTAGCTCGAGGTGCCGTAGGAGATGAGCGGGGAGCCGTCCTCGGCGGTGCGCACCTGCTCCGGCTCGAAGGGGTCGATCATCCCCTCCTCGGTGGCCATGCGCCGGATCCAGTGGTCGGATTTGATACTCATGCTCGGGCCCTCGTCGCCGTGCCTCCCCGGAAAGCGGGCAAGGGTAGCACGGCGACGGGCACCACCCCAGTGGCCGGGACCACCGAACGGGCGTCCTTGT
Organism: Thiohalospira sp.; assembly: GCA_046546335.1. GTDB lineage: Bacteria > Pseudomonadota > Gammaproteobacteria > Thiohalospirales > Thiohalospiraceae > Thiohalospira. Next base: position 9,034 of record JBKGYA010000027.1, on the reverse strand, counting down.
GAGACGGGCGGTCGGCACGAGGCCCGGATGCCAGGTACACCGTAAAGACATCCCTGTCGGCTCGACGGCAGCATCCCTGCTGCCGACGACCTGGCATCCGGGCCTCGCACCAACCGCCAGGCCTGTTCGAGGAGAGTACGCCGGCACCCTCCGAATTACCCGCCTTCAGCTGTCCTGGACGACGATGTTGGGGAACTTGTGGCTGTGCTCGCGGCTCTTGAGGGAGAGCCGGGCCGCCGTCCGCCGGGCGATCTGGCGATAGATCTCGGTGAGCCGGCTGTCGGGATCGGCGACCACGGTGGGCTTGCCGCCGTCGGCCTGCTCGCGGATATGGATATCCAGGGGCAGGGAGCCCAGCAGGTCGATGCCGTACTCGTCCGCCATGGACTGCCCGCCGCCCTCGCCGAAGATGTGCTCCTCGTGGCCGCAGTTCGAGCAGATGTGGATGGACATGTTCTCCACGATCCCCAGCGTATCCACCGAGACCTTCTCGAACATCTTGTGCGCCTTGCGCGCGTCCAGCAGGGAGATGTCCTGGGGCGTGGTCACGATGAGGGCGCCGGAGACCGGCACCTTCTGCGCCAGGGTCAGCTGGATGTCGCCGGTGCCCGGCGGCAGGTCGATGACCAGGTAGTCGACGTCGTCCCAGTTGGTATCGTTGAGCAGCTGCTCCAGGGCCTGGGTAACCATGGGCCCGCGCCAGACCATGGGGGTATCCTCGTCGATGAGGTAGCCGATGGACATGGTCTGGACGCCGTAGTTGACCATGGGCTCCAGGGTCTTGCCGTCCTTGGAGTCGGGCTTGTCGGAGAGCCCCATCATCCGCGGGGTGCTGGGGCCGTAGATGTCGGCATCCAGCAGACCGACCCGGGCGCCCTCGGCGGCCAGGGCCAGGGCCAGGTTCACCGCGGTGGTGGACTTGCCCACGCCCCCCTTGCCGGAGGCCACGGCGATGATGTTCTTCACCCCGGAGATGGGGGAGACGCCCTGCTGCACCGAGTGGGTCTCGATCTTCTGCTCGATGTTCACGGTGACGTCGCTGGCGTCGGTCCCCTTCTTCACCGCCTCGCGCACGGCCTCGGACAGCGCCTCCCGGTAGCCCTCCACGGGGAAGCCCACCTTGAGGTTCACGGTGACCCGGTCGCCGTCAACGCTGATGCCGTCGACGACCTTGGCCGAGACCGGGTCGCGGTCCATGTAGGGATCCACATACCCCTTGAGGGCGGTCTCCACCTGCTGCTCGGAAACGTTCGCCATGACGTTCGCACTCCTGGATGGTTGCCTGCGCGCCGGGACGGCTCCCGCGCTGGTTGATTCGCTATTGTGGGACGGTTGGGTCGGATATTCTACCCGAAGGGAACGAGCCTTTTCCGCTTCCAGCCGCCTTTCTCTCGGAAGCGCCCCGGGAGCGCCCGGTGACGGCGGCGGGGGTATCAGGGTGTCGCGCGGCAGGGATGCCGCGCGCAAGCCTACAGGGAGGTATTCACGGCGTCCCTGATACCCCCGCCGCCGTCACCGGGCGCGTCCCTTGAAAAAGCCGGCAACTGGCCCTCCCCCGGCCCGGCTAGTACCATGGCAGGTCGTTTCCATCCCACCACCGTCGAGCCGCGAGTTCCATGTCCGAAGGCCACCGCCGCATCCTGGTTACCAGCGCCCTGCCCTACGCCAACGGCAGCATCCACCTGGGCCACCTGGTGGAGTACGTCCAGACCGACATCTGGGTGCGCTACCAGCGCCTGCGCGGCCACGAGTGCTGCTATGTCTGCGCCGACGACGCCCACGGCACCCCCATCATGCTGCGGGCGCAGAGCGAGGGCATCGCCCCGGAGGCGCTCATCGAGCGGGTGGGCGAGGAGCACCGGTGGGATCTTGCCGACTTCCACGTCGCCTTCGACAACTACCACTCCACCCACTCGGTGGAGAACCGGCGGCTGGTGGAGACCATCTACCAGCGCCTGGAGGCCGCCGGCCACATCGACCGACGCACCATCCGCCAGGCCTACGACCCCGAGGCGGGGATGTTCCTCCCCGACCGCTACGTCAAGGGGACCTGCCCGCGCTGCCACACCGAGGACCAGTACGGCGACGCCTGCGAGGCGTGCGGCGCCACCTATCAGCCCACCGAGCTGCTGAACCCGGTCTCCGCCGTCTCCGGCGCCGCCCCCGAGGAGCGCGACTCCGAGCACTACTTCTTCCGCCTGCAGGACTTCGAGGGCTTCCTGCGCGAGTGGATGAACGAGACCGACACCACCGGCCGCCCGCGGGTCCAGTCGTCCATCGCCCACAAGCTGGGCGAGTGGCTGGAGGAGGGCCTGCGCGACTGGGACATCTCCCGGGACGCCCCCTACTTCGGCTTCGAGATCCCCGACGCCCCGGGTAAGTACTTCTACGTCTGGGTGGACGCCCCCATCGGCTACATGGCGAGCTTCCTCAACCTCACCGAGCGGCGCGAGCTGGACTTCGACGCCTGGTGGGGCGCGGAGAGCGAGACCGAGCTCTACCACTTCATCGGCAAGGACATCGCCTACTTCCACACCCTCTTCTGGCCGGCCCTGCTGCGCGGCGCCGGCTACCGGGTGCCCAGTGCGGTCTTCTGCCACGGCTTCCTCACCGTCAACGGCGCCAAGATGTCCAAGTCCCGGGGGACCTTCCTCAACGCCCGGACCTACCTGGACCACCTGGACCCCGACTACCTGCGCTACTACCTGGCGGCCAAGCTGGACGCCGGCATCGACGACCTGGACCTGAACACCGACGACTTCATCGCCCGGGTGAACAGCGACCTCGTGGGCAAGGTGGTCAACCTGGCCAGCCGCTCCGCCGGCTTCATCAACAAGCGCTTCGGCGGCGAGCTGTGGTGGGAGACAGAGCGCTTCGAGGGGGCCACCGCCGACTCCCTGGCCGAGCGCGAGCGGCTGGCCGAGCGCTGGCAGGCCGTGCACGCCGACTTCGCCGGCACCGAGCGCCGGGCGGCCATCGCCGAGCTCTACGAGAACCGCGAATACAGCCGGCTGATGCGCGAGCTCATGGAGCTGGCCGACGAGGCCAATCGCCTGTTCGACGAGCTCCAGCCCTGGGTGGTGGCCAGGGAGGCCGGCCGCGAGCCGGAGCTGCAGGCCATCAGCGCCATGGTGCTGGACGCCTTCCGCATCATCATGACCTACCTCAAGCCGGTGGTGCCGGGACTGGCCCACCGCAGCGAGGCCTTCCTGGGCCGCGAGCTGACCTGGGACGACCTGGCCAACCCGCTGGATGGCGCCATCAACCGCTTCAAGCCCCTGCTCACCCGCATCGACGAGAGCCACGTGGAGGCCATGCTGGAGGCCTCCCGACAGGAGAACAGCACCATGACCGAGACCGCGCCCACCGGCCCCCTGGCCGAGGAGCCCATCGCCGACGAGATCGCCTTCGAGGACTTCGTCGGCATCGACCTGCGGGTGGCCCGGATCGAGCGCGCCGAGCAGGTGGAAGGGGCGGACAAGCTCCTGCGCCTGCAGCTGGACCTCGGCGGCGAGAGCCGACAGGTCTTCGCCGGCATCAAGGCGGCCTACGACCCCGGCGACCTCGAGGGGCGGCTGACGGTGATGGTGGCCAACCTGCCGGCGCGGAAGATGCGCTTCGGCGTCTCCGAGGGCATGGTCCTGGCCGCCAGCGGCGGGGGCGAGGGCCCCTTCCTGATGGCGCCGGACAGCGGCGCCCAGCCCGGGATGCGGATCAAGTAACCCTTATGCCCCGTACCGCGCGGGGTTGAGTACCCCCGGGGGCGGCGTCATACTTTTTCATCAGTTCCTGATGGACGGGCGGTCCCATGAGTGAGTACCTGCTCATCCTGGTGAGCACCATCCTGGTGAACAACTTCGTGCTGGTGAAGTTCCTCGGGCTCTGCCCCTTCATGGGGGTGTCGCGCAAGCTCGAGACCGCCACCGGCATGGGGCTGGCCACCACCTTCGTACTCACCCTCTCGGCGATCTGCAGCTACCTCGTCAACGAGTACCTGCTGGCGCCGCTGGGGCTGGAGTACCTGCGGACCATCGCCTTCATCCTGGTCATCGCCGTGGTGGTGCAGTTCACCGAGATGGTGGTGCAGAAGACCTCCCCCCTGCTCTACCAGGTGCTGGGGATCTTCCTGCCGCTCATCACCACCAACTGCGCCGTGCTCGGCGTCGCCCTGCTCAACACCCAGGAGGCCCACGGCTTCCTGGAGTCGGCGGTCTACGGCTTCGGCGCAGCGGTGGGCTTCTCCCTGGTGCTCATCCTCTTCGCCGCCATCCGCGAGCGCATCGCCGCCGCCGACGTGCCGGTCCCCTTCCAGGGGGCGGCCGTGGGGCTGGTGACCGCCGGGCTGATGTCCCTGGCCTTCATGGGCTTCTCCGGACTGGTGCGGCTCTAGACCATGCTCGCAGCCGTCCTCGCCCTCGCCGGCCTCGCCCTCGCCTTCGGCCTCCTGCTGGGCTACGCCTCCATCCGCTTCAGGGTGGAGGGGGACCCGGTGGTGGACCAGATCGATGCCATCCTCCCCCAGACCCAGTGCGGGCAGTGCGGCTACCCCGGCTGCCGGCCCTACGCCGAGGCCATCGCCGCCGGCGAGGCGGACATCAACCAGTGCCCCCCCGGCGGCGAGCAGACCATCCAGCAGCTCGCCGACCTCCTGGGCCGCGAGCCCAAGCCGCTGAACCCCGAACACGGCGAGGAGGAGGAGACCCCCGAGGTCGCCATCATCGACGAGAACATCTGCATCGGCTGCACCCTCTGCGTCCAGGCCTGCCCGGTGGACGCCATCGTCGGCGCCGCCAAGCAGATGCACACCGTCATCGAGACCGAGTGCACCGGCTGCGAGCTCTGCATCGAACCCTGCCCGGTGGACTGCATCTACATGGTACCGGTCCCGGAGACGCCCCAGACCTGGCGCTGGCCCTTCCCGGAGCTCTATACCGAGGAGGCCGAGCGCTCCCTGGCCGGGATCGAGGCGGTCGGCACCGACGACGCGGCGGCGGAGGCCCCCCATGACCGCTAGGCTCTGGCGCTTCCCCGGCGGGCTGGAGCTCCCCGGCCACAAGGCCGAATCCTGCGAGCGGGCCAGCGGCGAGGCCGCCCTGCCCGACGAGGTCATCCTGCCCCTGCAGCAGCACATCGGCGCCCCCGCGGAGGCCGAGGTGGAACCGGGCCAGTACGTGCGCACCGGCGAGCGCATCGCCCGCGCCCGGGACTTCGTCAGCGCCCCGATCCATGCCTCCGTTTCCGGGACGGTGCAGGCGGTGGAGGACCGGCCCATCGCCCACCCCTCCGGCCTCTCCGCCCCCTGCGTGGTCATCGCCAGCGATGGCGCCGATGCCTGGACCGAGCTGCAGCCGGTGGCCGACTACACCGCCGAGGCGGCGCCGGAGCTGCGCAACCGCATCCGCGAGGCCGGGATCGTCGGCCTGGGCGGAGCCGGCTTCCCCAGCGCGGTGAAACTCAACCCCGGCGGGCACCCGGTGGAGACCCTCATCCTCAATGGCGCCGAGTGCGAGCCCTACATCACCTGCGACGACCGGCTCATGCAGGAGGAGCCGGCGCGGATCCTCCGCGGCATGCTCATCATGCGCCACGCCCTGCAGGCCCAGCGCTGCATCATCGGCGTGGAGGACAACAAGCCGGCGGCCATCGCCGCCCTCAAGGCAGCCCGGGACGAGCTGGCGGCCACCGACAGCGCTGCCGCCGGTGTGGAGGTCACCACCGTCCCCACCCGCTACCCGGCCGGCGGCGAGAAGCAGCTCATCTACACCCTCACCGGCAAGGAGGTCCCCAGCGACGGCCTCCCCATCCAGGTGGGGGTGGTCTGCCACAACGTCGGTACCGCCACCGCCGTGGAGCGGGCCATCAACGAGGGCCGCCCCCTGGTGGACCGACTCGTCACCGTCACCGGCAGCGCCATCGCCGAGCCCCGGGTCTGGCGGGTGCGCCTGGGCACGCCGGTGGGCAACCTCCTGGAGGAGCGGGTGCGGAACTGGGGCGACATCGGCGAGATCATCGTCGGCGGCCCCATGATGGGCTTTCGCCTGTTCCACCACGAGGCGCCGGTGGCCAAGACCAGCAACTGCCTGCTGGTCCCCGCCGCCGAGGAGCTGACCCCCGCGCCGGACCCCATGCCCTGCATCCGCTGCGGCGCCTGCCAGGAGGTCTGCCCCGCCCGCCTGCTGCCCCAGCAGCTCTACTGGCACGCCCGGGACAAGGACTTCGACAAGGTCCAGGACTACAACCTCTTCGACTGCATCGAGTGCGGCTGCTGCGCCTACGTCTGCCCCAGCCACCTGCCGCTGGTGCAGTACTACCGCTTCGCCAAGACGGAGATCTGGGCGGCCGAGCGGGAGAAGAAGAAGTCCGACATCGCCCGCGCCCGATACGAATTCCGCAACGAGCGGCTGGAGCGCGAGAAGGCGGAGAAGGCCGCCCGCCAGGCGGAGAAGAAGAAGCAGGTGAACAAGGGCGACGATCAGAAGAAGGCGGCCATCGAAGCCGCCCGCAAGCGGGCGCAGCAGAAGAAGGAACAGCAGGGCGTGCAGCCGAAGAACACCGACGAATCCGAGCTCACCGAGGACCAGAAGCGCAAGCTCGCCGAGGCCGAGGCGCGCCGCCAGGACAAGGAGGCCGCCGCCGGCTCGGGCGGTGGCGAGGGCGAGACCCGGGAGAAGGGGGAATAGCCGTGTTCGAACTGGTCCGCAGCTCCCCCCACTTCCACCCCGGCCGCAGCAGCGTGCGCCGGGTCATGCTCACCGTCTGCGCCGCCCTGATCCCGGGCACCCTGGCCCACCTCTGGTTCTTCGGCCCCGGCATCGCCTTCAACCTCACCGCGGCGGTGGCGGCAGCACTGGTCACCGAGGCCGCCCTGCTGCGCCTGCGCCACCGCGAGGTAATGCCCTTCCTGGGCGACGGCTCCGCCGTGCTCACCGCCTGGCTGCTGGCCCTCGCCCTGCCCTCCCTGGCGCCCTGGTGGCTGCCGGTGCTGGGCACTGCCCTGGGCATGGCCCTGGGCAAGCACCTCTACGGCGGCCTGGGCCACAACCCCTTCAACCCCGCCATGGTGGGCTACGTCATCCTGCTGGTCTCCTTCCCGCGGGAGGTAACCACCTGGCTGCCGCCGGCCGGTGCCGTGGACCTCGGGGCCCACCTGCAGTTCTTCCTCACGGGCTCCCTGCCGGGGACCGCCGATCTGGACGCGGTGACCCGGGCGACGCCGCTGGACCAGATCAAGACGGCCCTGGGCCAGAACCGGACCATCCCCGAAGTCTGGCAGGAAAATCCGATCTTCGGTGATCTTGCCGGTATCGGCTGGGAGTGGGTGAACACCCTCTTCCTCCTGGGCGGGCTCTGGCTGGTCTTCCGCGGGACCATCCCGTGGCAGACGCCGGCGGGCGTCATCCTCGGCGTGGGCATCCCTGCCCTGCTCTTCTACGCCATCGACCCCGGTGCCTACGGCTCGCCGGCCTTCCACATCCTCTCCGGGGCCACCATCCTGGGCGCCTTCTTCATCGCCACCGATCCGGTGAGCGCGCCCTCGGCGCCCCTGGCGCGCCTGTGGTACGGCCTCGGGATCGGCGCCTTCATCTACATCATCCGGGCCTGGGGCGGATATCCCGACGGCGTCGCCTTCGCGGTGCTGCTCATGAACACCGCCGCCCCCACCCTGGACTACTACATCCAGCCGCGGACCTTCGGCCACGGGGGCGGGAAATGACGGCCAACCTCCGCCACATCGCCCTGGCCGGCGGGATCCTGGCGCTGTTCGCGGTGATCGGCACCGGGCTGGTAGCCCTCACCCACGAGGCCACCGACGAGCGCATCACCGAGAACCGACGCGCCGCCACCCTGGAGACCTTCCACGAACTCATCCCGGAGGAGCGCTACGACAACGACCCCGTGGCCGACGCCATCACCGTCACCGCACCGGAGGCGCTGGGCAGCAAGGACCCGCTGACCGTCTATCGCGCCCGCCGGGACGGCGAGCCGGTGGCCGCGGTCCTCACCGCCGTGGCCCCCGATGGCTACGGCGGCCCCATCCGGCTGCTGGTGGCGGTCAACCGCGACGGCACCCTCGCCGGGGTGCGCGTGGTCAACCACAGCGAGACGCCGGGCCTCGGGGATGCCATCGAGGCCGACCGCTCGGACTGGATCCAGGACTTCGTTGGCCGCAGCCTGGGGGATCCGCCACGGGAGGACTGGCGGGTGGAGAAGGACGGCGGCGTCTTCGACCAGTTCACCGGCGCCACCATCACGCCGCGGGCCGTGGTGGCCGCCGTGCGCCGCGCCCTCACCTACTTCGAGGACCATCGCCGCGAGCTCTTCGCCCGCGGCGCACCAGCGGAGGAGGAGCGATGAACGAGGAATACCGCGACATCCGCAACCAGGGGCTGTGGAACAACAACGTCGCCCTGGTCCAGCTCCTGGGCCTGTGTCCGCTCCTGGCGGTGACCACCTCCGCCATCAACGGCCTGGGGCTGGGCCTGGCCACCATGCTGGTGCTGCTCATCTCCAGCACCCTGGTGTCGGTCATCCGCAACGTGGTCCGCCCCGAGATCCGGCTGCCCACCTTCGTGCTCATCATCGCCTCGGCGGTCACCGCCATCGAGCTGGCCATGAACGCCTGGTTCCACGAGCTCTACGGCATCCTGGGGATCTTCATCCCCCTCATCGTCACGAACTGCGGCATCATCGGCCGCGCCGAGGGCTTCGCCTCCCGCAACCCCATCCTGCCCTCGATGTTCGACGCCCTCATGATGGGGCTCGGTTTCGCCGCCGTCCTGGTGGTCCTGGGGGCCCTGCGGGAGATGATCGGCCAGGGGACCCTGTTCGCCGACGCCCACCTGATGTTCGGCGAGGCGGCGCGGGGTCTGGCCCTGGAGTGGGAGGCCTACGAGGGCTTCCTGCTCGCCGTCCTGCCGCCCGGTGCCTTCATCGGCCTGGGGCTGCTCATCGCCGTGAAGAACATCGTCGACGCCCGCGCCGCCGCCCGCCCGGCGCGGGCCCCGGAACCGGAGGCGGAGGCGGCTGCTCAGGG
>JBKGYA010000026.1:0-17739 GCA_046546335.1 Thiohalospira sp. | reverse complement strand
CCGCCGCCCGCCCGGCGCGGGCCCCGGAACCGGAGGCGGAGGCGGCTGCTCAGGGTTAGAGGTTGTCCTGCCGGGGCTGACGAAGATCGGCGTGCGAGGTCGCAACCCCCACGGATCTACGCCGTGTTGGCGGTCGGGGAGGCCCTGCCCGGGGCCTCGGCGGCCAGGGATGGCCGCCGTGGAGCGCCAGGGACGGTCCTCGCGTCCCCGGGCAGGGCCTCCCCGACCGCCAACACGGCACTTCCGCAAGCCGACAGCGCACCGATCGGCGTTCGCTCACTGCAAACACGATGACTGTACCGCCGCCCCCGCCTGCGGTATCCTCGCGACGGATTTCCCAGGCTGTGGCCCGAGGCCGCAGTCCCGTCAAGAAAACCACGAGGAGTCAGGAAGATGGCCGGACATTTCCCCTTCAGCGGCCGCGGCGGCCGCGCTTCCACCAACGCCTTCTTCGAGGCCGAGGGCCTCAACGAGGACCTCCAGGAGAAGTACTACCAGTGGTGGTACAACCAGGCCAAGGAGATGGTCGAGAACGACCCGGAACTCAAGGTCACCAAGGCCCATGAGTTCAAGGAGTACCCCTTCGGCCAGCACGCGCACCACAACTTCCACCTGAACGACAAGGCGTGGGCCGTCGCCCTGGCCGACCTGGGCGACTTCCTCAAGGGCGTGGTCTTCCCCCGCCTCTCCGAGGAGGCGATGCACAAGCTCGAGGAAGAGCACAAGAAGATGGTCGAGGGCCTGCGCAAGGAGGCCGAGGAGAGTCCGCGGGAGGCCGCCCCGGATATCGGCTTCTTCCGCCACACCTGAGCCCTGTCCGCGCCGCCGGCCCCGGCGGCGCCTGCCGGAGACCCGCACCTTGGATCCCGCCACCGTCGAGACGCTGTTCCAGCGCCTGGCCGCCGAGAATCCCGCCCCCGATTCCGAGCTGCACTACGACTCGCCCTTCGAACTGCTCATCGCGGTCATCCTCTCCGCCCAGGCCACCGATCGCGGTGTGAACAAGGCGACGGCGAACCGCTTCCCGGTGGCCAATACCCCGCAGGCCATCCTCGACCTGGGCGAGGGGGGGCTGAAGGAATACATCAGCACCATCGGCCTCTACAATTCCAAGGCGCGGAACATCATCCAGGCCTGCCGCATGCTGGTGGACCACCACGGCGGCGAGGTCCCGCGGGACCGAAGGGCGCTGGAGGCCCTGCCCGGCGTGGGGCGCAAGACGGCCAACGTGGTGCTGAATACGGCCTTCGGCGAGCCCACCATCGCGGTGGACACCCACATCTTCCGGGTCTCCAACCGCACCGGGCTGGCACCGGGGAAGAACGTCCGCGAGGTGGAGGACCGGCTCATGGAGGTGGTGCCCGAGGCGTATCGCCACGGCGCCCACCACTGGCTCATCCTCCACGGGCGCTACGTCTGCCTGGCCCGCAAGCCGCGCTGCGGCGCCTGCGTCATCGCCGACCTCTGCGAATACCCCGACAAGACCGAGGAGGTCTGACCATGTTCGGCCAGGACCGCGACGAGATCCGGCAGAGCTACCTCACCGCCTGGCAGAGGGCGCAGGCCGGCGAGGCGCTCGACCCCACCCAGCGCGCCATCGCCGACGTGGTGGCCGACCATCCCGAGTATCAGGCCCTGCTCTCCGACCCCGAGACCGCCCTGGCAAGGGACTACACCCCCGAGCAGGGGGAGACCAACCCCTTCCTCCACATGGGGCTGCACCTCGCCCTGCGGGAGCAGGTGGGGACCGACCGGCCCACGGGTATCCGCCCCCTCCACGCCCGCCTGGCCGGTCGCCTGGGCGACGAGCACGAGGCCGAGCACCGGATGATGGAGTGCCTGGGCCAGGCCCTGTGGGAGGCCCAGCGCAGCGGCCGTGCCCCCGACGAGGCCGCCTACCTGGAGTGCCTCAAGGGGCTGTGACCACCGGCATCATCGCCCTGGGCTTAACCTCGGACCCGGGACGACCTTCTGAGACGCTACGCCGCCGGCTCCCAGGCCCATTTGGCCAGGAAGGAGTCCAGCGGCGTCCCCGCCTGGTGGTTGGTGTAGTTGGACATGGTCTTCAGGGCCACCCCCACCAGGACCTCCCCCGCCGCCGAGGGCGGCAGCCCGGCGGCATCCAGCTCCGCGCGCAGGGCCTCGTCCACCCATCCCTGGCGCTCCACCGCCGCCCGGGTGACCCGGCGCAGCGCCTCCAGGGCCGGATCGGAAAGGGCCTCGCCGGCGCGCAGCGCCTCCAGTTCATCCCGGGGGAGGCTGCTCATGGTGCTGTGGGCGGCGACGCAGTAGCCGCAGCCGTTGACCATGCTGGCCGCGATGAGGATGACATCGCGCTGCGCGGGGGTGAGTTCGCCGCCCTCGTAGGCCTCGGTGAGGGCGAGGTAGCCGTCGAGCAGGGCGGGGCTGCCGGCCATGACGCCGAAGATGTTGGGGATCGCCCCGAACTGCTTCTGCACCGCCTCCAGGGCGGGTCGGGCCGCCTCGGGGGCGGTCGTCAGGTCGTGGACGGGCCAGTGGGTGGGGTTCGCGGTCTGCTGAGTCATGGCTCTCTCTCCATTATTGAACGGGTGTTACGCATCCCCAGCATGGACCTTGTTGAACATACGTTCAAGGTGCTACCCTTCAGGGCATGAGTCGACCCAAGAGCTACAACCCCGAGGTGGTCCTCGACCGCGCCACCGAACTCTTCTGGAGCCACGGCTTCCACGCCACCTCCATGCGCGATGTCGGTGACGCCACCGACCTCCGCCCCGGGAGCCTCTACGGCACCTTCGGCGGCAAGCGCGAGCTCTTCCTCGCCGTGCTGGAGCGCTACTACGCCGGCACCCGCGAGGCCGTGGGGGCCGCGCTGGAAAGCGCACCCGACCCCCTGGAGGGGGTCCGCCGCTTCCTGGAGGGGGTCGCCGAGGCCGCCATCGCCGATGACCGCGCCCGCGGGTGCCTCATGGTCAACACGGTCCTGGAGGCGGCCGCCCTGGACGACGACGACCTGCGCCACCGCGTGGATACCATGTTCGCCGACATCGAGGGCCGTCTGCAGGCGGCGCTGGAGCGGGCGCGGGAGGCGGGGCTGCTGGAGGCCGACCGCGACCCCGCGCGCCTGGCCCGGGCCCTCATCGCCGCCGTCTACGGCCTGCGCGTCTACCAGCGCCGCCAGCCGGGCCCGGAGGCCCTGCGCGATCTGGCGGCGGAACTCCTGCGCCTGCTGCCGCCACGCTCGACAGAAGCCTCGACGACTGCTTGACTCATACGGACAACGAGCACGGGCCACGCGCCCACCACCGAGGAGGAGCATCCATGAGCGACCATCGATCCAGCAAGCCCGTCAGTGCCGCACTGGGCACCGCCTTCGCCGCCAGCCTGGCCGCTGGCGGCGCCTCGGCCGACACCGGCGCCAACCCCTTCGGCCTCACCGACCTCGGCAGCGGCTTTCAGGTAGCCGAGTCCGAGGGCCGCTGCGGTGAAGGAAAATGCGGTGGTGACAAGAAAAAGGACGCCGAGGGCAAGTGTGGCGGCGACAAGAAGGGCGACAAGAAAAAGGACGCCGAGGGCAAGTGCGGCGGCGACAAGAAGGGCGACAAGAAGAAGGACGCCGAGGGCAAGTGTGGCGAGGGCAAGTGCGGCGGTAGCCGCTAGGCCCGGTCTCTTGCCATGATGCACCGCCCCGACGGCATCGCCGGGGCGGGGCTCGGGCTGCGTCGCGCCATCGCCGACGACCTGCTCGAACCCCCCGCCACCGGCCCCGACTTCCTGGAGGTGGCGCCGGAGAACTGGATGGGGCTGGGCGGCCGACCGGGCCGCACCTTCCGCCAGCTCACCGAGCGCCACCCCTTCGTGGCCCACGGCCTGTCCCTCTCCATCGGAGGGCCGGAGCCGCTGGATACCGACTTCGTCGCCCGGGTGGGCGACTTCCTGGACACCCACGGCTTCCACGGCTACAGCGAGCACCTCTCCTACTGCAGCGCCGACGGCCACCTCTACGACCTCATGCCGCTGCCCTTCACCGAGGAGGCGGTCCACCACGTGGCCGAACGGGTCCGCACCGTGCAGGCGATCCTGGGCCGGCGCATTGCCCTGGAGAACGTCTCCTACTACGCCACCCACGAGGCGGGCATGGGGGAGCTGGCCTTCATCAATGCGGTCCTGGAGGAGGCCGACTGCGACCTGCTGCTGGATGTGAACAACATCTGGGTCAACGCCACCAACCACGGCTACGACGCCCGCGCCTTCCTGGACGGGCTGCCGGCGGAGCGGGTCGCCTACCTCCACGTCGCCGGCCACTACCGCGAGGCGGCCGACCTCATCATCGATACCCACGGCGCCCCGGTGATCGACCCGGTCTGGGGCCTGCTGGAGCACGCCTATCGGCGTCTGGGGCCCCGCCCCACCCTGCTGGAGCGCGACTTCAACCTGCCGCCGCTGCCGGAACTCCTGGACGAAGTGGCGGCCATTCGGCGACGCCAGGCGATCGCCCTGGAGGGGGAGCCCCGTGTCCACGCAGGCGCCTGAACCGCTGGCGGGGAAGCTGCGCGCCTTCGCCAACCACATCCGGGACCCGGCGGATACCCCCGCACCCGCCGGCATCCCGGACCGTCGCATGGGGGTCTATCGCGACCTCTTCTTCAACAACCTCCGGGGCATGCTGGCCGACACCTACCCGGCCTGCCACGCCATCCTGGGGGAGGAGCGATGGACGGAGCTGGTCCGGCTGTGGTTCCGCGACCACCGGCCCACTACGCCGCTCTTCCCGGAGCTGCCGCGGGAGCTGATGACCTGGCTGGAACGCCCGGATCGCCCCCGTCCGGCCGACGAGCCCCCCTTCCTGGCCGAGCTGGCCCACTACGAGTGGCTGGAGATCGCCGTCGCCCACGAGGCCGCGGAGCCGGCCCCCGCCGTCGAGGGGGACCTCCTGGAGGGCGCGCCGGTCCTCTCCCCCGCCGCGCGCTGGGCCCGCTATGCCTGGCCGGTCCCCCACCTGGCGCCCGACTACCAGCCGCCCGAGCCGCCGGCGGAGCCCACGGGCGTCGTGGTCTACCGGGACCGGCGGGACGAGGTCGGCTTCCTGGGGGCAACCCCGGCGACCCTGGCGCTGCTGGACGGCCTGGCCGCAGCGCCGGGGACAACCGGCCGGACGCTGCTGGGCGAACTCGCCGCCGCCATGGGGCATGCCGACCCCGCCCCCCTCATGGCCGCCGGCGCCGACATCCTCGCCGATCTCCGGGATCGCGGGGTCATCGTCGGCATCGCACCGACGAAGCACGACCCCTCGGAGGATCTCCCATGAAGGCGAGCCATCGGCTCGGAGCGCTGCACGACCAGCTGGACCGGGTCGGCGTGGCCGTGGCGCCGCTGGCGCTGCGCCTGCTGCTGGCGTGGGAATACTGGGAGTCGGGCTGGATGAAGTTCACCGGCAGCAACTGGTTCGCCGAGATCCAGGGGCAGTTCCCCTTCCCCCTGAACGTCGTTCCGCCGGAGATCTCCTGGTTCCTGGCCACCTGGAGCGAGCTGCTGGGGGCCATCGCCCTGGTGATCGGGCTGGCGACGCGCTACGTCGGCGTGGCCCTGCTCATCCTGACCCTGGTGGCCTGGTACAGCGTCCACGCCGGCCACGGCTACAACGTCTGCGACAACGGCTACAAGCTCGCACTCATGTATTCGGTGATGCTGCTGCCGCTGATCCTGCTGGGCGCCGGGCGGCTCTCCGTGGACCACTGGCTGCACGGCCGCCTCCGGGGCTAGCCCCTACTCGTCGCCGCTGACCACGCCGGCGGCGGGGCTCGGCGGCACCAGATGGAGTTCCATGCGCCGATTGCGCGAGCGCCCCTCGGCGGTGGCGTTGTCCGCCACGGGGCGGTGCTCCGCACGGCCCACCGCCTGGAGCCGCTCCGGGTCGACGCCGGCCTCCTCCTCCAGGTGGCGGACCACGTTCACCGCCCGCCGGGCGGAGAGCTCCCAGTTGGTGGGGAAGGTGTCGACGAGCTTCTCGCCGATGGGGATGTTGTCGGTGTGGCCCTCCACCCGGATCACGTGGTCACCGTTGGCCTGCAGGCGCCGGCCCACCCGGGTGAGGAGGTCGCGGCCCGTCGCGCTGAGCTCCGCCGAGCCGGAGCGGAAGAGCACGCGCTCCACCATGCGCACCGAGAGCCGGTCGGCCAGGCGGTTCACCGCGACCTCCTTGCGCTGGATCTCGTCCTCCAGCTCGGCCACCAGCTCCTCGTAGAGGGAGCGGATCCGGTCGAGATCGGCGAAGTTCTCGTCCTCGGTGGCCAGGCGCTTCTCCACCTCGGCCACCATCGCCTCCTGGTGTTCCGCCAGTTCCCGGGTCCGCTGCCCGAGTTCGCGATTGATGTCCCGCAGTTCGGCCATCTGGTCCCGGGCGGAGCGGGCATCGGTATGGAACTTCCACGCCGCCCCGCCCAGCGCCACCGAGAGGATGGCCAGGATGATCACCGCTGCGCGCATCTCGCCTCCCGCCTCATGTAATCCGGGGAGTCACTATGGACCAGCGCTGCCGGGATTCCAAGCCGCGTCGGCCTGGCTGAAGTAGCGCGCCAGGAACTCGTCGAAGGAGCCCTGGTCCGCCGCCTCCAGGGCGGCCCTCGCGTCCCGGGAACGCCGGACCTCGTCCTCGAACAGGGCCCGCCGCTCCTCCGTGAGCGGGCGCTCGCGGTAGGCCTCGTGGAAGGCGCGGGAGCGGCGCAGGGCGAATTCGAAGAAGCCCTCGCCCTGCTCGCGCATCTCCCGGATCATGCAGGCCGAGGGGGTCGCCTCGGGATCCGCCACCGGACCTCGCTGGGCGGCCACGGCGTCGGCGTAGGGGGTGCCGTTCTCGCCGGTATCCAGCCAGGCGGCCACCCCCTCCATGGCATCCAGCACCTCCGTGGCCCAGTCGCGCAGGGGGACCGTCCCGCCGCCGCGCTGCAGGGCCAGCCCCGGTTCGCGGCCACGATGGGCCGTGGCCAGCTGGTTGGCATCGATGGCGCGGCGCTCCACCGCCCCGATGGGCGGGCTCTCGTGGAGGAGGCAGAAGCACATGAGCACCTCCACGAAGCGCAGCTGCCCCTCCTCCACACCCAGCGGGTGCCAGGCGTTGACGTCCATGGAGCGCAGCTCCACGTAGGCGACCCCGCGCTCGCGCAGGGCCAGGGAGGGCATCTCCAGCCCCTCGGTGGGCTGCTTGGGGCGGACGGTGGAGTAGTACTCGTTCTCGATCTGCAGGATGTTGGCGTTGAGCTGCTCCCAGCGACCGTCGACCACCACCCCCATGCGCTCGTAATCGGGGAAGGGGGTGGTGATGGCGCACTGGAGGCTGTCCACATAGCAGTCCAGGTCGTCGTAGCACGCCTTCACCCCGGTCTGGTCCTCGCGGGTATTGGTGTAGCCGATGTCCCCCATGCGCAGGGAGGTGGCGTAGGGCTCCCAGGCGGTGTGGTCGTCGAAGGGCTCCAGGCTCGCCCCGCGCCCGGCGAGGAAGGACTTGCAGACCGCCGGCGAGGCGCCGAAGAGGTAGGGGATGAGCCACCCCACCCGCTGGAGGTTGCGGATCATGGCGAAGTAGCCACGGTCCCGGAAGTCGCGCAGGGGCCCCTCGTCCCCCTCCTGCGCCTGGTAGGCGCGCCAGAAGGCGTCGGGCAGGGAGAAGTTGAAGTGGACCCCGGCGATGACCTGCATGAGCCGGCCGTAGCGGTGGCCCAGCCCCCGGCGGTAGACGGTCTTCATCATCCCCGGGTTGGAGGGGCCGTAATCGGCGATGGGGATGGATTCCGGCCCGGCCAGGGCACAGGGCATGCTGGTGGCCCAGAGGAGTTCCTCGTCCCCCAGGACCTCGTGGACGAAGGTCTGGAGATCGCAGAGGTAGTCCAGCGCCCCGGCGGCGGACCCGGCCGGCGGGGTGACGAACTCCAGCAGCGCCTCCGAGTAGTCGGTGGTCAGCCAGGCGTGGGTGAGCGCCGACCCCAGGGCCTCGGGATGGGGGGTGGCCGCGATCCGGCCCTGGCGATCCACCCGCAGCCCCTCCTTCTCCAGCCCCACCAGGCGCCCGTCGGGACGGCCGGCCTCGCCGAGCGCCTCCAGCCGTGCCAGCCGCTTCTCCAGCAATCGATACAAACGGGCTCCTCCGTCCCGACCGTCCGGTAAGAGGGGTGGATTCTAGCAGCTATCGACGGGCCGATCCCGCCGATGGAGGCGATGACGGAGCCACCAGACCGCGGCCACCAGCAGGATCACCGCGACCCCGGTCATGGCCAGCTCCGCACGCCAGCCCTCGGCGGTCCAGCGCAGCAGCTCCCGACCAAGGACATAGCCCGCCAGGCCAACGGTCACCGACCAGATGGCCGCCGGCACCAGGTCCAGGAGGGTAAAACGCCACCAGGGAACCCCGGAGAGGCCGAGGACGAAGGGGGTGGCGTTGCGCAGGCCGAACAGGAGGCGATAGGTGAGGATGAGCCCCACGTGGTGATGGACCAGCCGCTGCCGCAGCACCATCACCCGGTGCTGCCAGCGCGGGCGCTCCGCCAGCCACCGGGCGGCGGGGCTGCGCCCCAGCAGGAAGAAGACCTGGTAGGTGAGGATGGAGCCGAGAAAGGCGCTCAGGATGACCTCGGGCAGCCCCAGCACGCCCCGGGCGGCGAAGACGCCCCCGGTGGCCACCACCACCTCGCCCTCGATGAAGACCCCCAGCGCGACGGCGAGGTAGCCGTACTCCGCAACCAGGCCGTCCAGGCTCATCCCTCAGCCCCCGAGTCCGCGCCGTTCCAGGTAGCGCTGGTGGTACTCCTCGGCCTCCCAGAAGGGGCCCGCGGGCTCGATGTTCGTGGCGATGGGGCCGGCGTGGCGCCCGCTGGCCTCCTCCGCCGCCAGGCTCTCCCGGGCGAGGCGCTCCTGCTCCGCATCCAGGGGAAAGAGGGCGGAGCGGTACTGCGGCCCCACATCGGGCCCCTGGCGATCCACCTGGGTAGGGTCGTGGATGGCCCAGAAGACGCGCAGGAGTTCGCCGTACCCCACCCGCGCCGGGTCGAAGACCACCTCCACCGCCTCGGCGTGGCCGGTGTCACCGCGGCAGACCTGCTCGTAGGTCGGGTGGTCGACGTGGCCGCCGGTATAGCCGACCCGGGCCTCCACCACCCCGGGGACGCGCCGGAAGGCCACCTCGATCCCCCAGAAGCAGCCGGCGGCAAAGCGGGCTCGCTCGCCTCCTTCCTCGCTCATGTCGGCACCCCTTTCCGAGTAACGGGGTCCAGTATCCCGCCTCCCGGGGTCCCCCTCAAGGGGCGAACCGGCGGCGCGGGACATCGACCCGGTTCGGACCGGCTCTACGGGGCCCGCCGCCCCCTCTCGGCGATCCACTCGGCCAGCTCCGGGGCCGGCATGGGCCGGGCCCACAGGAAGCCCTGCCCCGTCTCGCAGCCCAGCCGGGCCAGCCGGCGCGCCTGGCCCTCCGTCTCGACCCCCTCGGCCAGGACCCGGATCCCGAGGGCTCGGCCCAGCGCCACCACCGCCTCGACGATGGCGCCGGCCTCGTCACCACTGGCGAGGTCGGAGACGAAGGAGCGGTCCAGCTTGAGTTCGTCCACCGGGAAGCGACGCAGGTAGGCCAGGGAGGAGTAGCCGGTCCCGAAGTCGTCCACGCTGAGCGGCATCCCCAGGGCGCGCAGCTCCTCCAGCCGGTGGGCGGCGCCACCGAGATCGGTCATCAGGGTGCTCTCGGTGATCTCCAGCTTGAGGCATCCGCCCCCGTGGGCAACCCGCGCCTGCAGGTGGTCGACCAGGTCGGCCTGATGGAACTGGACCCCGGAGAGATTCACCGCCACCGGGAGCCCGTCCAGGGGGCCGCCCCCCCACTGCCGGAGCTGTTCGGCGGCCCGGGTCAGGACCTGGTCCCCGATGGGGACGATGAGGCCGTTGGCCTCGGCACAGGGGATGAACTCCCCGGGGGCCACCAGGCCGCGCTCCGGGTGCCGCCAGCGCACCAGCGATTCCAGCCCGGTGACCCGACCGCTACGCAGCTCCACCTGGGGCTGATACCAGACCTCGAACTCCTCCCGCTCCACGGCGCGCTCCAGGTCCGCCTCCAGCGCCCGCTGCCGGGCGTGGGCCTTCCCCATGGCGCGGGTGTAGCCGCGATGGCGGTAGCCCCGCCCGAGGCTGCGCACCGAGGCCAGGGCGAGACCGGCCGCCTGGACCAGCTCCTGCGCCGAACCGCCATCCCCCGGCGCCTCTGCAGAACCCGACCGCACCGCCAGGGAGACGTGGCGGCCGTGGACGTGGAAGGGGGTATCGAAGAGTGCCAGTAGCGCCCGCGGGTCGGCGCCCTCCCCGGGGAGGGCGATGGCGAACTGGTCGCCGTAGAGCTGGCCCACCAGACCCGGGGCCGGCACGTGGCCACGCAGGACGCCAGCCACCGCCGCCAGCAGCTCATCCCCGAAGGCCTCGCCGAAGGTGCGGTTGATCTCGGTAAAGCGCACCAGGTCGATGAGGAGGACCTGCCACCGCCGCGCCGGATCGGCGGCGAGGCGCGCATCCAGCCGCTCGATGAAGGTCCGCCGAACCGGGAGGTCCGTCACCGGGTCGTGGGTGGCCAGGTGCTCGATCCAGGCGGCGTCCTCCTCCCGCCGCCGGACCGCCCCGAGCTGGCGCCGGATCACCGCCGCCCCGGCCAGGCCAGTCGCCAGCAGCAGGCCTCCCCCGCCGACGGCCAGCTGCCACTGCCGTTCGCGGGCCCCTTCCACGCGCGCGGCGGCAACTCCCTCCAGATCCTCCAGCAGCCCCCCTTCCAGGCGGCGCAGCTCCGACAGCCGCTGCCCCTTGAGGTCGAACCAGCCGGCCAGACCGGGGGCCGGCGCGGCCCCGGCCATGCCCACGCGCCGGGATTCCAGGCTCCGCCGATGGTCGGTCTCCAGCGCCTCCAGGCGCCTTGCCAGCGACCCCGGGGCGTTGCGCAGGAAGGCGGTTCGCTGCATCTCCTGCACCCGCTGGTGGAAGCGTAGCTCGGCGAACCAGTCCAGATCGGGGTTGCGCCGTCCGCGCACCGCCGCGCCCAGGGCGCGCTCCAGCCCGGCGTGTTCACGCAGCTGCAACAGCGCCTCACTGGCCAGGAGGTAATCCGAGGTGGCCCCGCTCGCGGCCGCCAGCCGCCGCTCCCGCAACCGCTCCAGGAGGTCGTCCAGGCGCTCTCCGTAGGTCGCCAGGGCATCCATCAGGCCGATCCGGTGGCGGGCCACCGCGGTCCGCAGCAGGGCGGGGGGCGGTGCCAGCCCGTCCTCCTCCGGGAAGGCCCGCTGATAGGCAGTATCCGTCGCACGGAAGGCGGGATCGAGACGTTCGCGGAAGGACTCCCGGGCACTGGCCAGCCAGATCGCGGCGGTGCTGCGCTCCTCCTGGAGGGCGTGCACGGCCCGGTGGAGGGCCCTGAGTTCGATGGCAGCGGCGCGGAACTCCCCCGCCCCGCGCACCGCCTCCACCGTCCGGCCCAGTTCTACCGCCCAGAAGGCGATGAAGGCGAGGAGCGGGAGGGCAACGGCCACCGTCATCCAGCGTCCCAGCCGTCGCTCGAAGGTTGCCGACTCCATCCCGCTCCCCTCCTGGCCGGGCCAACCGGCGCCGCGTGCCAGAGTAGGCCCATCGGGAGCGGGGCCACAACCGGGCTCAGGGGGGATCGGTCCGTAACAGGTCAAAAAAGAAACAGGCCCCGCCCTCGGCGTAGTTGACGTAGTCGAGGTGCCCGCCGTGGCGCTCCACCAGGGCCCGGGCGATGGCCAGGCCGAGGCCGGAGCCGCCCCCGCGCCCGCTGGCCGCCGCCGGCGTAAAGCGCTGGAACAGCTGCTTCCGTGTGGCCTCCGGGATCCCCGGCCCCTCGTCCTCCACCCGGACCTCGATCCGCTCGCCCCGCGGCTCGGCCAGTACCCGGATCGTTCCACCCTCCGGGGAGTGCTTCGCCGCATTGGAGATGAGGTTGGCCAGAACCTGAAGGATACGGTCGGGGTCCGCCCGGACACAGGGCTCGCCGGGCGCGGGTACGAGCTCCAGGGTCGCCCGGTACTGCGCGGCGTAGGGCTCGTGGGCATCCACCGCCTGCTGCAGGAGGGTGTTGAGGTCGACATCGCGAAAGCGGAAGGCCAGTTCGCCGCGGTCCACCTTCTCCAAGTCCAGGATGTCGTTGACCAGGGCGAGCAGCCGCTCGCCGTTGCTACGGGCGATATCCAGCAGCCGCCGGGCACTGGGGGAGAGTTCCCCCATGGCCCCGCCGGAAAGCAGGCCCAGGGCACCGAGGATGGAGGTCAGCGGTGTGCGCAGCTCGTGGGTCACCGAGGCCATGAACTCGCGCTTGAGCCGTTCCACCTGACCCCGCTCACTGATGTCCAGGGCGACCCCGACCAGGCCGGTAACCCGGCCATCGCCATCCAGCAGGGGGCGATGGTGGAACTCGAAGGGGACGCCGTGGAAGTCGGTGCTCACCCACAGGGTCTCGCCGGCCATGGCCCGTTCGACGGCGTCGTCGAGGACGTCGTGGCCGCCGGTGAGCGCGCGCACCGGCTGCCCCACCAGCCCCCGGGTCTCCATGCCGAGGCGTTCCGCGCCCTGCCCCTCCAGCAGGGTGATCCGGGCCGCCCGGTCCAGCGTGAAGATGAGCAGCGGCGCATTGGCCAGTACCAGGCGCAGCTGCTCCCGGCTGGTCCGCAGCTCCGCCTCCACGGCCTCCCGCCGGGCCACCTCCTGGCGCAGCTCGCCCTGGTGGCGGGCGGCCTCGCTCTGGGTCCGGGCGTGATAGGCGGCCAGCTCGGCGTGGTCCGCCTCCAGCTGGCGCCGACGCACCACCTGGCCGGCCAGGCCGATCATGGCGGCCCCCAGCAGCGGAGCCAGGATGGCCACGCCCCAGCGCCCGGCAAACCCTGCCCACAGGGCCAGGGGCAGCAGGAGCCCGGCGACCAGGGCCGCCGTGGCCCGGATCGGGGGGAGCGGGAGACGCCGCCTCATGAACCGGACCGGCCCACGGCGTTCATGCGGCTTCCCGGAACGGCCTAGGGGCGGTGGCGCCGGGCCGCGGTGCGCAGGCGCAGGGCGTTGAGACGGATGAAGCCCTCGGCATCCTTCTGGTCGTAGGCGCCGGCATCGTCCTCGAAGGTGGCCACCGCCTCGTCGAAGAGGCTGTCGGACTCCGAGGAGCGGCCCACCACCGCCACCGAGCCCTTGAAGAGCTTGAGCCGGACGGTGCCGTTCACGGTGGTCTGGGAGGCGTCGATGGCGGCCTGGAGCATGTGCCGCTCCGGGGACCACCAGTAGCCGTTGTAGATGACGGTGGCATAGCGCGGCATGAGTTCGTCCTTGAGGTGGGTCACCTCCCGGTCCAGGGTGAGCGACTCCATGGCGCGGTGGGCCTTGAGGAGGACGGTCCCCGCCGGCGTCTCGTAGCAGCCGCGGGACTTCATGCCGACGTAGCGGTTCTCCACCAGGTCATCCCGGCCCACGCCGTGGGCGCCGGCGACCCGGTTGAGGTGCTCCATGAGCTCCGCCGGCGGCAGCCGCTCGCCGTCCACCGCCACCGGGTCCCCGCCCTCGAAGGCGATATCCAGGTAGAGGGGCTGGTCCGGGGCCTGCTCGGGGGCGGTGGTCCAGCGCCACATGCCCTCCTCCGGCTCCGCCCAGGGGTCCTCCAGCACGCCGCCCTCGTAGGAGATGTGCAGCAGATTGGCGTCCATGGAGTAGGGGGAGCCGCCGCCGTGCTGCTTGCCCTCCACCGGAATGCCGTGTTGCTCGGCGTAGGCGAGCAGCTTCTCCCGGGAGTTGAGGTCCCACTCCCGCCAGGGGGCGATGACCCGGATGTCCGGCTCCAGGGCGTAGGCGCCCAGCTCGAAGCGGACCTGGTCGTTGCCCTTGCCGGTGGCGCCGTGCGCGATGGCGTCGGCCCCGGTGGCGCGGGCGATCTCCACCAGGCGGCGGGCGATGAGCGGCCGCGCGATGGAGGTGCCGAGCATGTACTCGCCCTCGTAGAGGGTGTTGCCCCGCATCATGGGGAAGACGTAGTCGCGGGCGAACTCCTCGCGCAGATCCTCGATGTGGATCTCGCGCACGCCGAGCTCCTTCGCCTTGGCGCGCGCCGGCTCCACCTCCTCGCCCTGGCCGATATCGGCGGTGAAGGTCACCACCTCGCAGCCGTAGGTGTCCTGGAGCCACTTGAGGATGATGGAGGTGTCCAGGCCACCGGAGTAGGCCAGGACCACCTTGCGCACGGGGGTCTCGGAGGTCATGGGTGGGGGTGCTCCTCGCTGGATGTTCGCCCTGAATCGAAGGGCCGCATTCTAGCAGCCAGCGCCCGGGTACGGGTACGGGACTACTCCTCCCGGCGGAGCTTGATCTCCACGCGGCGCTGTTCCGCCCGCGTCTGCGGCCCCTGGATCTCCACCCGACGCCCCGAGTCCCGCGACCGGGCGTCGCCGCTGGTATCCGGCCGTTCCTCGCCCCAGACCAGGTCGACGATGCGTTCGTCGGGGAAGCCGTTCTCCACCAGGTACTCGTGGACGGCGTCCACGCGGAGCTGGGCCAGCTCCTCGTTGTAGTCCGAATCCCCCCCGCGATCGGAATAACCGCCCAGCACGGCGAACTCGGCCGTGGGGTCCACTTCCCAGTAGGCGAGGAGGCGATCCAGGGTGGCCCGGGCCTCGGCGTCCAGGCGGTGTTCATCCACCCCGAACCGGACACGCAGGTTCTGCACATCCTCGAAGGAGTCCGGGTGGAGGGAGGCGGTACAGGTGTGGAAGTCCTCCAGCCGAGAGGCCAGATTCACCGCCGAGACCGCCACGCGATGGCGGCGGTCCATGGAGGCGTAGCTCAGGGTGGGATAGAGGCCCTCCTCCAGGGCGTGCAGGGCGCGCCGCGCCGGTTCGCCGGAGAAGACCACCAGGTTGCGGTCGTTGGCCCGCACGGTGGTCCGATCCAGCGGTCGGTCCGGCTCGCTGCGCCACGGCGGCGCCACGACCTGGAGCCGGGCACGGACCGCCCGGGGGGAGGGGTCCCGGTCCATCTCGAAGGTCAGGTGGATGCGGTTGCCGGCCCCGGCGGTGAAGACGGCACGGCCGAAGTCGGGGATCCGCTGGGTCAGACGGCAGGACATACGGTCACCACTCACCGACCAGCGCGCCTCGTTCAGGGAGGCGCGGAAGTCCCGCACCCCCTCCGCAGAGGCGGTCGTCATGGCCAGGCTGAACAACAGCCCCGGCAGGATTGTGGCGATCAGACGCATAGACGCTACCCGGGCCGCACCGGTGACCCTTCCGGTCTGTTTAGCGGCCGGCCGTCACCGAACTTGAGGGATTCCCCTCCGTTACCGGCGGGCGCCCCTACTTGCCCTTCTTCTTGGACCGCCGCAGGCGGGAGAGCAGCCGCCGGGCGAGTTCGCCGAAGAGCTCCGTCTGGGTCGGGTGGGGATGGATGGCCTCGGCCACCTGCTCCAGGGTCATGCGGCCGCTGACCATCATCACCGCCTCGCCGATGAGGGTGTCGGTGTGGTCGGCCAGTAGGTGGACGCCGACGACCCGGTGGGTCGCCTTGTCCGCCACCAGCTTGATGAGGCCGACCTCCTCGCCGGTGATCATCGCCTTGGCATCGATGTTGATGGGGGTCTTCACCTCCACGGCATCGATGCCGGCGGCCTTGGCCTGCTCCGCCGAGAGGCCGACGAAGCCGGCCTCCGGCCGGGTGAAGATCACCCCGGAGTCCATGGCCTGGTCGTAGCGGGCATCCTCGCCGACGAGGTTCTGCGCCGCCACCCGGCCCTGCTGGCCGGCGGTGTGGGCGAGCATGAGACCGCCGATGACGTCGCCCACGGCGAAGATGTGGTCGACACTGGTCCGACAGCGGGCATCGGCCTTGATGACGCCCTCTTCCACCTGCACCCCGGCGTTGTCCAGGGCCAGCGGCTCCAGGTCCGGCCGCTTGCCGGTGGCCAGGATGACGTAGTCGCAGGCCATGGAGGACTCGTTGCCCTCGGCATCCGCCCAGGTGAGGGTCATGTTCCCCGGCTCGCCCTGGATCCCGGTGACCTTCACCGAGGTCTGCAGGGTGAGGTTGGGCTCCTCGTTGAGGGCGGCGGTGAGCTGCCTGGCCACCTCGGCCTCCACCTCGGCCAGGACCCGGTCCTGGCCCTCCACCAGGGTCACCTCGGCACCGAAGTCGGCGAAGATCTGCGCCATCTCCATGCCGATGGCCCCGCCGCCGACGACGCCCAGCCGCTTCGGCGGCTCCGGCAGCGACCAGACGGTGTCGGAGGTGCGCACACCGCCAGACTCCAGACCCTCGTGGGCGCCCGGGATGGGCGGCACGAAGGGCGGCGCGCCGGTGGCGATGACCGCGGCGCCGAAGGTGACCGTGCGCCCGTCGGAGGCATCACCCGCCGGGGCGCGGTTGTGGGGATCGGTGCTGTTGCCGGAGGTATCGATGAAGGCCCGGTGGTCGGTCTCGAAGCTGGCCAGCCCCTGGATGACGTCGATCTTCACGCCCTTGTCGGTCTTGAGCGCCATGCCGCCGCGCTCCTCGAGGACGTGGCGGCGGTGGGACTCCAGCTGCTCCCAGTCCAGGCTGGCGTTGTCGGTACCCCGAATGCCCAGCAGGCCGTCGTGGGCGCGATCGCGCATGCGGTCCGCCGCCGCGCGCCACGCCTTGGAGGGGATGCAGCCGCGCCACAGGCACTCGCCACCGGGATAGGGGGCGTCGTTGACCATGGCCACCCTGAGGCCGTGGCCGGCCAGGTCCCGGGCGCAGTCCTCGCCGCCGGGGCCGCCGCCGATGACGAGGACGTCGTAGTCCCAGTCTCCCTCGGGGATGGCCGGGCCGGTGGGCCCCATCCACTCGGTGGGATTCTCGATGATCCCCTTGAGCTCACCGAGGTACTCCGCCACCTGGGCGCCGTTGATGACGCGGTGGTCGGCGGTGATGGTCAGCGGCATGCCCTCGTCGCCGGCGGCGGCGATGGCCAGGATCCCGGCGGTGCCCGGGGTGGGGATGGCGGTGAACCACTCCACCCCGAGCATGCCCATGTTGGAGACCATGAAGGTCGGGTTGGCGTACTCCTCCGGCGCCAGCCGGCGCTTGCGGGCGCGGTTGACCAGGTCGCCCCAGGACTCGTTGAGCTCCTCCAGGGAGCGCGACTCGCAGCCGCGCAGCACCGGCACCACCAGGCCGCCGCCGTCGGCGGAGACGGCCATGCCGATGTCCACCTGGTCGCGTTCCACCAGCTTGTCCACCGGCTGGTAGGCCCAGTTCATGGCCGGGTGCTTCTGCATGGCCAGGGCGCACGCCTTGGCGATGGCCACCGTCACCGAGACGCCGTGGGCCTTGGCCGCCTTGATCAGGGCATCCGGCCTGGCGCGGAGGGTGACCTCGAAGGTCGGCATGGTCAGCGAGGCGGTCATGGAGTGGCTCACCGCCTTCTCCATGGCCGTCATGCTGCGGCCGTCGCCGGGGACCTGGATCTCCGGCATGACGTGGGCCGGCACCTGCTCGGCGGTCTCGGTGGGCCGCGCCACCGGCTGGGCGTTGCGCACGTCCTCGGCGGTGATGACGCCGTCGGGGCCGGTCCCCTTGAGGTTGTTGAGGTTCACCCCCTGGGAGGCGGCGATCTTCCGGGCATAGGGGGTGGCCTGCTTGTTCTCGGGGCGCGGGGCCGGGGTGACGTCGCCCTCGCCGGCTGCCGCCGGGGCGGCGGGCGCGCTGGCCGGGGCCGACTCGCCGCCGTGGGAGGCAGCG
>JBKGYA010000025.1:0-17877 GCA_046546335.1 Thiohalospira sp. | reverse complement strand
CGCCATTCACGAATCGACGGGAACGCTGTGCGGGAGCACCCCCGGGGGTGCTCCCGCTTTGCATGTCCAGACCGGAGGGGTTGCCTTGGAAAAGCCTGCCATTCTCGCCCTGGAGGACGGGACGATCTTCCACGGCGTTGCCATCGGCAGCGAGGGCCGGAGTGTCGGCGAGGTGGTCTTCAACACCGCCATGAGCGGTTACCAGGAGATCCTCACCGATCCCTCCTATCTACGCCAGCTGGTGACACTGACCTACCCCCACATCGGCAATACCGGGGTGAACGAGGACGACGAGGAGTCCGACGGCATCCGGGCCGCCGGCCTCATCGTCCGCGATCTGCCGCTGGAGGCGAGCAACCACCGCTCCCGGGAGGAGCTCGGCGACTACCTGCGCCGCCACGGCACCGTGGCCATCGCCGAGGTAGATACCCGCGAGCTTACCCGCCTGCTGCGGGAGAAGGGCGCCCAGCGCGGCTGCCTCATGGCCGGCGAGGTGGACGAGGCCGCCGCCGTGGCCGCCGCCCGGGAGTTCCCCGGCCTCTCCGGCATGGATCTGGCCGCCGAGGCCACCACCGAGATGCCCTACGAGTGGGTCCAGAAGGCCTGGCGCCACGGCGAGGGCTACCCGGAAGCGGCCCATCCCGTCGAGGAGCACTACCCCTGGCACGTGGTCGCCTACGACTACGGCATCAAGCGCAACATCCTGCGCATGCTCGCCGAGAGCGGCTGCCGGGTCACCGTCGTGCCGGCGCAGATGCCGGTGGCCGAGGTCCTGGAGCTGGCGCCCGACGGGGTGCTGCTCTCCAACGGCCCCGGCGACCCGGAGCCGTGCGACTACGCCATCGAGGCCATCCGGGAGCTCATCGAGCGGCAGGTGCCGCTGTTCGGGATCTGCCTCGGTCACCAGTTGCTGGGCCTGGCCAGCGGGGCGCGCTCGGAGAAGATGAAGTTCGGCCACCACGGGGCCAACCACCCGGTGCAGGACATCGCCTCCGGCCGGGTGATGATCACCAGCCAGAACCACGGCTTCGCCATCGACGAGGCGAGCCTGCCGGCCAATCTCCGGGCGACCCACCGCTCCCTCTTCGACGGCAGTCTCCAGGGCATCGAGCGCACCGACTGCCCGGCCTTCAGCTTCCAGGGCCACCCCGAGGCGAGCCCCGGTCCCCACGACGTCCGCCCCCTGTTCGACCACTTCGTGGAGCTCATGCGGGCTTCCCGGAGTGCCCACTGAGGTAGCGCCACCCCCATGCCGAAACGTACCGACATTGAGAGCATCCTGGTCATCGGCGCCGGCCCCATCGTCATCGGCCAGGCGTGCGAGTTCGACTACTCCGGCGCCCAGGCGTGCAAGGCGCTGCGGGAGGAGGGCTACCGGGTCATCCTGGTGAACTCCAACCCGGCGACCATCATGACCGACCCGGACCTGGCCGACGCGACCTACATCGAGCCGGTGGAGTGGCGCACCGTCGCCCGGATCCTGGAGAAGGAGCGGCCGGATGCCGTCCTCCCCACCATGGGCGGCCAGACGGCGCTCAACTGCGCCCTGGACCTCAACCGCCACGGCCTCCTGGCGCAATACGGGGTGGAGCTCATCGGCGCCTCGGTGGACGCCATCGACATGGCCGAGGACCGCGACCAGTTCCGCCAGGCCATGCGCCGCATCGGCCTGGAGGTCCCGGAGTCCGATGTTGCCTACTCCATGGAGGAGGCGCTGGCGGTCCAGGCGCGCATCGGCTTCCCCGCCATCATCCGGCCCTCCTTTACCCTGGGCGGCTCCGGCGGCGGCATCGCCTACAACAAGGAGGAGTTCGTCGAGATCTGCGAGAACGGCCTGGAGCTCTCGCCGACCAACGAGCTGCTCATCGAGGAGTCGGTCCTCGGCTGGAAGGAGTACGAGATGGAGGTGGTTCGCGACCACGCGGACAACTGCATCATCGTCTGCTCCATCGAGAACCTCGACCCCATGGGGGTCCACACCGGCGACTCCATCACCGTGGCCCCGGCGCAGACCCTCACCGACAAGGAGTACCAGGTGATGCGCGATGCCTCCCTGGCGGTGCTGCGGGAGATCGGCGTGGATACCGGGGGCTCCAACGTCCAGTTCGCGGTGGACCCCGAGACCGGGCGGATGATCGTCATCGAGATGAATCCCCGGGTCTCGCGCTCCTCGGCGCTGGCCTCCAAGGCCACCGGCTTCCCCATCGCCAAGATCGCGGCCAAGCTCGCCGTGGGCTACACCCTGGACGAGCTGGGCAACGACATCACCGGCCGGCTCACCCCCGCCTCCTTCGAGCCGTCGCTGGACTACGTGGTCACCAAGATCCCGCGCTTCGCCTTCGAGAAGTTCCCCCAGGCCGATGATCGCCTGAACACCCAGATGCGGGCGGTGGGGGAGGCCATGGCCATCGGCCGGACCTTCCCCGAGTCCCTGCAGAAGGCGTTGCGCAGCCTCGAGACCGGGGCCGACGGCCTCACCGAGCGGGTGGATACCGACGAGCCGGACGCCCTGGAGCGCATCCGCCACGAGTGCCGCTTCCCCGGCAGCCAGCGCCTCTGGTACCTCGCCGACGGCTTCCGCGCCGGCATGAGCCGGGAGGAGGCCCAGGAGGCCACCGGTATCGACCCCTGGTTCCTGGAGCAGATCCAGGCCCTGGTGCAGCTGGAGGAGGAGGTGCGCGAGCAGGGCTTCGACGCCCTGGATGAACCGCGCCTGCGTCGTCTCAAGCGGCTGGGTTTCGCCGACAGCCGGCTGGCGACGCTCACCGGGGTACGCGAGTCGGCGGTGCGCAAGCGCCGCCAGGAGCTGGGGCTGCGGCCGGTCTACAAGCGGGTGGATACCTGTGCGGCGGAGTTTGCCTCCACCACCGCCTACATGTACTCCACCTACGAGCGTGCCTGCGAGGCCGAGCCCACGGACCGGCCCAAGATCATGGTCCTGGGCGGCGGCCCCAACCGCATCGGCCAGGGGATCGAGTTCGACTACTGCTGCGTCCATGCCAGCCTGGCGCTGCGCGAGGACGAGTACGAGACCATCATGGTCAACTGCAACCCGGAGACCGTCTCCACGGACTACGACACCTCCGACCGGCTCTACTTCGAGCCGCTGACCCTGGAGGATGTGCTGGAGCTGGTGCACCTGGAACGGCCCGAGGGGATCGTCATCCAGTACGGCGGCCAGACGCCGCTGAAGCTGGCCCGGGACCTGGAGGCCGCGGGCGCCCCCATCATCGGGACGGCGCCCGACTCCATCGACCTGGCCGAGGATCGCCAGCGCTTCCAGCAGCTGCTGGACGAGCTGGACCTGCGCCAGCCGCCCAACCGGACGGCGCGCACGGAGAAGGAGGCGGAGAAGCTCGCCGACGAGATCGGCTATCCGCTGGTGGTCCGCCCCTCCTACGTGCTCGGCGGGCGCGGCATGGAGATCGTCTACAATAAGGTGGAGCTGCAGCGCTACATGGACGCGGCGGTCCAGGTCTCCAACGAGGCGCCGGTGCTGCTGGACCGGTTCCTGGACGACGCCACCGAGGTGGACGTCGACGCCGTCTGTGACGGCGAAGAGGTGGTCATCGGCGGTCTCATGGAGCACATCGAGCAGGCCGGGGTGCACTCCGGCGACTCCGCCTGCTCCCTGCCGCCCTACCACCTGAGCGCCGAGCTCCAGGAGGAGCTGCGCCGGGAGACGCGCAAGCTCGCCCGGGGGCTCTCGGTGGTGGGGTTGATGAACGTCCAGTTCGCGGTGCAGGGGGACGACGTCTTCATCCTGGAGGTGAACCCACGCGCCTCGCGGACCATCCCCTTCGTGGCCAAGGCCACCGGCCGGCCCCTGGCGAGCATCGCCGCGCGCTGCATGACCGGCCGCAGCCTGGCCGATCAGGGGATCACCGGTGAGGTGGTGCCGCAGTACTACGCGGTGAAGGAGGCGGTCTTCCCCTTCATCAAGTTCCGCAACGTCGACCCGCTGCTGGGGCCGGAGATGAAGTCCACCGGCGAGGTCATGGGCGTCGGGCGCACCTTTGGGGAGGCCTTCGCCAAGGCCCAGCTCGGGGCCGGGGTGAACCTCCCCCGGAAGGGGCGGGTCTTCGTCAGCGTCCGTGAGGCGGACAAGGCGGGCATCCCGCCGGTGGTGGAGCGGCTGGTGGCGTGCGGTTTCGACGTGGTCGCCACCGGCGGGACGGCGGAGGTGCTGCGGGCGGCCGGCCTGGAGTGCGACGTGGTGAACAAGGTGACCGAGGGGCGCCCCCACATCGTCGACATGATCAAGAACGACGAGATCGCGCTCATCATCAATACCACGGATGGCAAGCAGGCCATCGCCGACTCCTACGAGATCCGGCGGGAGGCGCTGATGCACAAGGTGACCTACACCACCACCCTGGCCGGGGCGGACGCCACCGCCATCGCCATCCACCAGAACGACCCCTTCGACGTGAACAGCATGCAGCGACTGCACAGGGAGCTGACCCAATGAGTGAACAGAAGATGCCGCTGACCGTTCGCGGGGCGGAGAAACTGCGCGAGGAGCTGCATCGGCTCAAGGCCGAGGACCGCCCCCGGGTGATCGACGCGATCGCCGAGGCGCGCGAGCACGGCGACCTCAAGGAGAACGCCGAGTACCACGCGGCACGCGAGCAACAGGGCTTCATCGAGGGGCGGATCCAGGAGCTGGAGTCGAAGCTCGCCGATGCACAGATCATCGATCCGACCACCGTGAAGGCCGACGGCAAGGTGGTCTTCGGCGCCACGGTGGACCTGGTGGACGAGGCCACCGGCGAGGAGTTCACCTACCAGATCGTCGGTGACGAGGAGGCCGACATCAAATCGGGCCTCATCTCGGTGACCTCCCCGGTGGCCCGGGGCCTCATCGGCAAGGAGGAGGGCGACATCGCCCGCGTGGAGACCCCCGGCGGCGTGAAGGAGTACGAGATCGCCGAGGTCCGTTACGAGTGAGGCTAGCGGGGCAGGGCGATCTTCGGCTCACCCTCGGCCGGCGCCCGGTAGAGGACGACCACCCGGCCGAGGACCTGGACGGTCTCGGCGGCCGTCAGCCGGGCCAGCTCGTCGGACATCGCCGCACGGGCATCGCGGTCGCCGGCCGCGATGCGGACCTTGATGAGTTCATGGTCGGTGAGGGCGCGATCCGCCTCGGCGGCCACTGCCTCCGAGAGGCCGGCCTGCCCGAGGGTGACCACCGGCTTGAGATGATGGGCCTGGCGGCGCAGGAACTGGCGCTGGCGCGGGTTCAGGGGCATGGGTAATGGGGCTCCGAAGGCAAACGGATGACAGTGTAACCCGCGGTTCCGGCGGCATGACAGTGGCCCCGAGCCCCTTCAACGCCGTCAAGCGCGACCTCGGGCTGATCCTCCTCCTGCTCCCGCTGGCCTGGCTGGTCATCCATCGGCTGGTCAGCGGTGCGGGGGCCCAGGCGGCCTGGCTGGCGGCCTTCTCCCTGGTCGCCGCGGTGTGGGTGCTGGTCCGGGCCTGGTGGGTCCGGCGCCGCCAGCGCGAGGGGTCCTGATGGCGCGAGGGGGCTCGAGCCGCCGCTGGCTGGACGAGCACGAGCGCGACCCCTGGGTCCAGCGGGCGCGCAGCGAGGGCTACCGGGGTCGGGCCGCCTACAAGCTCACCGAGCTCGACGAGCGCGAACAGCTGCTGGCTCCGGGGATGACGGTGGTCGACCTCGGCGCCGCCCCCGGCGCCTGGTCCCAGTACGCCGTGCAGCGGGTCGGGGAGGCCGGCCTGGTGGTCGCCCTGGACTGCCTGGCCATGGATCCCATCCCCGGCGTGCGGAACCTGGAAGGCGACTTCACGGAGGAGGCGACCCTGGAGGCGCTCCTGGAGGTGCTCGGTGAACGCCCGGTGGACCTTGTCCTTTCGGACATGGCCCCCAACATGAGTGGGATGAAGGCCGTGGATCAGCCGCGCAGCATGGAGCTGGTGGAGCTCGCCGAGGATCTGGCGGGCCGCGTCCTTCGCCCCGGCGGCAGCCTGGTCACCAAGGCCTTCCAGGGCGAGGGGTTCGACCCCTTCATGGCCCGGCTCAAGGCGAGTTATCGGCGAGTGAAGACCCGCAAACCGGAGGCCTCGCGGGCCCGATCCCCCGAAGTCTACGTGTTGGCCCGTGACTTCCGGGTGGTGTAACGTACTCGAATTGGAACACCGGTGTCCGGCGCGGGCCGCCGGGCACGCTAGTCAAGAGGCAGTCCATTGAACGACATCGTCAAGAACGTGATCCTCTGGGTGGTTATCGCCGTCATCCTGATGTCGGTGTTCAACAACTTCGGCCCCCAGCAGGCGCCGACCCAGCAGATCGAGTACTCCCGCTTCCTGGACGAGGTGGACCGGGGTCAGGTGGACCAGGTCACCATTGACGGGGACACCATTCGCGGCCAGCTGGACAGCGGCAGCGATTTCGTCACCTATAATCCCGGTGATCCCGGCCTGATCGGCGATCTGCTGCAGAACGACGTCGCCATCGAGTCCAAGCCGCCGGAAGAGCAGTCGCTGCTGATGCAGATCTTCATCAGCTGGTTCCCCATGCTGCTGCTCATCGCCGTCTGGCTCTACTTCATGCGGCAGATGCAGGGTGGCGGCGGTGCCGGCGGCAAGGGCGCCATGTCCTTCGGCAAGTCCAAGGCGCGCATGCTCGGCGAGGACCAGGTCAATGTCACCTTCGGCGACGTCGCCGGCTGCGACGAGGCCAAGGAGGAGGTTGTCGAACTGGTGGACTTCCTCAAGGACCCGGCCAAGTTCCAGAAGCTGGGCGGCAAGATCCCCAAGGGCGTCCTCATGGTGGGATCGCCGGGTACCGGCAAGACCCTGCTCGCCCGCGCCATCGCCGGTGAGGCCAAGGTCCCCTTCTTCTCCATCTCCGGCTCCGACTTCGTGGAGATGTTCGTGGGAGTGGGCGCCTCTCGCGTGCGCGACATGTTCGAGCAGGCCAAGAAGCACGCCCCCTGCATCATCTTCATCGACGAGATCGACGCGGTGGGCCGCCACCGCGGGGCCGGCCTCGGGGGCGGGCACGACGAGCGCGAGCAGACCCTGAACCAGCTCCTGGTGGAGATGGATGGCTTCGAGGGCAACGAGGGCATCATCGTCATCGCCGCCACCAACCGGCCCGACGTCCTCGACCCGGCGCTGCTGCGGCCCGGCCGCTTCGACCGCCAGGTGGTGGTGCCGCTGCCCGACGTGCGCGGGCGTGAGCAGATCCTGCGGGTCCACATGCGCCACACCCCGCTGGCGGACGACGTCGACCCGGCCATCATCGCGCGCGGCTGCCCCGGCTTCTCCGGTGCGGACCTGGCCAACCTGGTCAACGAGGCGGCGCTCTTCGCCGCCCGGGCCAACAAGCGGCTGGTCCACATGGAGGACTTCGAGCGCGCCAAGGACAAGATCATGATGGGCGCGGAGCGCCGCTCCATGGTCATGTCCGAGGACGAGAAGCGGCTCACCGCCTACCACGAGTCGGGCCACGCCATCGTCGGCCGGCTGGTCCCGGACCACGACCCCATCCACAAGGTGAGCATCATCCCGCGCGGCCGGGCACTGGGCGTGACCCTCTTCCTGCCGGAGGAGGACCGCTACAGCCACACCAAGCAGCGCCTGGAGAGCCAGATCTGCTCGCTCTTCGGGGGGCGGATCGCCGAGGAGCTGATCTTCGGGCCCGAGAAGGTGACCACCGGCGCCTCCAACGACATCCAGAAGGTCACCGAGATCGCCCGGAACATGGTCACCAAGTGGGGCCTTTCGGAGCGGCTGGGTCCGCTGAGCTACGGTGAGGAGGAGGGCGAGGTCTTCCTGGGGCAGCCCATGTCCCAGACCAAGGGCTTCTCCGATGACACCGCCCAGGCCATCGACGAGGAGGTTCGCCGCATCGTCGAGGAGAACTACGAGCGGGCGACGCGGATCCTGCAGGAGAACGAGGACAAGCTTCACCTCATGGCCGACGCCCTGATGAAGTACGAGACCATCGACTCGGCTCAGATCGACGACATCATGAACGGCAATCCGCCGCGTCCGCCGGCCGACTGGCGGGACTCCGAGCCGCCCGAGTCGGGTGCCGGCGAGACCGCCGAGGACGAGGGCGATGCCGACGGCGAGGAGCGGCCGGACAGCAATCCGCCCCTGGGCGGGCCCGCGGGTCAGCACTGAGGGCCATCTCGACGCCATGAACGAGCCCGAATCGCCCGTTCCCGGCGTGCCCCTGGATCGCCCCGGTGTCATGGGGATCCTCAACGTCACCCCGGACTCCTTCTCCGATGGCGGCCGCCATACCGACCTGGGGGCCGCCATTGCCAGCGCCGAGGCCATGCTCGAGGCAGGCGCCACGGTCATCGACGTGGGCGGGGAGTCCACCCGGCCCGGGGCCGAGCCCGTGGCGGAAGAGGAGGAGCTGCGGCGGGTCGTCCCGGTGGTGCAGGCCCTGGTCGAGCGCCTCGGCTGCCCGGTCTCGGTGGATACCAGCAAACCGGCCGTGATGCGCGAGGCGGTCCGGGCCGGTGCGGTGCTCATCAACGATGTCCGCTCCCTGCGCCAGGACGATGCCCTGGCCACCGCCGCCGAGCTGGAGGTGGCGGTCTGCGTCATGCACATGCAGGGCGAGCCCACCAACATGCAGGACGAGCCCTTCTACCAGGACGTCGTCACCGACGTGATGGAGTTCCTGGAGGATCGGGTCTTCGCCTGCGAGCGGGCCGGCATACCGCGTGAGCGAATCCTGATCGATCCCGGCTTCGGGTTTGCCAAGGATCTGGGGCACAATCTCACCCTGCTCAAGCACCTGGACCGCTTCCAGTCCCTGGGTCTGCCCATGCTGGTCGGGGTCTCCAGGAAGTCGATGATCGGTCAGGTCCTCGGACGGAGCGTGGAGGAGCGGTTGCCCGGCAGCCTCGCCCTGGCGGCGCTGGCGGTCTGGCAGAACGCGACCCTCGTACGTGCCCACGACGTCGCGGCCACGGTGGATGCCGTGCGGATGATCGAGGCGGTACGCAACGCCTGAGGCGTCCTGACCCGGACGGGAGGAGTTCGCCTTGGGCGACAGGAAGTATTTCGGTACCGACGGCATCCGCGGTCGCGTGGGGCAGCCCCCCATCACCCCCGACTTCGTGCTCCGCCTGGGCTGGGCGGCCGGCCGGGTCCTCGGCGGCGAGCACGGCGGCCGGGTGGTCATCGGCAAGGACACCCGGATCTCCGGCTACATGTTCGAATCGGCCCTGGAGGCGGGGCTCTCCGCCGCCGGGCTGGATACCCACCTCCTGGGCCCCATTCCCACCCCGGCCATCGCCTATCTCACCCGGACCCTGCGGGCCCGGGCCGGGATCGTCATCAGCGCCTCCCACAACCCCTTCGACGACAATGGCATCAAGTTCTTCTCCGCCGAGGGGGTGAAGCTCCCGGACGCCACGGAGGAGGCCATCGAGGCGCTGCTGGATGAGCCGCTGACCACCCGCAATTCCGCCAGCCTGGGCAAGGCCTACCGCGTGCCCGATGCCGCGGGCCGCTACATCGAGTTCTGCAAGGGGACGGTCCCCAACGGCCTGAGCCTCGAGGGGCTGCACATCGTCGTCGACTGCGCCCACGGGGCAACCTACCAGGTGGCCCCGGCGGTCTTTGGCGAACTGGGGGCGCGCGTGACCTCCATCGGCGTCGACCCCGACGGGCTCAACATCAACGAGGGGGTCGGTTCCACCCGGCCCGAGGCGCTCCAGGACGCCGTACGCCGGGAACATGCCGACCTCGGCATCGCCTTCGACGGCGACGGCGACCGCGTCATCATGGTGGACGCCGGCGGCGCAGTGGTGGACGGGGACGAGCTCCTTTACATCATCGCCGCCCACCGGCACGGCAATGGCGGCTTCCCCGGCGGCGTGGTCGGCACCCTCATGTCCAACCTCGGTCTGGAACTGGCCCTGCAGGGCCTCGGGATCCCCTTCCGCCGGGCGAAGGTCGGCGATCGCTACGTCAGCGAGCTCCTCGCCGAAGAGGACTGGCTGCTGGGCGGCGAGACCTCCGGCCACGTCATCTGCCGGGACCGCAATACCAGCGGCGACGGGATCATCGCCGCCCTCCAGGTCCTCACGGCCCTGGTGGAACGGGGTGAGACCCTGGCCTCGTTTCGCCAGGGCATGACCAAGCTCCCCCAGACGCTGGTGAACGTTCGCGTGGAGCGGATGATCGATGTGCACGCCTCGCCCACCATCAACGACGCAGTGACAGCGGTGGAGGCCGACCTTGCCGACTGCGGTCGCGTGCTCCTGCGGCCCTCCGGGACCGAGCCGGTGGTCCGGGTCATGGTCGAGGGCGAGGATGACCAGCAGGTGCGGGAGCTGGCCGAGCGCCTGGCCCACGTGGTCCGTGAGGAGGCGGCCGGCGGGGACGAAAATTGATCTTCGAACGGTGCGGCGGTAAGCTTGCGCCGTTTTTGCAGATGGTGAGGAGGTCTGGATGCGACAGCCGCTGGTGGCCGGCAACTGGAAGATGAACGGGGACCGCGCCAGTAACGAGGCGCTTCTCAACGGCATCAAGGCCGGTATCGGGGACGTGCAGCAGACCGAGGTGGCCGTCTGCGTGCCCTTCGTCTACCTCGCCGACGTCCAGCGCCAGCTGGAGGCCTCTCCCATCCGCTGGGGCGCTCAGGATGTGAGCGCCGAGCCCAGGGGCGCCTTCACCGGCGACGTCTCGGTCACCATGCTGCGGGACTTCGGCTGCCACTACGCCATCGTCGGCCACTCCGAGCGGCGCTCCCTCCACGGCGAGGACAACGCCACCGTGGCGCGCAAGTTCGCCGCGGCCCGCGAGGGCGGTATTCGGCCCATTCTCTGCATCGGCGAGACCCTGTCCGAGCGCGAGGCCGACACCACCGAGCAGGTAGTGGGGGAACAGCTCGACGCCGTCATGGAGGCGGTGGGTCCCGCCGCCCTGGCCGACGGCGTCATCGCCTACGAGCCGGTCTGGGCCATCGGTACCGGACACACGGCGACACCGGAGCAGGCCCAGGCCATGCACGGCTTCATCCGGCAGCG
Source organism: Thiohalospira sp. (assembly GCA_046546335.1). Classification (GTDB taxonomy): domain Bacteria; phylum Pseudomonadota; class Gammaproteobacteria; order Thiohalospirales; family Thiohalospiraceae; genus Thiohalospira. Next base: position 6,853 of record JBKGYA010000025.1, on the reverse strand, counting down.
GGTGGCGGCGCGGGATGCGGCCACCGCCGAGGGCCTGCGGATCCTCTACGGCGGCTCCATGAAGGGGGCGAACGCCGCCGAGCTCATGGCCCAGCCGGACATCGACGGCGGGCTCATCGGCGGCGCCTCCCTGGATGCCGACGAGTTTCTTACCATCTGCCGCGCGGCGGGCTAACCCGGAGCGAGCATGCTCTACACCATCCTCATTACTGTCCACGTCCTCGCCACCGGCGGCCTCATCGCCCTGGTCCTGATGCAGACCGGCAAGGGCGCGGAGGCGGGGGCAGCCTTCGGCAGCGGTGCCTCGTCGACGGTCTTCGGGGCACAGGGTTCGGCGTCGTTCCTCACCCGAGGAACGGCGGCGCTGGCCACGATCTTCTTCATCACCAGCCTGAGCCTTGCCTACCTCTCCACTCAGGAGGTCTCGCGCAAGAGCGTGACCGACGAGGAGGATCCGGTACAGCAGGTGCCGGCCGATGAGCAGGAACGTCCACGCCCGGACGATGGCGCCTCCGACGTGCCCACGCCCACGGAGTAGCGCGACCGCGTGCCGGCGGGGGAGATCCCCCTTTCGGTTCGCGTAAAATCCTGTTTTATAAGAAAAAATCAGACTCCGCCAGGGTTGACAGTTTGTGTGCGCCGCCACTAGACTGCTTCGCCATCTTGACCGTTTCGTGAAACGCGCCGGGGCTACCACCCCGACTGTCCGGCAGACCACGAGGGCGTAGCCATGCTGGAGAACTACCTGCCCATACTCATCTTCCTCGCCATCGGCGTGGTGATGGCGGGGATCATGATCGGGCTCGGCATGGTGCTCGCGCCGCGTCGCCCGGACAGCGAGAAGCTCTCCCCCTACGAGTGTGGCTTCGAGGCCTTCGAGGACTCGCGCATGAAGTTCGATGTGCGCTACTACCTCGTCGCCATCCTCTTCATCATCTTCGATCTGGAGATCGCCTTCCTCTTCCCCTGGGCCGTGGTGCTCGAGGAGATCGGCTGGTTCGGCTTCACGGCGATGATGGTCTTCCTGGGGATCCTGGTGGTCGGCTTCGCCTACGAGTGGAAGAAGGGGGCCCTGGAATGGGAATAGAAGGCGTTCTTGAGAAGGGTGTTGTCACCACCTCGGTGGACAAGCTCGTCAACTGGGCCCGCACCGGTTCCCTCTGGCCCATGACCTTCGGGCTGGCCTGCTGCGCGGTGGAGATGATGCACGCCGGGGCGGCGCGCTACGACATGGACCGCTTCGGCATGCTCTTCCGCCCCAGCCCGCGCCAGTCGGACGTGATGATCGTCGCCGGGACGCTGGTCAACAAGATGGCGCCGGCGCTGCGCAAGGTCTACGACCAGATGCCCGAGCCGCGCTGGGTCATCTCCATGGGGTCCTGCGCCAACGGCGGTGGCTACTACCACTACTCCTACTCGGTGACCCGCGGCTGCGATCGCATCGTCCCGGTGGACATCTACGTGCCCGGCTGTCCGCCCACGGCGGAGGCGCTGCTCTACGGCGTCATGCAGCTGCGCAACAAGATCAAGCGCACCAATACCATCGCGCGCTAGGGCGGGGGCGACATGAACAGCGAGATTCAGCGACTGGAGGGCCAGCTGCGCCACCACTTCCCCGGGGAGGGGAACGAGGTGTCCGTGGAGCGCGACGAGGTCACCCTGACCCTGCCGCGCACCGAACTCTTCGAGGGGCTGCGGCGGCTCCGGGACGAGGGCGTCTTCGCCTTCGAGCAGCTCATCGACCTCTGCGGGATCGATTATTCCACCTACGGCACCGGCGACAGTGCCGAGGAGCAGGAGGGGCGCTGGCAGGGGCCGCGCTTCGCCGTGGTCTACCACCTGCTGTCGCTCTCCCACAATCGTCGGCTGCGGGTCCGCTGCTTCGTGGACGACGAGATGCCGCTGGTGGACTCGGTGGTCTCCATCTGGTCGGCGGCCAACTGGTTCGAGCGCGAGGCCTTCGACCTCTACGGCATCATCTTCGACGGCCATCCCGACCTCCGGCGCATCCTCACCGACTACGGCTTCGTGGGCCATCCCTTCCGCAAGGACTTCCCGCTCATCGGCACCGTCGAGATGCGCTACGACGAGGACCTCGGGCGGGTGGTCTACGAGCCGGTCTCCATCGAGCCGCGGGTGACGGTGCCGCGTACCATTCGCGATGACCACCGGTACGCCGGCCGCACCGACGAGGAGGGGGCGAGCTGATGCCCGAAATCCGCAACTACACCCTGAACTTCGGTCCCCAGCACCCGGCCGCGCACGGCGTCCTGCGCCTGGTGCTGGAGATGGACGGCGAGACGGTGGAGCGCGCGGACCCGCACATCGGGCTGCTCCACCGCGCCACGGAGAAGCTCGCGGAGTCCAAGCCGTTCAACCACACCGTCCCCTACATGGACCGGCTGGACTACGTCTCCATGATGGCCAACGAGCACGCCTACGTGATGGCCATCGAGAAGCTCACCGGGATCACGCCGCCCATCCGGGCGCAGTACATCCGGGTGATGTTCGACGAGATCACCCGGATCCTGAACCACCTCATGTGGCTCGGGGCCCACGGCCTGGATATCGGGGCCATGAGCGTCTTCCTCTACTGCTTCCGCGAGCGCGAGGATCTCATGGACTGCTACGAGGCGGTCTCCGGGGCGCGGATGCACGCCGCCTACTACCGGCCGGGGGGCGTCTATCGCGACCTCCCCGACCGGATGCCCAAGTACGAGGCCTCCAAGTGGCACAACGACGCCGAGGTCGCGGCGCTCAACGAGAGCCGGCAGGGCTCGCTGCTCGACTTCATCGAGGCCTTTAGCGAGCGCTTCGACCAGCGCGTGGACGAGTACGAGACGCTGCTCACCGAGAACCGGATCTGGAAGCAGCGGACCGTGGACATCGGCATCGTCTCGCCGGAGCGCGCCAAGCAGCTCGGCTTTACCGGCCCCATGCTGCGCGGCTCCGGGATCAACTGGGACCTGCGCAAGCAGCAGCCCTACGAGGTCTACGACCAGCTCGATTTCGACATCCCCGTGGGGACCAACGGCGACAGCTACGACCGCTATCTGGTCCGCGTGGAGGAGATGCGCCAGTCCAACCGCATCATCAAGCAGTGCGTGGAGTGGCTCCGGAACAACCCCGGCCCGGTGATGCTGGACGACCACAAGGTCACGCCGCCGCGCCGGGAGGAGATGAAGGGCGACATGGAGGCCCTCATCCACCACTTCAAGCTCTTCACCGAGGGCTACGCCGTCCCCGAGGGGGAGGCCTACGCCGCGGTGGAACACCCCAAGGGGGAATTCGGGATCTATCTGGTCTCGGATGGCGCCAACAAGCCCTACCGGCTGAAGATCCGCGCGCCCGGCTTCGTCCACCTCTCCGCCCTGGACGAGATGGCGCGCGGCCACATGCTGGCGGACGTGGTGACGCTCATCGGGACCCAGGACATCGTCTTCGGGGAGGTGGACCGGTGAGCGCCGAGAGCAAGCTGGACCTCATCACGCCGGCCTCGCGCGAGGCCATGGACCGCTGGATCGCGAAGTATCCGGCGGACTGGAAGCAGGGCGCGCTCATGGCGTGCCTGGAGATCGCCCAGGAGCAGAACGGCGGCTGGCTCAGCGAGGAGCTGGTGGAGGCCGTGGCCGAGTACCTCGATCTGGAGCCCATCAAGGCCTTCGAGGTCGCCACCTTCTACACCATGTACGACCTGCAGCCGGTGGGCCGGCACAAGATCAGCCTGTGCACCAATATCTCCTGCATGCTGTGCGGCTCCAGCGGGATCGCCGAGCACCTCAAGGGCCGCCTGGGCATCGATTTCGGCGAGACCACCGCCGACGGCCGCTTCACCCTCAAGGAGGTGGAGTGCCTGGGGGCGTGCAGCGGCGCGCCCATGTGCCTCATCGACCATGACTACTACGAGAACCTCACCCCCGACAGGGTGGATTCGATCCTCGACAGCCTCGACTGAGGGCGCGGTAGTGCGCGCCGGCAGTCGCCGGCCCGTCCGGCGAGTGGAGTGAGAGATGGCCAACGAAGTCTGTTTCCGGACGCTGGGTGAGGAGAATCCGGCGAGCCTCGAGACCTACCGCAAGCTCGGTGGGTACGAGGTCCTCAGGAAGGTCCTCACCGAGCAGATGTCCCCCGACGACATCATCGCCGAGCTCAAGGCCTCCGCCCTGCGCGGGCGGGGCGGTGCCGGCTTCCCCACGGGGCTGAAGTGGAGCTTCATGCCGCGCAATGCCCCGGGGCAGAAGTACATCGTCTGCAACTCCGACGAGGGCGAGCCCGGGACCTTCAAGGACCGGGACATCATGCGCTACAACCCGCACCAGCTCCTGGAGGGGATGGCCATCGCCGGTTATACCCTGGGGGCCAATACGGGCTGGAACTACATGCGCGGGGAGTTCTACGAGCCCTACGAGAGCATGGAGCGCGCCATCGCCGAGGCGGTGGAGGCCGGCTTCCTGGGGGAGAACCTCTTCGGCAGCGGCTTCGACTTCATGGTCCACAACCATCGCGGCTACGGCGCCTACATCTGCGGCGAGGAGACGGCGCTGCTGGAGTCCATCGAGGGCAAGAAGGGGCAGCCGCGCTTCAAGCCGCCCTTCCCGGCGAGCTACGGCGTCTTCGGTCGACCGACCACCATCAACAACACCGAGTCGCTGACCTCCATCCCCATGATCCTCCAGAACGGCGGGGAGTGGTTCCACAACCTGGGCAAGCCCAACAACGGCGGCACCAAGATCTTCTCGGTCTCCGGCCACGTGAAGCGGCCGGGGAACTACGAGGTCCCCATGGGGACGCCCTTCGCCGAGCTCCTGGAGATGGCCGGCGGGATCCGCGACGGCCACAGGCTCAAGGCCGTGATCCCCGGCGGCACCTCCACGCCGGTGGTGCCGGCCGACGTCATCATGGACTGCGACATGGACTACGACTCCCTGGGCAAGGCGGGGACCATGCTCGGCGCCGGCTCGGTCATCGTCATGGACGATTCCACCTGCATGGTCCGGGCGCTGGAGCGGATCTCCTACTTCTACTACGAGGAGTCCTGCGGCCAGTGCACCCCCTGCCGCGAGGGCACCGGCTGGCTCTATCGCGTGGTCAGCCGGATCGAGAACGGCAAGGGGAAGCAGGAGGACCTGGACCTGCTCTCCGACGTCTCCGGCCGCATCGCCGGCCATACCATCTGCGGTCTGGGTGACGCCGCCGCCATGCCGGTAATGAGCTTCGTCGACCACTTCCGGGACGAGTTCCAGTACCACGTGGACCACAAACAGTGCATGGTGGCCGCCTCCTGACGGCCAGCCAACGGGACGAGACCATGGTGAACATCGAGATCAACGGTACGCCCATCGAGGCCCGCGACGGCCAGATGCTCATCGAGGCGGCCGACGAGGCGGGGATCAATATCCCGCGCTTCTGCTACCACAAGAAGCTCTCCGTGGCGGCCAACTGCCGGATGTGCCTGGTGGAGGTGGAGAAGGCGGCCAAGCCGCTGCCGGCCTGTGCCACGCCGGTCACCGACGGCATGAAGGTCCACACGGATTCCACCAAGGCGCTGTCGGCGCAGAAGGGGGTGATGGAGTTCCTGCTCATCAACCACCCCCTGGACTGCCCCATCTGCGACCAGGGCGGTGAGTGCGACCTCCAGGAAATGGCCATGGGCTACGGCAAGGGGGTGTCGCGCTTCACCGAGGGCAAGCGCGTGGTGGAGGACCAGGACATCGGCCCCCTCATCGCCACCGACATGACCCGGTGCATCCACTGCACCCGCTGCGTCCGCTTCGGCCAGGAGATCGCCGGGATCCGCGAGCTCGGCGCCACCGGTCGGGGCGAGCACATGGAGATCGGGACCTACATCGAGAAGAGCGTCGATTCCGAGCTCTCCGGCAACGTCATCGACCTCTGCCCGGTGGGGGCGCTCACCTCCAAGCCCTTCCGCTTCAACGCCCGGCCCTGGGAGCTGGCCGACCACCCGACCATCGCACCTCATGACGGGGTCGGGGCCAATATCACGGTGGAGACGCTGCGCCACGAGGTGATGCGCGTACTGCCGCGGGAGAACGAGGCGGTGAACGAGACCTGGATCGCCGACCGCGAGCGGTTCAGCTACACCGGCCTCGACCACGAGGACCGGGTCACCCGGCCGTTGGTCCGCAACGCCGACGGCGAACTGGAGGCGGTGGACTGGAATACGGCGCTGGAGGCGGTGGCCAGCAAGCTCGGCGGCACGCTCACAGAACACGGCGGCGAGGCGCTTACCACCCTGGTCTCGCCCTCGGCGACCCTGGAGGAGGCCTTCCTCGCCCAGAAGCTGACCCGGGGGCTGGGCAGCGGCAGCGTCGACCACCGGCTGCGGCAGCAGGACTTCTCGGATGATGCGCAGGCCCCGCTCTATCCCGGCCTGGGGCGGCCCATTACCGAGATCGAGCGGCTCGATGCCGCGCTGCTGGTGGGGGCCCACCCGCGCAAGGAGCAGCCCCTGCTGGGTCACCGCCTGCGCAAGGCGGCCCTGGAGGGGGCGCAGGTAGCGACCCTGGACACCCTGGTGCGCGACCACAACTTCGCCTTGGCGGCGGAGCTGGTCGATGATCCGCGCCAGATGGCCGCGCACCTCGCCGGTATCGCCGCGGCGCTCGTGTGGCAGGTCGCCGACGTCCTGGGCGTCGATGTCGGCCGGGCCGACGTCGAGCGCGGCCTGCGAAACGCCCACTGGCCGGGCCGGTTCGAGGTGATGGATCGGGCGGCGCTCGTCGTCCTCGACGGCGCGCACAACCCCGGAAGCTGTGCGGAAACGGCCGCGACGCTCGAAACGTTCGAGTACGACGAGTTGCACCTCGTCTTCGGCGCGATGGCCGACAAGGAT